>NZ_JBFAHJ010000017.1:0-220397 GCF_040654115.1 Nonomuraea sp. NPDC050786
CGCAGTTCCTGCTCGGTCAGCTCCTCGATCGCGCCGATCTGGGCGTAGCCGGCGTTGTTCACGATGACGTCGAGCCGGCCGAAGTGCTCGGCGGCCCGCTTGACGCTCTCGAAGACGGCGCCCTTGTCGGCCACGTCCATCTCCAGCGGGAGCACCGCGTCGCCGTAGGCGGCGACCAGCTCGTCAAGGCTCGCGATGTTCCGCGCGGTCGCGGCCACCTTGTCGCCGCGGGACAGGGCGGCCTCGACGAAGGTGCGGCCGAGGCCGCGCGACGAACCGGTGACGAACCAGACCTTGCTCATGATGTCTTTCCCTTCTTCGTGCGGTAGTGGAGTGTCTTGGTGCGAGTTACCAGGCGACGGGGCCGAGGCGGTCGACGAAGATGCCGGTCGGCCCGTCGGCGTCGAGCGTCGCGAGCCGGACGATCGAGTCGGTGCCCTCGGTGACCGTCAGCTGGCCGGTGTGGTGGTTCATGTCGGTGGCCGCGAACTTGCGGTTGGCGACCTCTCCGGGGGTGGCGACGTTGAACTTGATGTCCGGCAGTGCCTGGGCGTACCGGACGGTGATCATGTTCAGCGCCGCCTTGGAGGAGCTGTAGGCCAGCTCGTGCATCGCCGAGGCCGGCTGCTGCGGATCGGTCACGACCGCGAAGGAGCCGACGCCGCTGGACACCATGACCACGCGCGGGTTCTCCGCCGCCCGCAGCAGGGGCAGGAACGCGTGAGTGACCCTGATCGGGCCGTACACGTTGGTGTCGTAGACGGAGTGGACCTCCTCGGCGGTCGCCTCCGCCGGCGGGACCGCCCTCCCCGGCGCGCCGGCGTTGTTGATCAGCACGTCGAGCCGGTCGGTGTGCTCGCGCACGAGCCGTACCGCGCCGGCGACCGACTCGTCCGAGGTCACGTCCAGGGGGACCAGGACCACGTCGGCGCCGTCGGCGGCCAGCTTGTCGGCGGCGGCCCGCCCCCGGCCCTCGTCGCGCGAGCCGAGGAAGATCTTCCATCCCTGCACGGCGAGCCGCCGGGCCGTCTCGAGACCGAGTCCCTTGTTGCCCCCGGTGATCAGCACGGAGGTCCGCCGCTCCGGGTTCGTCATGTCCATGCCGGTCTTGTCGTTCATGAAGTTCTCCGCCTCATTCCCAGAGTCACACTCATGCAGTCATTGCATTCATGTGCAATGACTGCATGAGGATATACTCATCTTGTGAGCGGTCGTCAAGTCGGCCGCCGACCGACCCAGGAAGGGCAAGGGGGCACGATGACCAGTGACGCTCCAGTCCGTCGCGGCGGGCGCGAAGCGCAGCGCCGCCGCACCCGCAGAGCGATCGTCGACGCGGCGGTACGGCTGAGCGCCGGCGGCACGATGCCGTCCATCGACGAGATCGCCGCCGCCGCCGACGTGTCACGCCGGACGGTGTACATGTACTTTCCGACCCTCGACCATCTGCTGGTCGACGCGACCGCCGCCGCGATCAACGAGCCCCCGGTCGAGCAGGCGCTGGCCGACCCCACGCTGGCCGATGACCCCGCAGCCCGCGTGGACGCCCTCATCCGGACCCTGCTGGCGTACTCGCCGCAATCCCTTCCCCTGGGCCGCCGGCTGATCCGCCTGACCGTCGATCCGTCGGCGAACGACAGTCAAGAGCCGGACGCCCCGAGGCGGGCACCCCGCCGGGTGGAATGGCTGGAGAAGGCCTGCGAACCGCTCCGCGGCACCCTGGGCGAGCAGTCATTCCAGCGCCTGATCTCAGCTCTGACCATCGTGGTCGGCTGGGAGGGGCAGATCGCGCTGCGCGACGTCCGCGGCCTTGACGACCCGCAGGCCGAAGAGGAGGTCATCACCTGGGCCGCACGTGCCCTGGTGGAGGCCGCGATCAAGGAGGGGTGACCTCCGGCCTCGCGGGCGGCCGAACCGGTGGTGGGCTCCCGGGGGCTCGGCCGTGACCGTCGTCGTGGAAGCGCGTTCGTGTGGGACCAACGTCCCGCGGGGCCGGGCCGCATGGCCCTACAGGGCGGCTCCGCCCGAGCGGAGACTGGCTGCCATGGGCTGGCGAAAGGAACCCATGAACCGCATCGTGCTCGGCTACGACGGCTCCGACTTCTCGGTGCAGGCCCTGGATTGGGCGCTGGACGAGGCGGAGCTGCGGAAGCTGCCGCTGACCGTCGCCCACGCCTGGCAGTGGCCGTACGGCGAGGCGGAGGAGGACGCCAAGGCCCACCTGCGCAAGGCGGCCGAGCACGTGCTGTGGCACGGCGCCGACTGCGCCCGCTCGACCAGTGCGGGCGTACGCGTGGAGACCGACCTGTACGAGGGTCCCGCCGCCCAGCGCCTGGTCGAGCTCTCCGGCGACGCCGCGCTCGTCGTGGTGGGCTCCCGCGGGCTGAGCGCGCTGCCCAGAGCCGTCGTCGGCTCGGTGGCCGGATACGTCGCCGCGCACGCCGACTGCCCGGTGATCGTCGTACGCGGCCCGGGACCCATGCCGGCCGAGACGGATCCGGGGCCCATCGTGGTCCCCGACAAAGAGCCCGGCGCGTCCGTCCTGGAGTTCGCATTCGACGAGGCCGCACTGCGCCGGGTTCCGGTGTCCGCCTCGGCCGACCTGGCGGCGTGGGCGCGCCGCCGTCCTGAGGTCCGCATCCAGCAGGGGGAGACCCACGAGCGCTGGACGCTCATGGTCGTCGGGCGCGGACGGTCCGCTCATTTCGGCGCGGCGAACTTCCTTCTGCAGCATGCTCCCTGCCCGGTCGCGGTGGTGACGGAAGGATGACCCCCGGCCGTACGGATCGTGACTGAGTGCTCACGCGCCGCGCTGCTCGTTTGATGCGACATTTCCCGCCTCTTCCGGCCGCCGTGGCCGCCGTGGCCGCCTACCGGCGATGGCAGGCTCCGGCTCCGTGACGGAGCTATGTGCGCCAATGTCCGTTTCGGGAAGGGGGAGGGCAGGGGATGGCTCTGTGAAGGAGGCCCGGTGATGGCCGGACCGATCGTGGTCGGCGTGGACGGCTCCGAGTGCGCGAGAGCGGCGGTGGAGTGGGCGGCGGCCGACGCCCGGCGCAGGCGGCTGCCGCTCAAGGCCGTACATGTGTGCGGACGCACGTCGCGCGGCTTCGACAGCAGGACGTACTGGCACGGCGTGCTGGAGGCCGCCGCTGACAGCGCTCGCGCGATCAGCGCGGAGGTCGAGGTGAGCACCGAGCTGGCCGAGGGGAACGTCGTCGAAGCCCTGATCCGCCAGTCGGCGTCGGCCGATTCCCTGGTGCTGGGCGGCCGGGGATCGGGGGGATTCGCCGAACTGGTGCTCGGCTCGGTCGGGCTGGCGGTCGCCGGGCACGCCCAGGGACCGGTCGTCGTCGTCCGCGGGCCCGCCGCCACGGAGCACGGCCGGGTCGTGGTCGGCGAGGACGGCTCAGAGAGCGCGCGGGAGGCCATGGCGTACGCCATCGAGCAGGCGCGTGCCCGCCACGCCCAGCTGCTCGCCGTTCACGCGTGCCAGGCGCCGGTCGTCTCGGCCTATGCCCCGGACTACGGTCTCCTGCTGGAGGACGCCTTCCAGGAGGAGGCACGTACGGCGCGGGAGCGGATGACCCAGTGGCGCGCGGAGAACCCTGACGTCGAGATCCTGGAACAGCAGGCGAGAGAGCATCCGGTGCCCGCCCTCAGCCAGGCCTCGACCACGGCTGATCTGGTCGTGGTCGGCTCGCGCGGGCTGGGCGGTTTCGCCTCCGCGCTGCTCGGCTCGGTCAGCCACGGCGTGCTGCACCATGCCACGTGCCCGGTCGCGGTGGTCCGGCCCCGCACCGGGAAGCCATGAGCGCATAGGGCCGCCGGAGGTGACGGTTCAGGTCGCCACCGGCGTGGCCGTCGCCTGGCACAAAGGCGTCACCTGGGCGGTGCGGATGTACTCCGGCGCGCGGCCGCCCGGGATCACCAGCGCCTGACAGCCCTCAGGGCGCACGTCGGCGAATGCGAGGTTCACAGGCGGTCAGAAGAAGCACTCGGGCCATCACTCACTCCTGCTCTCCTACGGTGGATCTTTCATCAGCATGGGGCACAAATGGCAGACCCCTCCGGGGGCTCACTGCGGACGTCAGCGCCGGACGCCCGTGCGGTGCCGCCGGGCGAGGGCGAGCCAGGCCGCGAGGGCGACGAGCGCCGCGAGGACGATGATGCCGATCTTGAGGGGAGTCCCCATCGCACCTTGGTCGTCCATCGCGGACGCCGGCGCGGCGGCCTTGTCCCGCCCGGGCGCCGTCGCCTGACCCGTTGCGGGGGCCGTCGCCTGGCCCGTTGCGGGGGCGGTCGCCGACACGGGTGAGGCGGCGATGACGCCCGCCTTCACCTTCACCGTCGCCTTCGCCTTGGAGGGCTCGGTCGCGGTCACGGTGACCCGCCACTCGCCGCTCGGCAGCGGCTCGGCGGAGTGGTAGAGGTTCTGGCCCTCGGGCGCCGACCTGAGCGGCACCGGCCCGAAGGAACGGCCGTCCGCCGAGGTCGCCTTCAGCGTGGCCTCGACGATCTCCGTTACGGGATGGTTGTCCTTCTTGTACGTGACCAGCACGTTGACGTTGTCGGCGCCGTCTCCCGTCACCTCCAGCTTGATCGGCCCGCCGTGGGCGGAGGCCGCCGGTGCGCCGAGCACCATCGTGAGCCCGGACAGCAGGGCGGTGAGCAGGACGGTGAGGACGTATGCCGGTGCCTTGTTCACGAGTCGTGACTCCCCTCGGGTTCGGTGTCGGGGGTGAGCGCCCCTTCGCCGGGTGATGTCGGTAGGAACACGTGCTGGTGGCCGTAGCCCGCGTCGACGTTCACGGCGTCGAGAGCGGTGGCTCCGACCGACCAGGTGAAGAGCGCGTCGGCGCGTTGCCGTACGGCCAGGTCCATGGCGGCGGCGCGGGCAGGTCCTGCCATGTCCCGCGCGGCCGCGTAGGTGTCGACGGTCGTGGCGAGTTGCCGTACGGCGGAGGCGAGACTCGACCGCGCCACGTTGGTGGCGGTCTCACCGGACGGCGGGTCGGCGAAGCCTTGGACGGCCGCGGCGGCCGCCTGCCGCCAGGTCCCGACGTCGGCGGCGGTCACCGCGACGGGCCCCGCGGTGCCGTCGGCCGGCATGGCCAGGCTCAGCCCGTCGAGCACGGGGAGGAGCCGGGCCCGCGTGCTGCGGGCCAGCTCGGTCAGGGTCTTGATCTGCGTTCTGTCGCGGAGGGCGGACTCGGCACGGAGACGGTCGGCCGTCCGCTCGATCGAGTCCGGCCGGGTCAGCGCGAACACCCCGCCGCCGGCGACGATCGCGCCGAGCGCGAACGCGACCGCGAGGGCGAGCACGCGGGCCCACGCCGCACCCTGTGCGGGGGCCGGTTGCCTGGGTCGGTTCGTGATGGTCGCCACCTCCTGAGGGCGGATGTCGATGGCGCTCACGCCTCCTGAGGCGTGCCCTTGGTGTGGAGCATGATCAGCTTCTTGATGCGCCTGCGGCGCCAGGCGGCGGCCAGCCGGACGGCGAAGGGGGCGAGGACGAGGAGGACGAGGAGGGCGAGCTGCGGCCACGGCAGGGCCCAGACCGTGGTGTCGATCGCCGTCCGCTGGGCGGTGACGCCCGGGATCGGCTTGCCCGCGGGCGAGGGGAGCACCGTGACCGCCGTGCTGATGGGTCCTAGCGGCCACGTGCCGGGCACCCGTGCGACGAACGTGCGGCTGCCGCCCGGCATGAGCTCCCTGGCCTTGGCCGGGGACGGGTCGGTCCAGGTGTTCTCGCCCACGAGCGTGGACGTCAGGACCTGGTTCTCCGTGACCAGCCGGACGTTGCCGACGTTGGCCACGGTGTAGGTCACCTCGACGGATCCGGCGGCGAAGGGGTTCCACGATCCCGTGTACTCGGCTCGCACGTCGGTGACCGCCGCCTTGGCCACATAGCCGCCGGTGACGCGGATGTTCAGGCGGACGCCCACCCGGTTCTGGACCCGTACCTGACCGGAGACGGTATCCAGGGACGCGGTCACACCCGCGGGGTGATCGCCAGGCGTCGCGTTCTGGGGGATCGACACCGTCACCGGCACGACGGAGGTGGCCCCGGCGGCGATGGTCACCCTCTCGGGAACCGCTATCCAGGAGCCGCCGTCGGTCGGTTTCGCGTCCGAGGGCCGCATGTCGAAGTAGCCCTTGGCGGTCAGGTAGCCGTCGTTGGCGTCGATCGCGAAGTCGACCGGCTGAGTGGAGCGGTTGATGACCGCCACATGCTCGACCACCTGCTGTCCGCCGGCGAGTTCGAGGTCGATGACGCCGCGGCCGTCAGGACCGTCGGCGCTGGCCGGAACGACCGACCAGGTGGTGTCGGCGTCCGACGGGGTCGCGAACGCGACCATGGTGGCCAGGACGGCGACCAGCAGGGCGACACCGGCAGCGGGTAGGACGGCGAGGTGGGCGAGGGCGCCTCGCGGACGGCTTGTGGTCAACAGAGGGTCTCCAGTCTCATCGTGGCCGTCCGGGACCTGCGCCAGGCCGGCACAGGTCCCGGACGCCCAGAGCGGGCGATGGCGTCCTGCCTCCGGTTCAGGACTGGTTGAAGAGGGAGAGCGTCAGAGTCGAGTGGTACTCGCCGGCGGCGACGTCGGCGGGAGTGCGCAGCGCGAGTTCGGCGTTGACCTGCCAGCTGCCGATCTCGTCGGCGGAGTTCGCCGTCGACACCAGCAGCTCCTGCCCCTGCAGACCGACGGTGGGCGCTCCCGAGCCGTCCGAGATGACGCTGGAGACGGGCTCACCGGCCTCCACCGCCCCGGAGGAGGAGTCGCTCAGCAGGCGCGGCCGCCAGCCCAGATACTGCGGGCCGATGGGCGGCGCCGAACCGCTCGTCGCGGTGAACTCGCCGGCCTGGCCGACGACCGCCCAGAAGTCACCGGCGGGGATGTCCTCGGGCCGGCGGGTGTCGGTCACCGTGACCGTCGGCAGGGTGCCGACGAACTGGCGGGCGGCGGCGTTGGAGCCGTCCTCCCGCAGGGCCACTCCGCCGTTGTCGGCGACGGTCATCGACACCTGACCGGGAGTGGTTTTCGGCTCGATCGTCACCGACACGTCGATGCCGTTGTCGGGGTCGTCCTCCGCCACCGCGGGACCGGCCACGCCGGCGCCGGCGGCGGCGAGCGCGACACCGAGCACCGCCGCGGCGAGCATCTGCGTCATCCTGTTCGTTTTCATGTGTTCGCTCCATTGAGGGGGTGGGGCCGGCCGGCTGGTCGGCCGGCCGGCCCCGGTTCTGCTGTCGGCGGTCAGCGGCAGCTGATCGCCGGATAGGCGGCGTCGTACGACGAGCTGACCTGCTTGCCGCCGATCGTCGCGGTCCCCTTCACGGTCACCGTGCCCGCGTCGATCTGCCCGGCCCGGCTGTTGAAGGACTGGTACGCCTGCTTGCCCGGGGCCACGTCGGCCACGGTCTTCGAACCGAACGGGGTGGTCAGCGTCACCGTCGCCGGCACGTCCGAGCCGTTGACGGCCGTGACCGCCACGTACGCCGAGGTGCCGATGCAGCGGGACGAGGCGGAGACCGTCAGCTTGACCTGCGGCGCGGGCGCCGAGATCGTCAGCGTCAGCGTCCTGGCCTCTTCGACGTTGCCCGCCTTGTCGGCCGAGCGGTACTTCAGCTCGTGCTGCCCGTCGCCGGTCACGGTGACCGGCCCGGTGTAGGCGGTCCAGGCGCCGCCGTCGAGCTGGTATTCGGTCTTGTCGACCCCGCTGCCGCCGGCCTCGTCGGTGGCCTTCAGCGTGACCGACACCGGACCGGTGAACGTGCCGCCCGCCGGCTGCTCCGGATCGGTCGTCGCCGTCGTCACGGGCGCGGTCCTGTCCCCGCCCGAGCCCGCCTTGGTCAGGTGGAAGTAGTCGAACGTGACCGTCTTCGACGCCGACTGGCTGGTGCCGATGGTGTACACGCCGACCTTCGCGCCGGTGGCCACCGCGGTGTTCTCCACCGGCGCGGAGAGATCCGTCCAGGTCTGACCGTCGGAGGAGTAGGAGCCGGTGTAGGTGGTGCCCGCCTTCTTCAGCCGCAGCCACCACACGCCGCCGGTGAGGTTGTTCACCTGCGGCTGCGGGTTCTGCACGGTGCCGCCGACCTCGCTGCGCAGTTCGATGCCCCGAGCCACCGTCGAGCCTGCCGCGTTGGTGGTCAGGAAGTCGAGCTTCACGTAGTCGTCGTCGCCGGTGTACACCATCAGGCCGCCCTGCTGGTACTGCTCGTTGAGCGCAGAGGCGTCCAGCTTGGTCTCCAGCGTCCAGTCGCCGCTCGGCGCCGTCTGGAGGATGAAGTTCTTCGGGCCGCTGTTGCTGGTCCCGTAGATGTCACCGGTCGTGGTGTCGAGCGCCAGCTTGCCGTTGGCGACGCGCGCCGCCGTGGCGTCGGGGCGCACGACCGCGTTCCAGCGGCAGGCGTCGAGCGCGGTGCCGTCGAACTCGTCGTCCGGGGCCGGCGCCGTCGCCTTGTCGTCCGGCGTGATGTGGAACCAGTCGAAGGACGCGTCCACCACCGGGTGGCCGGCCCCGGCCAGCGAGATCAGGCCGATCTTGGGGTTGGCGATCCCGGCGAGCGCCTTGGTCTGCGGCATCGCGGTGAACGTGGTGCCGTCCGAGGAGTAGTGGGCGGTGATGTTCGTGCCGTCGCTGACGAACCGCACGTACACCGTGTCGGGGTAGGAGTCCCCGAGGTTGGCCGAGTTGCTCTGCGACACCTCGTTCGGGCTGCCGTTCTCCTCCCGGATGAACTGGAAGATGCGGCTGGAGTGGTCGGAACCCGAGGTCGACCGCGCCTCGAGCACCATCTTGGCGTAGTTGTCGTCGTCGCCGTAGATGAGCAGCCCCGCCTGCTGGTACGCGTCACGCGCGTCCAGCGTGAGCTTGGCGGTGGCGGTCCACGCGCCCGACGGCGCCGGCTGCACGACGATGTTCGGCGTGTTGCCGCCCGTGCTGTAGATGTCGGTGGTCGAGGTCGGGATCACGAGCTTGCCGTCCGCGACCCTGAGGTCCTGGTTCTCCCGGATGACCGACCAGCGGCCACGGTCGAGCCCGGTGCCCAGGAAGTCGTCGGAACGGCCGGTGAAGCAGACCGTGGCCGGCGCGTCCACCTTGACCGGGACCCGGGCGGTGGCCGAGGCGCCCTTGTCGTCGGTCGCGGTCACCGTGGCCGTGTAGCTGCCCGGTGCGGTGTAGGTGTAGCTCGCCTCGGCCGTGGTGGGTTCCGGCGCGCCGGTCACCCCGAAGTTCCACTTGTAGGTGATCGGGTCGCCTTCGGGGTCGGTGGCCGTCGCCTTGAAGGCGACCTTCAGCGGGGCGACGCCCGCCGCCGGGGTCGCCGTCGCGGTCACGGCCGGATGCTGGTTGTCCGTGGCGCCCTTGCCGACGAAGTCGACCCAGTTGACGTTGGCCAGGTAGGCGTTGTCGGCCGCGCTCGCCGGCTTGCGCACGACGAAGTACAGCGGTCCGCTCTCGGTCGGTGGGCTGGTCAGGTCGAGCGTGACGTCGGTGAACGTCTGCCAGCCGCCGGTGGGCGGCACGTCGACCTTGCCGACCAGAGTGCCGGTCTCGGGGTTGCCCGCCCGGACCTGCACGGTTGCGCCGGCTCCGCCCGAGGAGGCCCGGAGCCGGATCGCGGTGACGTTCGACAGGTTCACCGGGTCGAACGACCACCAGTCGCCGTCCTGGATGAAGGCGATGTGCTGGTTGCCGCCCTGGGGGTCGGTCGTGCTCTCCGCCTGGACGCCGGCGGCGTCGGTGCCCTTGCCGTCGGCCACCCGGCCGGTCCGCGCGAAGTGCTCGGCCTGCTTGCGCTTGGGCTCCAGGATGATCTGGCCCCGCCCGGTCAGCGGTCCGGCGCCGTTGGCTCCCGCGTCGGTGTAGCTGGCCTCGATGGCGTAGAAGAGGTTGTCGTACTCTCCGTGGCCGGCCTGCTGGGTCTGCAGGGTGCCCTCACAGCCCTTGAGCTGGTCGAGCGGGTGGCCGTGGCTGTCGTGGCCGAGGATCGCCTGGATCTTGACCTTCTCGCAGTCGATCGTGCCGTCCTCGGGGTCGGTGACGGTGACCTTGAACTTCACCTGGTCGCCGAACTCGAAGAAGGCGCCGTTCGGCGGGACGTCCACCTTGACGGTGGGACGGGTGTTGCCCGCGGTGATCGACACGCTGGCGGTGGCGGTCTTGCCGTCGGGGGTCCTGACGGTCAGGACCACGCTGTAATCGCCGCCCTTCTCGTAGGTGAAGGTGGGGTTGGGCTCGGTGGAGTCGGTGTCACCGTCACCGTCGAGGTCCCAGGCGTAGGAGAGTGTCTTGCCCTCCGGGTCCCGGCTGCCCTCGCTGGAGAACTTGACCGTCAGCGGCAGGGGCCCGTCGGTCTTGTCCGCCGTGGCACGGGCGATCGGCGGGCGGGTGCCCTTGGTGTACGCGATGCGGTAGATGCCGGAGTCGGCGTTGTCGCCGCCGAAGCCGGAGCCCCACTCGATCATGTAGAGCGCGCCGTCGGGGCCGAACTTCATGTCCATCGGCTTCTTGAACGACAGGGAGCCGAGGATCGGGTTCATCTCGACGAGCTTGCTGCCGGTCTCGTCGAGCTGGAACGACCACACCTTGTCGTTGTTCCACTCACCGAAGATGGCCTTGCCGTCCCAGTACGCCGGCCACTTCACGTCCGACTGCAGGTTCGGGTCGGAGCGGTAGACCGGGCCGCCCATCGGCGCGCCGCCGCTCAGCTCCGGGAAGTTCTGCGGGTCGGCCGCGTAGTGGTACCAGATCGTCGCCGGGATCACCGGCGGCAGGCTGGTCAGGCCGTCGTTGTTCGGCGAGTCGTTGACCGGCGCGGCGCAGTTGAACGGCGACCCCGACTGCTTGGTGGCGAAGTTGTAGTCGACGTACGGGGTGTTGTTGCCGATGCAGTACGGCCAGCCGAAATTGCCCGGCTTCGTGATGAGGTTCCACTCGACCGTGTTCTGCGGACCCCGGGTGGAGCTCGCCGCGTTGGCGTCGGGACCGTACTCACCGAGCATGATGTTGCCGGTCTTCGGGTCGAGACCGATGCGGAACGGGTTGCGCAGGCCCATGCCGTAGATCTCCGGCTTGGTCTTCGCCGTGCCCGGCGCGAACAGGTTGCCGGCCGGGACGGTGTAGGTGCCGTCGGCCTCGGGGTGGATCCGCAGCAGCTTGCCGCTCAGGCTGTTGGTGTTGCCCGCGGTGCGCTGGGAGTCCCAGTTGGCGCGGCCGGACTGCTCGTCGATCGGCGCGTAGCCGTCGGAGGCGAACGGGTTGGTGTTGTCGCCCGTGCCCAGCCAGAGATTGCCGGTCTTGGGGTCCATCACCATGCCGCCGCCGTGGTGGCAGCACTCGGCCCGCTGCACCGGGACGTCGAGGATCTTCTTCTCGCTCGTCAGGTCCACGGTGTCACCGGTGACGGTGAACCTGCTCAGCCGGTCGACGTTCGTCCCGGTGGGCGAGTAGTAGAGATAGACCCAGTGGTTGGAGTCGAAGCCGGGGTCGAGCGTCAGCCCGAGCAGGCCGCTCTCGTTGGCGGTGAAGACGTTCAGCTTCGCCGCCGTCACCGTGCCGCCGGCCGGTTTGATGATCTTGACCTCGCCGAGGCGGTCGATGTAGAAGACCCGGCCGTCCTTGGCGACGTCCAGCATCATCGGGTTCGAGGTGTTGTCGTCGAGCGTGACCTTCTCGAAGCTGCTGCTCTGCGAGGCCGAGCAGTCGGCCTTGACGGCGCCGGCGGCGGTCTGGATGCCGCCGAGGAGCAGCTTCAGGAAGTTGGGCTCGCTGTAGTTCTCCTTGAGGTGGCCGAGCCCGGTGTACCACGAACGGCCGCCGTCGAAGTCCTGGCACCACGTGTTCGGGTGGTCGGCGCCCATGGTGGCGCCGGTGTAGGACTTCTCGTCCATCGACGTCAGCACGTGGACCGTGCCACGCGGGTTCGCCTGGTAGTCGTACCATTCGTCGGTACGGGTCCAGGTCGTCGGCAGGCCCTTGGTCGACGGGTGGGCCGGGTCCTCGACCTTGACCGTGGCCTGCTGGATCGCCGGGTGCTGCTTGAAGTACGCCCCGACCAGCTTGCCGTACCAGGCCCAGTTGTACCCGCTGTCGGCGGCGGCGTGGACGCCCACGAAGCCGCCGCCGCGCTGGATGTAGCGCTGGAAGGCGTCCTTCTGCTCCTGCGTGCCCAGCGGGTCACCGGTCGTGGACATGAAGATCACGGCCTGGTACTGAGCCAGGTTCTGGTCGGTGAACAGGGCGCTGTCCTCGGTCGTGTCGACCGCGAAGTTGTTCTCCTGGCCGAGCTTCTGCACGGCTGCGATGCCCTCGGGGATCGAGTCGTGCCGGAAGCCGGTCGTCTTGGAGAAGACGAGCACTTTGAAGGCGGGCTCCGCGGCCGTGGCGGCCTCGGCGCTCATTGGCGCCGCGAGGAGCGTGAGGAAAGGGGCGACGAGGGCTAAGGCCATCGTGGTAGCGGTGCGCCGTCTCGGGCGTCGTCCGCTCGCTGGCAGGACCGCGTTCAGCAGTCCCGCCGCCCGCGCCCATGTTCGAGGACGTGGTGACATGGAAACCCTTCCTGACCGGGGGGACGTCAGCAAGGCGCGCGCCGCCGCGCTTGTTGCCACTGGGTGGTAGCGGATGTTGCGGTTGCTGGAGGGTGCCCTCTCCAGGTCTGTGGGGCCGTCGCTAAGATGCCGGCCTGGGGAGTGAATCCAAGATCGTCGGATCGTCGATGATGTGGTTGACCACCATGCTCGCGGCGCCCCGGGAGGCGGCGCCGAAGCCGAGCGTGGAGGCGACGAATCGGCACTGGACGGCGGGAGCGGCCACCACGAGCCGGCGCAGCTGATCTTGCGCGTGCGGCAGCAGCCACTGGGCCAGTGAGGCGAAGTAGCCGCCGATGACGATCACTCGCGGGTTGAACAGGTTGGCCAGGATCGAGCCGCCGAGCCCGAGCCACTCGCCTACCTGCGCCACCGCCGTCATCATCCGCCGGTCGCCCGAGGCCAGCCCTCTGGCGATGTCGGCCACCCGTTCGTCGGGGTCGGGCACCGGCATGCCGGGCAGCCCATACGCCTGCTCGGGCATGGCCGCGCGGACGAGCGCGGCCAGGCCGACCTTGGTCTCCCAGCAGCCGATGCGGCCACAGCCGCATCGGTCACCGTTGGGGTCGACCCGCAGATGCCCGACCTCGCCGGAGAATCCGTCCGCGCCGCGCAGAAGCTCGCCGTCCGAGATGATGCCGCCGCCCACGCCCACCTCTCCGGTGAGATAGACCAGGTGGGGCGTGCCGGCGGCGACGCCGGAGGTGTATTCGGCCAGGGCGGCGAGGTTCGCGTCGTTGTCCACCCGCACCGGCACGCTCCGCGGGCCGAGCATGGAGCTCAGCTGCTCGGCCAGGGGCAGGTCGCGCCAGTGGAGGTTCGGCGCGAGTGTCACGACGCCGCGTGTCACGTCCACGAGTCCCGGGACGGCCACCACGATGCCGGAGGGGACGGCTCCGGCCCGCCGCATCGCCTCCACGGCCTCCTTGGCCACGAGTCCGAGCCGGCGCACGGCGCTGTCCGGGCCGCTGCCCATCGCGTCGTGAACCAGCCGGCGCTCGACCAGGCTCCGGCCGCTGAGATCGGTGCCGTGGACCGCGATGTAGTCGACGTTGATCTCCATGCCCAGGGCGCCGACGTGCGCGCCGTGCAGTGCCACCCCCCGTCGTGGACGGCCGATCGCCCCCACGTGCTCGACGCCGACCTCCCGCACCAGCCGCCGTTCCAGGAGCTCGGCCATGAGGTTGGAGACGGTGGCCCGGTGCAGCCCGGTCGCCTGCGCGATCTCGGCACGGGACAGGGAGGTGTGGTCGCGCAGCTCGCGCAGCACCAGCGAGAGGTTAGCCCGGCGCAGCGTGGCGGGACCCGTCGGCGCGGCGCCGCCCGGGACGCGGGAGCGGGACAGTCTGTACGCCATCCGCACCACCTGCCCGTTTGTTTCTCTCCCAGATCAATTAATCAGGGTTGTAACACGGGGATGTCCGACCCCGCACCCCTCAAGTGCGTAACGAGTTGGCATCGCTCACTTACGTGCACTTCAGCCACGTTACTCGCCTCAGTTACCGGAACGTTATGCAAGTTACGAACGATTTAACCCTTGTGCCCGCAGGCAGTCGTGCCTTTAATTCGGCTAGCCGTCTGAACTAATCGAGGAGGGGCGCGTGGACCACAGCCGGGCCGACGGCCACGCGACCGACTCGATGAGTCGCGGCGGGTCCGCGGGAGTTCCCGCGGACCAGGCCACCGTGCGCCGTTCCAACCTCGCCCTCGTGCTGCGTCACGTCAGCGCGTGCGGCCCGTGCACCCGATCGGCCGTGGCCGCCGCGACCGGGCTGAACAAGGCGACCGTCACCAGCCTGGTGAGCGAGTTGCAGGGGCGCGGACTGGTCAAGGAGATGGGGCCGCAGCACGCCGGCTCCGTCGGCCGCCCGGGTGTCGCGCTCACCCTGGACGGCTCCCGGGTCGGCGCCCTCGGCATGGAAGTCAACGTCGACTACATCGCCGCGATCGCCACCGACCTGGCCGGCAGGGTGATCATCGACCGGCGCATCGGTTTCGACGCCATGGGCTCCGGCCCGGAACGCTCGCTGGACGAGCTGGCCCGCATGGCCGAGAGGACCGTCGCCGACCTCGACCGGCTCGGGATCGCGCCGGCCGGGATCACCGTGGCCGTCCCCGGCCTGATCGACACCACCACCGGCACCGTCGTCGTCGCCCCTAACCTCGGCTGGCGCGGGGTGGCGGTCGCGGAGCGGCTGTCCCGCGCGAACATCGCCGCGGACATCCCCGTCGCGGTGGACAACGACGCCAACCTCGCCGCCCTCGCCGAGTACACCTCGGGCGTCGCGGCGGGCACCTCCGACCTGGTCTACCTCACAGGCGAGGTGGGCATCGGCGGCGGCGTCATCGCCGGCGGCCGGCTGCTGGGCGGGGCGGACGGATTCGCGGGGGAGGTCGGCCACGTCATGATCGATCCCTCCGGCGAGCCGTGCCGCTGCGGCCGGGCCGGCTGCTGGGAGACCAAGGTCGGGCTGGCCGCGCTGGTCCGCATGGCCACACCTGACCGCGCGTACGGTACCGGCCCGCAGGTCGTCCGCGACCCGGAGGAGCGGCTGGCCGAGATCGAGCAGCGACGGGCCGAGGGAGATCCCCGCGTCGACGCCGCCGCCGCGGAGGTGGGCCGCTGGCTCGGCATCGGGGCCGCCATGCTGGTCAACCTCTTCAACCCACGGGTGATCGTGTTGGGCGGCTACTTCGCGCGACTCGCCGACCTGCTCATCCCCGCGGCGCAGCAGGCGCTGGCACGCCTGGGCATGAGCGACGCCGTCGAGCGCTGCCGGTTCGTCGCCTCCGACCTCGGCTTCGGCGCCGCCTCCCGCGGAGCGGCCGGAGTCGTCGTCGAACGAGCACTGTCCGACCCCACAAGCATCTCGATCCGAACGTCTCCCACCATCGGAGTTGTCGAGGGAACCCCGATGGCCTGATCGCCACAGTCAGCCTGATCCGCGTGTCCGCCACGCGGTCCCGATCTACCGCCCGCTACCTGAACCTCTCGTCCGCCTGACCGTCCTGTTCCGCACCGCCTCGGCACATCCCGCCCGTCTCGCGTGCCGCGGCCATGGGGCATGCGGTCAGGCGGACGGGAAACCCCCGTGTCCCTTTTCCCGTGCCCTTTCCCCACCCAGAACGTCCCGCCCGCCTGATCGGTCATCCGGGCCGCACCGGCACCGTTGACGCCGACCTCGGTGCCGTCGCGGCGGTGCCCACCGGCGCCGTCAGGCGGGCGGGGCCACCAGGCGGGCCCATCAGGTGGGGCACGGCCACACCGTCATCGAGGGAGGCCCCTGTGCCGCGGTCACCATCCGACTCGTCATCGCTGCTCGTGATGCGGGGAATCGTCAAGCAGTTCCCGGGCGTGCGCGCCCTGGACGGTGTGGACCTTGAGGTCAGAGCCGGCGAGGTGCACTGCCTGCTCGGCCAGAACGGCGCCGGGAAGTCCACGCTCATCAAGATCCTGTCCGGTGCCCACGAACCCGACGAGGGCGAGGTGCTGCTCGACGGCTCGCCCGTACGGCTGGCGCCGCCGACCGCGGCGATGGGCCACGGGATCGCCACCATCTACCAGGAGCTCGACCTGGTGGACGGGTTGAGCGTGACGGAGAACATCTTCCTCGGCCACGAGCCGGCGACCTTCGGCTTCTCCCGCCGGGCCGAGGGCGACCGGGCGGCGGCCGAGCTGCTCGAGCGGCTCGGGCACGGCGAGATCCGCCCCCGGGCCGAGGTGGGCCGGCTGTCGCCGGCTCACAAGCAGATCGTCAGCATGGCCAGGGCGCTGTCGCACTCGGCCCGGCTGATCATCATGGACGAGCCGTCGGCCGCGCTGGACCACGACGAGGTCGGCAACCTGTTCCGGGTGATCCGCGACCTCACCTCCCAGGGGGTGGCGGTGATCTACATCTCCCACCGGCTGGAGGAGATCCGCGAGATCGGCGACCGGGTCACCGTGCTGAAGGACGGCCGCACGGTCGCGGTGGGGCTGGCGGCCAAGGAGACCCCGACCTCGAAGATCGTGGCGCTCATGACCGGCCGCAACGTCGAGTACGTCTTCCCGCCCCGGCCCGGCAGGACCGCCCCCGAGGAGCGGCCCGAGGTGCTGCGGGTGGAGAACCTGACGCTGCCCGGCCGGTTCGCGGACGTGTCGTTCAGCATCAGGGCCGGGGAGATCGTCGGCCTGGCCGGCCTGGTCGGCTCCGGTCGCAGCGAGATCATCGAGGCGATCTACGGCGCGCGGCGGGCCCGCGGCCGGGTCGTGCTCGACGGGCGGACGGTGCGGCCGGGCAGCACGACCCGCGCGGTGCGGATGGGCATGGGCCTGGCCCCCGAGGAGCGCAAGGCGCAGGCGCTGCTGCTGGACCACCCCGTCGCGCAGAACATCACGCTGGCGAGCCTGAGCCGCTACACCAGGCCGCGGTGGCTGGGCTGGCTCGACCGCCGGGCCGAGTTCGCCGAGGCCGAACGGCTGTCGCGGGCGCTCGACATCCGCCCGCCCGATCCGCGCCGCCCGATCAGGACCTTGTCGGGCGGCAACCAGCAGAAGGCGGTGCTGGGACGCTGGCTGGCCGAGGACCGCAAGCTGCTGCTGCTGGACGAGCCCACCCGGGGTGTGGACGTGGGCGCCCGGGCCGAGCTGTACGCGCTGGTGCGCAAGCTCGCCGACGACGGCATCGGCGTGCTGCTGGTGTCCAGCGAGGTGCCCGAGGTGCTGGGCCTGGCCGACCGGGTGCTGGTCATCCGCGAGGGCCGGATCGTCCATGAGGCGCCGGCCGAGGACCTGGACGAGCACCGGGTGCTCGACCTGGTGATGGCCTCCGCAGGACCGAGGCCAGGATCCGATGTGGCGAATCCCCCCACCGAAGGAGCATCGCATGACCGAGGTTGATCAGGCCGCGCCGACAGGCCCGCGATTGAGGGCGGCGGGACCCGGCGGGCGGTTCGGCCGGCTGGGTGAGGTCCGGCATCTGGGGCTGGTCGCGGCGTTGGTACTGCTGGCGATCGTGGGACTGGTGACGAGGCCGGAGAACTTCGCCACCTCCTCGAACATGGTGAGCATCCTGGCGCTGGCCTCGACCATCGGTGTGATCACTGTTGGCATGACGTTCGTGATCATCGGTGGCGGCATCGATCTGTCGGTGGGAGCGCTGATGGCGCTGGCGTCGGTGTGGGCGACCACGCTGGCGACCCAGTCCTACGGGCCGGTCGTGATGATCGCCTGCGCGGTGCTGGTGGGCACCGGCGCGGGCCTGCTGAACGGGATCTTGATCGCCTACGGCCGGATGGTGCCGTTCATCGCGACGCTGGCGATGATGGTGGCCGCGCGCGGTCTGGCGCAGCGGATGTCCAACCAGCGCACGCAGCTCGTGCACCAGGACAACTCGATGATCGTGAGCCTGTCGACCACACGGGTGCTCGGGCTGCCGCTGCTGGTGTACGTGTTCGCGCTGGTGGTGCTGCTCGGCTGGCTGGTGCTCAACCGCACGACGTTCGGCCGGCGCACGTACGCGGTGGGCGGCAACCCCGAGGCCGCTCGCCTGGCCGGCATCGACGTGCGCAGGCACACGCTGCTGCTGTACGCCCTGTCGGGGTTGTGCTGCGGGATCGCCGCGGTGCTGATCATGGCCAGGACCACGACCGGTTCGTCCACCCACGGCGACCTGTACGAGCTGGACGCGATCGCCGCGGTGATCATCGGCGGGACGCTGCTGAGCGGCGGCCGGGGCACGATCATCGGATCGATCCTCGGTCTGCTGATCTTCACTGTGATCACCAACCTGTTCATCCTGAACGGCCTGAACACCGCCGACCAGCTCATCGCCAAGGGCGCGATCATCGTCGCCGCCGTGCTGCTGCAGCGGCGAAGCCTCAGAACACCCACCTGACACCAGGGCCGGATCGCAAGCCTTCCGGCTTCAGCAAGGAGAGAGCAGACATGGACAAGAACGTCGCCCGGCGCGGCTTCCTCTTCAGCGGCGCCGCCCTCGGAGCGGGTGCGCTCATCAGCGCCTGCACCAGCAACGAGCCGGTCGCCACCCAGCAGTCGAGCGCGCCCGCCGCCGCTCCCGCGGCCAAGGAAGGCAACGACGCCCCTGGCGAGAAGGTCGTCATCGGCTTCTCGGCCCCGGCCGCCGACCACGGCTGGATCGCCGCCATCAGCAAGAACGCGGCAGACGCGGCCAAGCAGTACACCGACGTCGAATTCAAGCCGGTCGAGCCGACCAACGACATCAACCAGCAGATCTCGGCGGTGGAGTCGCTGATCCAGGCGAAGGTCAACGTGCTGGTGATCCTGCCGAACGACGGCCAGCAGCTCAACCAGGTCGCCCGGCAGGCCATGGACGCGGGCATCCCGGTGGTCAACGTGGACCGCGTCTTCCCGGACAAGCTGTCGTACCGGGCCTGGATCGGAGGGGACAACTACGGCATGGGTGTGGCCGCCGGACACCAGATCGGCAAGACGCTGAAGGACAAGGGCGTCTCCAACCCGGTCATCCTGGAGATCCAGGGCATCGCCACGCTGCCGCTGACCCAGGACCGCAGCAAGGGCTTCGCCGACGCGCTGAAGACCTACGGCTTCAAGGTGACCGCCCAGCAGGACGCCAAGTTCACCGTGGAGTCCGGCACGCAGGTGGCCGCCAACCTGCTCCAGGCGCACAAGAAGATCGACGCGATCTGGAACCACGACGACGACCAGGGCATCGGCGTGCTGGCGGCGATCAAGGAGGCCGGCCGCAACGAGTTCTTCATGGTCGGCGGCGCGGGCTCGGCCAACGCGATGCGTGACATCCAGGCCGACAGCGGCGTGCTGAAGGCCACCGTCACCTATCCCCCCACCATGGCCGGCTCGGCGATCAAGATCGCCCGGCTGATCGCCCAGGGCAAGGGCATGAGCGACCTGCTGGAGCAGCAGGTGCCGCAGTCGATCACCCTGGCTTCGGAGACCATCACCAAGGAGAACGCCGCCCAGTACCTGCCTCTCGGGTTCGAGTCGTGAGGCCCGTCATCGGGATCGGCATGGTCGGCTACGCGTTCATGGGCCGTACCCACTCCCAGGCGTGGCGCAGCGTGGACGCGTTCTTCGACCTGCCGTTGAGGCCCTCGATGGTGGCCGTGGCCGGCCGATCAGCTGAGGCGACCGCGCAGGCCGCCGAGAAGCTGGGGTGGGCCGGCGCGGAGACCGACTGGAAGCGCCTGCTCGACCGCGACGACGTGCAGATCGTCGACATCTGCACGCCCGGCGACTCGCACGCCGAGATCGCCGTCGCGGCGCTGGCGGCAGGCAAGCACGTGATCTGCGAGAAGCCGCTCGCCAACACCGTCGCCGAGGCCGAGGCCATGGCCGCGGCGGCGAAGGAGGCGGCGGCGCGCGGCGTGCGCAGCATGGTCGCCTTCAACTACCGCCGCGTGCCCGCCGTCGCGCTGGCCCGGCGGTTCGTCGAAGAGGGCATGCTCGGCGAGATCCGGCACGTACGGGCGCAGTATCTGCAGGACTGGATCGTCGACCCGGAGTTTCCCCTGGTCTGGCGGCTCCAGAAGGACAAGGCCGGCTCCGGGGCCCTCGGTGACATCGGCGCCCACATCGTCGACGTCGCCGAGTTCGTCACCGGCGAGCGGCTGACCGGGGTGACGGCGCTGACCGAGACCTTCGTCAAGGAGCGTCCCCTGGCGGCCAGTTCGGCCGGGCTCTCGGCCGGCGGCGGAACCGGGAGGGGAGCGGTCACCGTGGACGACGCGGCGCTGTTCATCGGCCGGCTCAGCGGCGGCGGGCTGGCCTCCTTCGAGGCCACCCGCTTCGCGGCCGGGCGCAAGAACGCGCTGCGCATCGAGGTCAACGGCGCCCTGGGCAGCCTGGCCTTCGACTTCGAGTCGATGAACGACCTGTGGTTCCACGACCACACCATCGACAGCGCCGAGCACGGATTCCGGCGGGTGCTGGTCACCGAGCCGGACCACCCGTACGCGGGGGCGTGGTGGCCGCCGGGCCACGGCCTCGGGTACGAGCACACCTTCGTCCACGAGATGAAGGACTTCCTGGAGGCGATCGCCGCCGGCGCCGACCCCGCACCGTCCTTCGAGGACGGCCTGCGGGTGCAGCGGGTGCTGGCGGCCGTCGAGCAGAGCGCGGCTGAGGGCAGCCGCTTCATCACTGTGGAGGGTTCATGACGAGGCCGGTCACGTTGTTCACCGGGCAGTGGGCGGACCTGCCGTTCGAGGAGGTCTGCCGGCTGGCGTCGGAGTGGGGCTATGACGGGCTGGAGATCGCCTGCTGGGGCGACCACTTCGAGGTCGACAAGGCCCTCGCGGACGACTCCTACATCGAACGCAAGAAGGAGACCCTGGCCAAGTACAACCTCGGGGTGTGGACGATCTCCAACCACCTGGTCGGCCAGGCCGTCTGCGACCACCCCATCGACGAGCGCCACAAGGGCATCGTGCCCGCCCGCATCTGGGGTGACGGCGAGCCCGAAGGCGTACGGCGGCGCGCCGCCGAAGAGATCAAGAACACCGCCCGCGCGGCGGCGGCGCTCGGCGTCAGGACCGTCGTCGGCTTCACCGGCTCGTCGATCTGGCACACGCTGGCGATGTTCCCGCCGGTGCCCCCGTCGATGATCGAGGCGGGCTACGCCGACTTCGCCGACCGGTGGAACCCGATCCTCGACGTCTTCGACGAGGTCGGGGTGCGCTTCGCCCATGAGGTGCACCCGAGCGAGATCGCCTACGACTACCACACCACGGTCAGGACGCTGGAGGCCATCGGGCACCGGCCGGCCTTCGGGCTGAACTGGGACCCCTCTCACATGGTGTGGCAGGACCTGGACCCGGCGAACTTCATCCTCGACTTCGCCGATCGGATCTATCACGTGGACTGCAAGGACGCCCGGGTGGCCACCCGCGATGGACGGCGCGGCCGCCTCTCCTCGCACCTGGCCTGGGCCGACCCCCGGCGCGGCTGGGACTTCGTGTCCACCGGCCGGGGCGACGTGCCGTGGGAGGCGTGCTTCCGGGCGCTCAACCACATCGGCTACGACGGCCCGATCTCCATCGAGTGGGAGGACGCGGGCATGGACCGGCTGCACGGCGCGCCGGAATCCCTTGCCTACATCCGTTCGCTCAATGCCATCACCCCACCGGCCGCGGCCTTCGACGCCGCCTTCTCCTCTGAGTGACGCATCACGCCGGGGCGGTGGCCGCAGGTGGCCGCCGCCCCGGCAGCACCGGCTGGGACTCCACCGGAACGGCTCAGTTTCTCGGCGGTGCCGTGCTCTCCCGGACCGTGAGCGTGGTCGCGATCTCCAGTCCCACCTGATGGACCGGGTCCCCACGGCCGATGGCCAGCGCCAGCTCCGTGGCGGCGACCGCCATCTCGCTCAGCGGCTGGTGAACCGTGGTCAGAGGCGGGTCGATCCAGGCCACGACCGGGAGATCGTCGAAGCCCACCACGCTCAGGTCCCGGGGGATGGACAGCCCCAGCTCGCGAGCGGCCTGGTAGACGCCGAGCGCCTGCAGGTCGTTGGCGGTGAAGATCGCGGTCGGCCGGTCGGGCCTGGACAGCAGCTCGCGCGCCGCGGCGCAGCCGTCCTCGCGGGTGAGGAGTGTCCGGACCAGGAGCCCGGGATCCGCGGGAACGCCGGCTTCAGCCAGTGCGGAGAGGTAGCCGGCCACTCTGGCGCGGCAGAACGGATGGTCCGGTCCGCTGATCATGGCGATGCGCCGATGGCCCAGCTCCAGCAGGTGCCGGGTGGCCGCCTGGCCACCCCGCCAATTGGTGGCGCCCACGAACGGGACGTCGTCCGGCAACTCGTCGATCGGGTCGAAGACGACGAACGGGATGCCTTTCGCCTTCAACTTCTCACGCTCGGACGGCGAGAGCTGAGCCACCGACAGGACGCAGCTGGGGCGCCGGCCGACCGTGTCGTCGATGGACATCGCGGGCGTGTCGTGGAGGCCGAACTCCGAAACCATGACCCCGACCCGGCTCTTGCGAGCCACCCGCTCGACACCGCGGATGATCTCCACGGCCCACATGTTCTCGAGTTCCCGGAAGACGAGCTCGACGACATTGCTCCGGCTGCCCGAGGGCTTGCGGTATCCGTGCCGGTTGATCAGTTCTTCGACACGGGCACGAGTCCGCTCCGAGACCCCGGAGCGTCCGTTGAGCACCTTCGACACGGTGGGGATCGAGACGCCGGCGGACTCGGCGATGTACGCGATGGTGACCGACCCCGGCCCGTCACCTTGCGCGCCCTGCGCGTCGGCCACCGGCTCGTCCGATCGGTTGTCCGTCACGTTCGCCCTTCCTCCGCGGCGGGTCGTACTCAAGGAAACTATAGAGCAAGGCCGCCCAAAACTTTCCTGTCGCGCGCCCGCCGGCCGAAGTCCGTCCTCACCGACAAGCCGTGCTTTCCCCTGGTGCACCGGCGCAGGCGAGCGTGGGGCGGGCCGTCCCGTACAGCCGGGGTATGGCGGTTGTCGCAGGTGCAGCACGCCTTCCCGGAAGCCATGTTCGATAGTACGGTTTCGCGAGAAAGTTTCGCACTGCGCTCAGGAGAAGCATGCTCCCTCGCTACTTCGAAGACTTCTCACCCGGCTACGGCGGGCTGGCACCGCGTGCCGTTCTCGCTTCGGACGCCCCGCGGCTCGACCTGAACGGTGACTGGGCGTTCCGTTTCTCTCAGACGGGCCTCGACGAGCCGGACGGTTTCGAGCTGCCCACCTACGACGACAAGGAATGGGATCGGCTCCCCGTCCCTTCGCACTGGCAGCTCCATGGGTACGGCAAGCCCGCATACCTGAACATCCCTTACCCGATTCCGCTGGATCCCCCTTTCGTCCCGGACGAGAACCAGACCGGTGACTACCGCCGGGTCTTCGACGTGCCCGAGTCGTGGGAGGGGACACCTGCCGTGGTGCGCTTCGAGGGCGTGGACTCGTGCGCGCGGGTCTGGCTCAACGGGGTGGAACTGGGGGTCAGCCGGGGCAGCCGCCTGCCGGTGGAGTTCGATGCGTCCGAGGCGCTGCGTCCGGGACGTAATGTCCTGGCGGTCAGGGTCCACCAGTACTCCTCGGGCACCTACCTGGAGGACCAGGACACCTGGCGGTTGTCCGGGATCTTCCGCGACGTCGCACTGCTGGCCCGGCCCGTCGGCGGCATCCGGGACGTGTTCGTGCACGCCGACTATGACGCCTCGAGCGGCGGCGGGCAGGTCCGCTTCGATGTGGAGGCGGGGGCATCCGTCCAGGTCAGCATCCCGCTGCTCGGGGTGAGCGCCGCCTCCGCCGGGGAGACCCTCGCGTTCGACTCGGTGCGGCCGTGGAGCGCGGAGGAACCGTTTCTGTACGAGGCCGTCCTCGCCACCCCGGACGAACAGGTGCGCGTGCGGTTCGGCTTCCGCACCGTCGCCATCAGCGACTCAGGCGTGCTGACGGTGAACGGCCGGCGAGTGGTGCTGCGCGGCGTCAACCGGCACGAGTTCGACCCCGATCGCGGGCGCGTGATGAGCCTGGAGCTGATGCGCCGCGACGTGGAACTGATGAAGCAGCACAACATCAACGCCGTCCGCACCTCGCACTACCCGCCCCACCCCGCCTTCCTAGACCTCTGCGACGAGCTCGGCCTCTGGGTCATGCTGGAGTGCGACCTGGAGACCCACGGTTTCGAGCAGACACGGCCCGAGCCCTGGCAGCGGAATCCCTCGGACGATCCGCAGTGGCGTGACGCCTATCTGGATCGCGTCCGACGGACCGTGGAGCGCGACAAGAACCACCCCAGCGTCATCGCCTGGTCACTCGGGAACGAGGCCGGCGACGGGCAGAACCTCGCGGCGATGGCCGCGTGGATCCACGAACGGGACCCGTCCCGGCCGGTGCACTACGAGGGCGACCGGCTGGCCCGCTACGTCGACATCTACGGCGAGATGTACCGCACCCCGACCGTCGTCCACCGCATCGGTCAGGGACGGCTGCGGCCCGGGGAGATGTTCTATCCGGCCAAGGACGGCGCGGGCGACCCGGCGGACGAACCGCGCAACAGCAAGCCCTTCGTCTACACCGAGTTCGCGCACGCGATGGGCAACGGCCCCGGCGCCCTGGCGGAGTACATGCGGCTGTGCGAGCAGTACCCGCGCGTCCAGGGCGGGTTCGTGTGGGAGTGGCTGGACCAGGGCCTGCGCTCCACCGACGCCCTCGGCCGTGAGTTCTTCGCCTACGGCGGCGACTTCGGGGAGGACCTGCATGACGGGAACTTCATCTGCGACGGCCTCATGTTCCCGGACCGGACGCCGTCCCCGGGCATGCTGGAGTACCAGAAGGTCAACGAGCCCGTCGTCATCGAGCCGGGCGGCCCCGGCCACCTCTCGGTCCGCAATCGCTACGCCTTCCAGGACCTGTCCCACCTGCGGTTCACCTGGTCGCTCGCGCAGGACGGAGAGCCGATCGCCGACGGGCGGCTTACGGTGCCGCACGTCGCCGCCGGGGAGCGCGTGGAGGTCCCTGTCCCGCAGGCGTACGAGAAGGGTGACGGCTGGCTGACCGTGCAGGTCGAGCTGGCGGAGAGCACCGCGTGGGCGCCCGAGGGCCATGTGGTGGCATGGGGCCAGATTCCGCCCACCAGCGGGACCGGTGCCCGCGCCGCCCTGACCGACAGGCGGGTGCCCGCCGAGACGGCCGGCGAGCACATCGTCCTCGGCCCGGCGCGTTTCGACCGGCGTACGGGGACGCTGGCCGGCCTCGGCGACCACCGTTTCGACGGGCCGCGGCTGGCACTGTGGCGCGCGCCCACGGACAACGACGCCGCATGGGCGCAGGGCGACGCCCGGTACTGGAAGGCGCGCGGCCTGGACCGGCTGCGCCACCGCACCGTCTCCGTCGAACCGGGCGAGGCCGGCCTGGCCGTCGTGGTACGCAGCTCGGCGGCCAACTCCGACTGCGGCTACCTCAGCACGTACCGCTGGGACACCGACGGGCGGCACCTGCGGGTGCGGGTGCACACCGAGCCGTTCGGCCACTGGCCAGAACGGGAGGATTTCTTCGCCGAGGCGATGGTGGACCCCGACCTGCCGGACGAGGAGCGCGAGGAGCTGCTCCGCCGCGACAAGGCGCCATCCCTGGCGCGCATCGGCCTCGTCTGGCAGCTTCCCCAGGAATGGTCGCAGATCCAGTGGTTCGGCGCCGGACCCGGCGAGGCGTACCCCGACTCGCGGCAGGCGGCGCGGATCGGCCGCTTCCACGCCACGGTCGACGAGCTGCAGACCCCCTACGTCCGCCCGCAGGACAACGGCACTCGCGCCGACGTGCGCTGGGCCGAGATCACCGACCGGGCGGGCGCGGGAATCCGCATCGAGGGTGAGCCGCTGTTCAACCTCGCCGCCCGGCGCTGGAGCGACCGGCACCTCGCGGCGGCCCGGCACCAGACCGACCTGGTCCCCGAGCCGCTGATCTACCTGCACACCGACCACGTCGTCCACGGTGTCGGATCCGGGGCGGTCGGCCCTGGCGCTCTTCCCCGCTACCGGCTCGACGTCCGGGCCGCCGACTTCGCCTTCATCCTGTCGGCGACGTCCTGAGCGGAAAGCCACCGCCCCCTGCGCATGCGCAGGGGGCGGTGGCATCAGATCAGAAGAGTCAGGACGCGATGCCGGTGACCGTGTCGCCGGACCTGGTCACCTGGTAGGTGACCTTCGCGCCACTCCAGAAGTGGAACGTGAGCGTCAGCGGCGCGCCCTCGCGCATGACGCCGAGGAAGTCCTTGAGGAGGCGGACGGAGCCGCCGGCGTAGTCGGGGGAGTAGGTCCTGCCGTACTCCTTGTAGGACGTCCAGTCGTGGGGTGCGGCGTTGGTGCCGTCGGCGTACGTGGCCTCCATCGTGGCGACCCGGTCACCGTTGAACCGGGTGGGGATGGCCAGCGACTCCGTGGTGCCGGTCGCGTTCGACAGGACCGGCGTGTCGTAGCTGATCACATAGATCTTCCACGGGATTCCCGAGGAGAACCGGGCCTGGATCGTCGCGTTGACACCGTGGGACCGGTCGCCTGCCAGCCGGGTGAGGGCCGCCGCCGTGAGCGTGAGCTTGTCGCCGGAGACCGTGTAGTCCGGGCCCGGGTGAAGCCTGGTGGCGCCGTGCCAGAGCCCGCGGAACGAGGTTCCGTTCAGGTTCAGGGTGAGCGTCCTGGCCTCGATCGCGCCCGACGTCGGCAAGAAGATCGAGTCACTGGACGTGCTGCCGGAACGGGTGGTGAAGCTCGACCTGATCTGGGCGAACAGGTCGGGGTCCTGCCACTCCCGCAGGGTCTGCCGGTTGAGGTGCTGGCCGTTGTCCCACCACATCGTGGTGAGCTTGTTGATCCGCGCCTGGTGCCCCAGCAGCTCGAAGAACTTCAGCTTCTCGCCCTGCTGGACGGCGTTCCGGTCCACGTCGAAGCTGAGCAGGCCGTACTCGCCGACGATCACCGGGATGCCGCGGTCGACGAAGGTCCTGGCCGGCCTGTCGAAGTAACCGATCAGGTCCTGCCGGGTCGTCTCGTCGAGGGTGGTGACTCCGGCGATGTTCACGCTGAACGGCCAGTAGCCGTAGAAGTGGACGGTCGCGGCCAGGTTCTTGTCGTTCAGCGCGGCGATCTCGCCGGCGAGTCCGTCCAGGTACTTCTGGTCCGCGCTGGTGTGCACGGTGGGCAGGACCAGGATCCGATCGGCGTTGCGGCCGCCCGAGCCGCGGACGATGCCGTGGAAGGAGCGGTTGAGCTCGGCTAGAAGGCTCATCTTCGCCTCGTCGGTGGCGTTGTCGAACTGCGGCTCGTTGACGCTCTCGAAGAGCACCTTGCTCGGCGCGTCACGGAACGCGCCGGCGATCTGGGTCCACGAGGCGTTGAAGCGGGCCACCACCTCGTCGCGGCTGGCGGCCATCTTGGAGATCCACTGCCACGAGTCGTGGTGCACGTTGATCAGGACGTAGAGGCCGGAGGCGAGCGCCAGGTCGACGACCTCCTTCACCCGGTTCATCCACTTCGCGTCGATGGTGTACGGCGCGGTGGCGGACTGGTGGTCGGTCCAGGTGACGGGGATGCGGACGCTACGGAAGCCCTGGGCACGGATCGTTTCGAACAGGGCCTTGGTGGCCGGCGGGTTGCCCCATGAGGTCTCGTCGGGGAACGCGTCCAGCGTGTTGCCCAGGTTCCAGCCGGGCTGCATCGCCGCCACGACGTCCATCGCGCCGCGGACGTTCCTGTCGGCCGAGGCCGTGGTGGGGCTGCTGACCAGCCCCACCACGGTGATCAGCGCGATGAGGAGGCTCGCCGCGCGCGAGAGGGGGGTTTTCCGCATGTCTTCCCTTCCATGAGTCGCCACCGCGCCTGCTGCGCCGTGGAGTGGAGACGGCCGGTGAGGAGCAGGAGGCCGGCGCCGGCGGTTCAGGGCGTGACCTCGTAGTCGAACCAGTCGAAGTGGACGGCGCCGGTCGCGGCGTACATGCCGATCACCCGGCCGGTGAAGCCGCCCGCCACCTCCGTGGACAGGGAGCAGCCGTCGAGGGAGGCGAGCACGGTGGAGAGCCGGACCGCCAGGCCGCCGCGCCCCTGCGCGGCGTCGATCAGGGTCCTGGCCCGCCACCTCACGTGCTGCGCGCGGCGGCCGAGGAAGGTCACGTCGGGCTCGTCGAGGGAGGCGCCGCCGGCGCGGAGCGTCAGCCAGCCGGCCCGCTCCTTGGTGGTGCACAGGTCCGCCGGGCGGCTCCGCACCGAGATCCAGCACGCCTGAAGCTCGGCCAGGTCGAAGTCGTCCAGGAATGGTCCGGGCGGCGAGCCGGAGACGATCTCGCCGACGACCGGCCAGCCGTCCTCCCAGGTCACGGGGGCGAGGAAGGTTTCACGGCCGAGGACGTGCCAGCCGGGGGTGCCTCCGCCGGGCCGTACGCCGAGGAAGACCATCCACCAGGAGCCGTCGGGAGCCTGGACGAGATCCGCGTGGCCGATGTTCTGGACCGGATGGCCGGTGCTGCGGTGCGTCAGGATCGGGTTGGCCGGGCACGGCTCGAACGGCCCGTCGGGCGCGGGTCCCCGGGCGATGGAGACGCCGTGGCCGCGCTCGGTGCCCCACTCGGCGATCACCAGGTACCAGTGCTCGCCGATCCGGTAGAGGTGCGGCGCTTCGGGCGCCAGCGCGCCGGGAGTGCCGGACCAGATCTCGTACGGTTCGCCGAGCGTCTGTCCGGTACGCGGGTCGATGCGCACCTGCGCGATCCCGGCGACCGTGCACCAGCAGGTGCCCTCCTCGTCCCAGGCCAGGTCGGGGTCGATGCTCTGGATGCCGGGTAGCGGGATCGGGTCGGACCAGGGTCCGGCCCGGTCGCTGGCGGTGAACAGCAGGGTGCCGCCGCCGCCCACGACGGTGACGGCCAGCCAGAAGCGGCCGTCGTGGTGGCGGAGCGTGGGCGCGTAGACGCCGCCCGAGGAGTGGGTTCCGGTGGTCAGGCGCAGCTGGCTGGGCCGGTCCAGAGCATTGCCGATCTGCGTCCAGCGCACGAGGTCGCGGCTGTGGAAGACGGGCACGCCGGGGAAGTACTCGAAGCTGGAGCAGGCGAGGTAGTAGTCGTCGCCGACGCGGCAGATGCTGGGGTCGGGATGGAATCCGGCGATGACCGGATGCGGGTGGGACACCCCGTGCGGTCCTTTCATCGTGATCACAGGCTGTTTCTCAGTACGGCGCAGCCGCCCGGCGGCAGCTCGCTCACGGGAGCGCCGGTCAGCAGATCGTGGGCGCTTTCTGGAAGGCTGATCGCCGTGGCGGTGTGGTTGAGGAGGAACTGCCAGCTGCGGCCGTCCGTGGAATGCCGGGTGACGGATTCGACGCCCGACGGCTCCCTGCCGATCCCGAGAATCCGGGTGATCAGGGCGGCGTGACCGCGGTCGTCGAGCCCTGTCGACAGGTACCAGGCCTCGCCCTGGCCGAACCGGTGCCGGGTGAGGGCGGGCCGCCCGGTGAGCATGCCGTGGGTGTAGGTGAGGACCGTCTCGGCGCCCTCGGTGCGCAATAGTTCGCTCCAGGCCGTGGCCCGGCTGCCGTCCGACAGGACGATGTGCTCGCCCCGCCGCAGCGGACGGTACTCCTCGACGCGGATGCCCAGCGCCTCGCGCAGCGGGGCCGCGGGGTAGCCGCCGAGGCGGGCGTGGAGGTACTCGTCGACGAAGCCGGTGAAGTGCTGGACGAGCAGCGTCCCGCCGCCGGAGACGTAGCGGCGCAGGTTCTCCGCCCCGGCGTCGGAGAGCAGGAAGAGGGCCGGAGCGACGACGAATCGGTACCGGCTCAGGTCGTGCTCGGGGTGGGCGAAGTCGACCGTGACCCCGGCATCCCACAGCGCGCGGTGGGCGCGGCGCAGGCTGCCGTGATAGTCGAGGTCCGCCGAGGGCAGGCCGTCGACCTCCAGCGCCCACCAGGCGTCCGCGTCGTGCAGCACGGCCACCTGCGCGGTGACCGTCGAACCCGCGACCTCGCCGAGCCGCTCGACGGCCTCGCCCACCGCCGCGACCTCGCGGAAGACCCGGCTGTCGGCTCCCGCGTGCGGGACCATCGCCGAGTGCCACGTCTCGGCCCCGGCGCGGGACTGCCGCCACTGGAAGAACAGGGCGCCCTCCGAGCCGCGGGCGATGTGGCCGATCGTGTGGCGCAGGATGTCGCCGGGCTCCTTGCCCAGGATGCGGTCGCCGTCGTAGACGGTGTTGGTGCCCTGCTCCATCAGCAGCCAGGGGCGCCCGCCCGCGAAGGAGCGGGCGCGGTCGGCGGCGAAGGCGGTGTCCGCGGCGGCGTCCAGGCCCGGCGCGTCCGGGTAGTGGTCGATGGCGATCAGGTCCACCTCGCGACCCAGGGCCCACAGGTCCAGGTTCTGGTAGCCGGGAAGCATCATGTTGGTCGTCACCGGCCGGTCGCTGTGCTCGCGAATCGCGTCGCGCTGCTCGCGGAAGGCCGCCAGCACCAGGTCGGACCAGAACCGCCGGAAGTCCAGGTGCTGGCCCGGGTTCTGGTGCCAGTGGGTGGCCCGCGGCGGCAGCACCTGCTCCCAGGAGCCGTACCGCTGACTCCAGAACGCCGTCCCCCACGCCTCGTTGAGCGCCTCGAGCGACCCGTGACGCTCACGCAACCAGTCGCGGAACGCGGCGGCGGTGTGGTCGCACCAGCAGAGCGTGGTGTACTCGTTGTGCACGTGCCACATCGCGACCGCCGGATGCTCGCCGTACCGCTCGGCGAGTGCTCGTGCGATGTTCCGCGCAGCGGTGCGGTAGGCGGGGGAGGCCAGGCAGTAGGTGTCCCGGCTGCCGTGAACGTGCCGGACGCCGTCTTGTGTGACGGGCATGGCGTCGGGATGGGCCAGGGTGAACCAGGGTGGCGGGGAGGCGGTGGGAGTCGCCAGGTTCACCGAGACGTCGTTGGCGTGGAGCCGGTCGAGGTGCGCGTCGAGCCAGGCGAAGTCGTAGCGGCCCTCCTCCGGCTCCAGCAGCGCCCAGGAGAAGACACCGACCGTCGCCAGGTTGACCCGGGCGCGGCGCATCAGCGCGTCGTCCTCCTTCCAGACCGCTTCGTCCCACTGCTCCGGGTTGTAGTCGCCGCCGAAGAACATCATGCTTTCTCCACTCTGATCGGTAGCCGGGCGCCGCCCTTGGCTCACCATCGGCTCAGCCCTTGATGGCGCCGGTCAGGAGGCCGGTTCGGAAGTGCTTCTGAACGAACGGGTAGACGATCAGGAGCGGCACCAGGGTGAGGACGACCACGGCCATCTGCAGCGACAGGGGAGCGGTCTGCGCGTGTGCCATGCCGAAGCCGGCGTTGACCGTGCCGGGCATGGCGACCCCGCGGTTGACGTAGGTCAGCAGCACGTACTGCAGCGGCCACTTCTCGCTCTCCGTAGGCATGTAGAGCATGACGTTGAAGAAGGAGTTCCAGTAGCCGACCGCGTAGAAGAGCGCGATCACCGCGGTCACCGCCCGCGAGGTGGGCAGCACGACGGACCGGAGGATCCGCCAGTCGCTCGCGCCGTCGATCCGCGCCGCGTCGATCAGCTCGGCGGCGGTGCTCGAGTAGAAGGAGCGCAGGATCAGGATGAAGTCCGCGACGGACTTCACCTGGTCGGCGGTGATGCCCCGCGCCTCGAGGATGTCGCGCCGGTAGAAGATGCAGCCGGGGACCATGAAGTTGCCGGAGAAGCAGGGGATGCCGTAGAGCTTGTCGCCCCAGACGCAGGCCTGCCAGGCGCCGGTGGGGATGGCGGCGAGGTTGGGATACTTCTTGACCTTGTCGCCGGCCAGGTACGGGGTCAGGTCGGCGAGCTGGCTGCCGACCAGCCGGTCGGTGCCGAAAGCGGCGTTCCACCAGGGAGGGAGCCGGATCCAGTCGGGCAGCTTCTTGGCCGCCGCCATCGGCGTGACAATGGTGTCGTAGTTGGTGCCGTCGGCCGGCTTCATGGTGAGGGTGGCGCCCAGGGCCTTGTTCATGGCCTGGTAGAAGGAGTTGTTCGCAGGCGGCACCGTCCCCCAGAGCGGGGTGACGGCGGTGTAGGTGCCGCCCTTGCCCGGCACTCCCTGGACCGTGGCGGTCCCGCCGGACGGTAGCTCAGGAAAGCGGGGTCGGTCGCCGCGCCGCCGGAGCCGGGGACCGAGGCGATGTCCGGCTTGACGGAGGTGCTCGGCACATAGGACGGGAGCGCCGCCCGGAGCCCGGTCTTGGTGTTCGTGCCGACCTTCTGCCTCTGCTGGGGGGCGTTGCTGCACGCGGCGAGGCGCGGGATCATCGCCGCCGCACCGATCAGGGTTCTGCGGTTCAACTCGGGTGGCATGGGGGGTGACCCTTCGAAGTCGTCGAAGCGCTTCTTGTGTTGCCGTGAGACTAATGACCTGTTTCAGGCACGACAAGGGCCAGTTGTTAAACGAAAGTTTCTCTTCTGTGAGGCATTGACACTCCGGCGGCCTCGTGACAGCGTCGATGCGCTTGGTCAACCGTCTCCCATCGAGCCTGCTTAGAGGTCTGACACGTGAGCCTCCCGTCTCCGTCCGCGGCCGACACGTTTCCCTTCAGGGACCCCGCCCTCCCGCTGCACCAGCGCGTCGACGACCTACTCGAACGGCTGACACTCAACGAAAGAATCGCGATGCTCCACCAGTACGCGCCCGCCGTGCCGCGCCTGGGCATCGCCTCGTTCCGCACCGGGAGCGAAGCCCTGCACGGCGTGGCCTGGCTGGGCGTCGCGACGGTGTTTCCGCAGGCAGTGGGCCTGGGGGCGACGTGGGACGAGGAGTTGGTACGGCTGGTCGCCGAGGCCGTCTCGGTCGAGCTGCGCGCCTTCCACCGCCACCGCCCGCCCGTGATCGGCTCCGGCGCCAACAGCCTGCAGGCGTGGGCTCCCGTGGTGAACCTGCTGCGCGACCCGCGCTGGGGGCGCAACGAGGAGGGCTACTCCGAGGACCCGGTGCACACCGCGCGGCTCGGTGCGGCCTATTGCAAGGGTCTGGCCGGCGACCATCCGGCCATCCTCCGTGCGGCTCCGGTGCTCAAGCACTTCCTGGCGTACAACAACGAGGAGGACCGGTGCGTCACCTCCTCCGGCGTCCGTCCCCGTGTGCTGCAGGAATACGACCTGGCGGCGTTCCGGCCGGTGGTCGCCTCGGGCCTGGCCACCGGCGTGATGGCGGCGTACAACCTGGTCAACGGCCGCCCCTGCCACGTCAGCCCGCTCATCGAGACGGAGCTGCGGCGCTGGGCCGAGCCCACCGGGCACGAGCTGTTCGTGGTCAGCGACGCGGAGGCGCCGTCCAATCTGGTCGATCTGGAGCACTACTTCGACGACCACGCCGAATCCCATGCCGCCGCGCTCAAGGCCGGCATCGACAGCTTCACCGACCATGGCGAGGACAGCGCGACTCCGGTCGGCAGGCTGCGCGAGGGCCTGGAGCGGGGACTGATCGACGAGGACGACATCAACCGCGCGGTGCGACGGCAACTTTCGCTCCGCTTCCGGCTCGGGGAGTTCGACCCGGACCTCGACCCGTACGCCGCCATCGGTCCCGACGTGATCAACTGCGCCGAACACCGGGCTCTCGCCCTGCGCGCCGCGACCGAGTCGGTGGTGCTCCTCAAGAACGACGGCCTGCTGCCGCTGACCGGCGGCCCTCGTGTGGCGGTCATCGGCCCCCTCGCGGACCTGCTGTTCGAGGACTGGTACAGCGGCACCCTGCCGTACGAGGTCAGCGTCGCCGCCGGGCTGGAGGCGGCGCTCGGCGAGGTCGTTCGCGTGCCAGGCGCCGACCGGATCGCCCTGCGCTCGCGCTCCACCGGCGAGCTGCTGGGCGGGTCCTCCTTCGATGTCGTCGACTGGGGCGGCGGGGCGTTCACCCTGCGTGACTCCGCCACCGGCCGCTACCTCGGCGTCCGGGACGACGGCTCGCTGGCCGCGGACCGGGAGGTGCTCAAGACCTGGTTCGTCAACGAGACCTTCAGCCTCGAACCGGTCCCCGGTGGCGTGGTGCTGCGCAACGTTCGCACCGGCCGGTACGCCGCGCTCGACCCCGTCGACGGGCGGCTCGGCGTCACCGCCGAAACCCCCGCCGACGCCGAGTGCTGGGAGCGGGAACTCCTGCGTGACGGTACGGCGGAGGCCAGGGCCGCCGCCGAGAGCGCCGACGTCGCCATCGTGGTGCTCGGCAACCACCCGCTGATCAATGGCCGCGAGACGGAGGACCGCCGGGATCTCGCGCCGCCCCCGGGACAGGAGGCGCTGCTGCGCGCGGTCGCCGAGGTCCGCCCCGAAACCGCGCTCGTCGCCATGAGCAGCTACCCCTACGCCCTGGACTGGGCCGACGAGCACCTGCCCGCCATGCTGTGGACGTCCCACGGCGGGCAGGAAACCGGCCGGGCCCTGGCTGCCGTCCTGCTCGGCGAGGCCGACCCCGGAGGGCGGTTGCCGCAGACGTGGTATCGCGGCGACGACGAGCTCCCGCACCCGCTGGACTACGACATCATCAAGGCGGGCTGGACCTACCAGTACCACCGGGCCGCCCCGCTGTACCCCTTCGGCCACGGACTTTCCTACACGGAGTTCAGCTACGGCGACCTGCGGCTCTCCTCGGAGACCCTGACCACGGACGGTTCGGCCGACGTCACGATGACGCTGACCAACACCGGAACCCGGCCGGGCTCCGAGGTGGTGCAGCTCTATGTCCGGGCGTTGGCCGCGCGCTACGAGGCGCCCCGGCTGCGGCTCGCCGACTTCCGCAAGATCGTGCTGTCGCCGGGCGAGAGCCGGAAGCTCACCTTCCGGCTGTCAGCCGAGCACCTCGCCCACTGGGACGTGGCCGGCGGGGCGTTCACCGTCGATCCCGGCGCCTATGAGGTGCTGGTGGGCCGTTCCGCCGGCGACATCCAGCGGACGGCGCCGATCGCGGTGCGCGGTCCCGCCCCAGGACCGCGCGTCGTCGTCGACAGGAGCACCTCGGCCGCCGACTTCGACGACCACACGGGCATCACCCTGGTCGACGCCACCCGCACCACGGGCGACGCGGTCGCTCCCACCAGCCCGGCACGGCCCGCGACGTTGCTGTTCCGCTCCACCGACCTGTCCGGGGCCGGCCGCGTCGAGGCCGAGGTTGCCGGTACGAGCTCGGGGAAGCTGGAGTTCCTGGCGGGCGACCGGCTGCTCGCCGAAATCCCGGTGCCGCTCACCGGGGGCCGCTACGCGTGGACGAGCGTCGCCGCGGACCTGACCTCATCGCCGGAAGGCGTCCACGACCTGCGGGTCAACCTGCACGGCGACATCCGGCTCGCCGCGTTCCGCTTCGGCTCGACAGCCTGAGAACGAGCGATCCGCCCCGGTCCCCGCAGCCGGCGGGCGTGGGACCGGGGCCTTTCCTTCCTCCCATCATGGAACAGCCCTTCAAGTGAGCCTTGCGCAGTCACGCGGGTGGTTCGGTCCCTTCGGGGGCGGCGGGCAGACGAGCGAGGAAGGGGGAGCGGCCGCGGAAGCCGCGGTGGATGCGCCCAGGCAATCCGGTGCCGAGGAACTCCTCCAGCCACGCCACGTGTTCGATCTTCTCGTCGTGGATCGCTCGGGCCAGGAGATAAGTGCGTTGATCTCTGCCTGCGGTGAGGTCGCACAGGCCGCCATAAGGGTGGACGGCTTGTCGCACCTCTTCGGCGAGCGCCGCGACCGGATCCGCCGCGACCGGATCCGCCGCGTCGGCGGAGCCGCCCTCCGGCCGTTCAGTCCCGCCTTCCAGGAACTGCCGGATGTCCTCGGGAAGCGTTCCGTCCAGCTCGTAGATGCGGCCCACGAGGGCGTCGAAATGGCGGCGATCCTCATCGCGGATGTCTTTGAGGATCTGGCGTAATCCCTCATCGGCGAAACCGAGCTGATGAACGGTGAGAATCGTGTAGCGGTAGACGGCGCCCAGCTCCGCGGCGGCGGTGGCGGCGAGCTGATCGATCAGGCTGGTCACATCGACGCCCGCTCGTTCGACGATTTCGCGCGCGCTGATCATGTCGGCTCCTGGCGGTCAGATTGCGGAGGGTTCCAGGGGGGCGCGTTCCTTCGGGTTGAGCGCGAGGAAAGCCACCCCGGCCAGGGCGCCGCCCGCCAGGTCGGCCAGGAGCCAGATCCAGATCTTGGACCAGGCGAACAGTCCCATGGAGGCGGCGCCGACGGCGACGGCCGGGTTGAAGGCCCCGCCGGAGATGCCGCCGACCGCGAACGCGCCGGCCGCCACGGTGAATCCGATGGCCAGGCCGTAGAAGCTGTTGCCCGGATGGTCTTTGCTGGTGGCCGCGTTCAGCACCACATACGCGAGCGCGAACGTGAACAGCGCCTCGGCCAGCAGCGCCACCACCAGCCCGCGGCCCGAGGGTGACAGCGACGGCACGCTGGCGGGATTGACGATGTAGGAGGCGGTGAGCGCGGCGATGACGCCTCCGGCCAGCTGGGCGATCCAGTACGGGACGGCGTCCGCCAGGCCGATCCGGCCGCGCAGCAGCACGGCCAAGGTCACGGCAGGGTTGTAGTGGGCGCCGGAGACGTGCCCTCCGGCGTACACCATGACCATCAGGATCGCGCCGATGGCCACGGGCGCCAGAGGCGTCTTCGTCAAGACGGTGGCGCCGATCGTGAGAACCAGGAAGAACGTGCCGATGAACTCCGTGATGTAGCGGCGCATGGACTGTCCTTTCCGCTTGTGGACCGAGACCGGTGACGCGTTGCGGCAGCGCATCCAGATCGTGCCATGAGCCTTCTCCTCGGAGATTGCGGGCTTCTTACGGACCTTTACGGCTCTTTACGGCTCGCCGCACCGAAATGAGGGCTCTTGCCGGACGGCGCGGGATCCGCTAAATGATGCGCCCTCGATACAGGCCCGGACGCCGATCGGCATGAAGGCGGCGGCGCGAACGTTCGCGCCGGCCTGGCTGTCGCCGTCATCGGCTTGTAAGAAGTGACGCAGAGCCGCGCTTCTAGAGTGAACGGCATGTTCCCCGTACGAACGGCGGTCGCGATGGCGGCAACTGCCCTCCTGGCGGTCGGGTGCAGCGGCGCAGGGCAGCGCGAGGCGGCGAGTGGCACCGCATCGGCCGCTGCGACCTCCATCACGACCCCCACTGCGACCTCCACGTCGGCGGCGTCCCAGGAGGCCTCCGTGACACCCGTACCGACTGCGTCACAGGAAGCGGCGGCGGGCAAGGCTCCGGTGCCGGCCGCGCTGCGGTTCTCCGCCCGGACGCTGGATGGTGCGGACTTTCAGGGGGCGAGCCTGGCGGGCAGGCCGGTGGTCTTCTGGTTCTGGGCGCCGTGGTGTCCCAAGTGCCTTTCTGAAGCGCCCGCTGTGAAGGCCGTGGCCGGCAAATACGGTGAGGTGGCATTCGTCGGGGTCGCGGGGCTGGACACCGAGGCGGCGATGAAGGAATTCGTCCAGCGAACCGGGACCGGCAACCTCGTACACCTGTCAGACGCCAAGGGCGTGGCCTGGACGAAGCTGGGGGTCAGCCAGCAGTCCACGTTCGTGTTCATGAAACCGGACGGCTCCACCGAGAAGGCGTCGGGCCCGCTCAGCCAGGACAAGCTGGACGAGCACCTCCGCGAGCTCCTCGGCCGGTAATGCTGCCATGCTCTCATCCATCCCGCAGGAGCGTGCATGAGCGATCTGCCGCTCGCCCTGGCACTCACGGCCGGCACCGTGGCCGCGTTCAACCCGTGCGGCTTCGCCATGCTCCCCGCGTACCTCACCCTCTTGATCAATGACGAGAAGACCACCCGCCGCGGGCCCATCGGACGAGCGCTGATGCTCTCGGCGGCCATGACCGCCGGATTCGTCACGGTTTTCGGCCTGTTCGGGCTCGCGGTCACCGTGTTGGCGGTGTCGGTGGGCGGCTATCTGCCGTGGGTGAGCCTGGGGATCGGAGTGGTCCTGGCCGGCCTGGGCGTCTGGTTGCTGTCCGGCCGCGAGCTGCTGCTGCGCCTGCCAGGGCCGGCTACCGGCCGCCCCACCACCTCACCTCTGTCCCTGTACGGCTACGGGCTGTCGTATGCGCTGGCCTCCCTGTCCTGCACGGTCGGGCCCTTCCTCGCGGTCACCTCGGCCTCCCTGTCCGGCGGCGGGCTGCTCGGCGGCGTGGCGGCCTTCGCGACCTACGCGCTCGGCATGGGCCTGGTCATCGCCGTGCTGTCGCTGACGGTGGTGTTCGCCCGCGCCGCCGTGGTCGCCGGACTGCGACGTCTGCTGCCGTACGTGTCCAGAGCCAGCGGCGGCCTGCTCACCCTCGCCGGCCTGTACGTCGTCTACTACGGCTGGTACGAGCTGCGCGTCTTCGCCGGAGCCGACGCCGACGACCCGGTTGTGAGCACCGCGACAGCCGTACAGGCGGCCATCGCCGGCTGGCTGGCAGGGCTGGACACCCGCTGGATCATCGTCACGCTCGCCCTGCTCACCGTCGGGGCGCTCGCGGTCCGCAGGACGCGGCTGGTCGCCAGGCGGTGGGGCGGGAAGGTAGTCGCCGGTCATCGGGCAAGCCTCGACGGACATGGGGACGGGCAGCCTGGAGCAGGCGAACGGTGATACCTCGACGGCTGCGCGGCTCACTCGGGCGGGAGCGCGTTGGCGTGATGGGCGCGTGCTGCTGAGCGTGACAAGGGTTCGATCACAAAGCCTCCTTATTTATTCAACTTCGATCACTTTTGATCGGTAGTATGAGCCCAGCGAGGAGGACTATGACGAACACAGCTACCGGCGCGGCGGTCGAAACGGCAGGGCCGCTGCTCTCCGTCTGGGGCGCCGCGGCGTCGCCCGCGGGCCTGGCCGGCTTGTTGGTGTCGCCCGACGTGGCGCTGCCCGTCCCCGTTGCCGGGGCTGAGCTCTGGGAGCGCGCCGCCGACCGCCTCGCCGCCGTCCGCGAGCAGGCGGAGGCGGAGCGGGACACGCCGTGGCCGCGACCGTCGGCGTCACAGTACGCGCGCTTCTTCCGCGACGGGAACCGCACGGAGTACGAGAGCCAGGTGCGAGAGCGCCAGGCCCGGCTCACCCGGGCGGTGCTCATGGCGGCGGCGAGCGGGCAGGACGCGTGGCTGGACGAGGCCGCCGACGGCATCGTCCAGCTGTGCGAGCAGAGCACGTGGTGCTGGCCCGCGCACGAGGAGACCTGCCGGCCCCGTGGGACGGTGCTGCCCGACGTGACCTCTCCCTGCCTCGACCTGGGCGCCGCCGACGTGGCCGCACAGCTGGCCTGGGCGGATCATGTCCTGGGCGCGCGGCTGGACAGGCGCTTCCCCGGGCTGCGGGAACGGGTGCGCCGGGAGACGCGCGTGCGGGTGCTCGACCCGTTCGTGCAGCGCGAGGACTGGCATTGGCTGGGCCTCGACGGGGACGTGCACAACTGGTGCCCGTGGATCTGCGGCAACGTGCTCGTCGCCGCGCTGCGCCTGAGCGAGCCGGGCGAGCTGCGGGCTCTCCAGGTCTCCCTGGCGGTGGCGGGCGTCGATCGCTATCTCGCGGCGCTGCCGGACGACGGTTCCGTCGATGAGGGTTACGAGTACTGGTGGAACGGCGCGTGCCGCGCGCTCGAGGCGCTCGACGTCCTGGAGCACGCGACATCGGGAGCACTGGACGCCGCGGTGGTCCCGGTGGTGCGCGAGACGGTCCGTTTCCCGCACCGCATGCATCTGGGCGGGCCCTGGTACCTGAACCTCGCCGACGCGCGGGCCCGCCCTTCCGGTGACGTGCCGTGGCATGTGCCGTACCGGTGGGCCAGAAGGCTGGGCGAGCAGGACGCGGCACGGCATGCGGCCTCCCAGCGCCCGGCCACCGTCGTGTCCGAGGAGCTCGGGCGGGCGCTGCGGCAGCTCACCGACCCCGGATGGCAGGACGCCGTGGCGGAGGCGCCGCCCCTGATCGCCGGGGTCTGGCTGCCGGGGACGCAGGTCGGCCTCGCCAGGACGGCCGGTGGGACGGCGCGCGGACTCGCGCTCGCGGTCAAGGGCGGGCACAACGGCGAGCACCACAACCACAACGACGTCGGCTCGGTCGTCGTCGCGGTGGACGGTGTGCCCGTGCTCGCCGACCCGGGCAGGCCGACGTACACGGCGCAGACCTTCGGTCCCGAGCGCTACTCGATCTGGACGATGCAGAGCGGCTGGCACAACGTCCCCGAGGTGCGCAGCACGCCGCAGCGGCAGGGCGAGCGGTACGCGGCCAGGCAGGTCGAGGTGGTGGACGGGCCTGACCGCTTCGAGGTACGGCTGGATCTGGCGGCCGCCTACCCGGTGCCCGAGCTGGAACGGTGGTGGCGCAGGGCCGCCCTCGACCGGTGCGGGGGCCGCGTGACGATCGAGGACGCCTGGAGCTTCACCGGCGACGGCGGCACGAGCGTCCTGCACTTCGTGCTGGCCGGACAGGTCGAGCAACCGTCTCCTGGGCGGGTCGTGGTCCGGCCGCCCGACGGCGCACGGTCCGCGGTCGTCAGCTGGGATCCTGCCGGCGCGACAGCCGCGCTGACCGTCCGTACGCTGGATGATCCCATGCTCACGGAGGTGTGGGGCGAGCGCCTGACCCGGCTGGAGCTGCGGCTGCCCGGCACGGCGCGCGGAGCGTTCGAAGTTCGGGTGGAGGTGGGGGAGTGACGGTGTCAGACTCGCCGGGCCAGTTGCCGGACGAGCGCCGCGCCCAGATGGTGGAGCTGCTCCGCCGCCGCGGCGTGGTCCGCGTCCACGAGCTGGCGGCCGAGCTGGACGTCTCGGCCATCACCATCCGCCGCGACATCGCGTTGCTGTCCTCACAGGGCATCATCCGCCGGGTCCGCGGTGGCGCCGCGCTCCACGGCCGGCCGCTCGCCCAGCCTCTCACAGGCGTCGAGACCGAGGCGCGGACAGGGGAGGCGCCGCCGCCACAGCCGGCGACCCAGCCGGCATCCGCGGAGGAACGGCAGGTCACCATCGGGATGGTGGTGCCGTCACTGACCTACTACTACCCCGACGTGATCAAGGGCGTCCGTGAGGCCGCGGCGGAGTCCGGCGCGCGCATCGTGCTGCGCGGCGGCGGCTACCGAGCCGCCGACGAGCGCCGCCAGCTCTCCCGGATGCTGGAGACGGCGGGCGTGGACGGGCTGCTGGTGACGCCGACCACCACGGGAGAGGAGGGAGAGGCGCTGGTGCGCTGGCTGCAGGACGCCCACGTGCCCGTGGTCCTCATCGAGCGGGCGGCCACCGTGGGCCCCTACCACGAGGCGATGGAGTCGGTGGTCAGCGACCACGCCTTCGGAGCGGCCATGGCCGTGCGGCATCTCGTCGCGCTCGGCCACCAGCGCGTCGGGCTGATCACCACCCAGCAGAGCCCGACGGCCCCGCACGTACGGCGCGGCTGGCGGCAGGCGTGCGAGGAGCTCGCCCTCCGGCTCGACGGCACGCCCGACATGAGCACGGTCGATCAGCTGCATCCCGAATGGCCGGCCACGCTCGATCGCGTTCTGGACGAGTGCCTCGCCTCGGGGACGACGGCGCTGCTCGTCCACTCGGACCCGGAGGCGATCAGCCTGGTCGAACGCTGCCAGGAACGCGGCCTCCGGGTGCCCGGCGACCTGGCCGTGGTGGCCTACGACGACGAGGTGGCCGAGCTGTGCGACCCGCCGCTGACGGCGGTCCGCCCGCCCAAGACGGCCATCGGGCAGGCGGCTTTCGCCCTGCTCGCGGCGCGGCTGGCGGACGAGGATCCGCAGCGCCCCGCCCACCGCGTCGTCATCGAGCCGCGCCTGATCGTCCGGGCGTCGTCATCGAGCCGCGCCTGATCGTCCGGGCCTCCTCGTCGAGCCGCGCCTGATCGTCCCGGCGTGATGATCAGGCCTGGCGGGGGACGGCGCCGAGGTCGTCCTCCGTCCCGTCCGGCCAGGTCACGCGGGCGGCCGCCGCGCCGTACCAGGAGACCGAGGGCGGCCGGCCCGGCTCCTGCCCGCCGAGGTGAACCGCCACCTCGTACCAGGTGTCCGGCAGGGCGGGCGCGCCGGTCGCGCACCACGGGACGAGCGTCCACGGGCCCAGCGGCGAGGAGTCCGCGGCGGAGATCACGCCGGACAGGTTCAGCCCCGCTCCGGCGACGAGGCACGAGTACCTGGTGCCGTTCGAGACGCGAGGTTCCGCTCCGGGGGCGGGTTCCGCGGCCGCCACAGGCCAGCCGCCGATGCGCAGCGCGCCTGGGCCGGGGCGCGATCCGGCGTCACCGCCCGGCGAATCCGGGGCGGGAAGCGGTACGCCGCCGGGGCGCGATCCGGCATCACCACCTGGCGAATCCAGGCCGGCCCGCGGCGAGCTCGCCAGCCGCACCAACCGCAGCTCCCAGGCGCCCCGCACCGCCGAGACCACCTCGATCCACGGCCCCAGACGCACCGTCCCCGCCCGTCCGTAACCGTGGTCCGGCCCGTCCGCCCCGACGTCCACCCAGTGGGCCTGCCAGCGCGAGGCCCCCACCAGCGTCCCGGACGGAAGGCGGTCGAGCCGCAACGTCTCGAAGCCCGTCCGGTGGCTGGGCCGGCCGCCCGCGTCGAGAATCGTCACCGACTGGTCCAGCGGCTCGGCGGCGTGCTCCCCGGCCAGCACGGGAGAGGTCGCGGTCGAGTATCCCAGCCGCGCGTACAGCGGGGAGTCCGTACGGTTCGTCCCTGGAGTGGAGTGGTCGGTGCCGTGGTTGACCACGCGCACGACGCCGTCGGCGCGAGTGCCGCTGACCAGCCAGCCCGGCGCGGGCAGCGCGAGATGGAAGTCGCCCGTCTCGACCGGCAGCGGCTCCTCCACGGCCGTCCACACCGGGTGGTCGGCGGGCAGCGAGAGCCCGAAGAAGCCCTTGGCCGCCCAGTACGGCGAGCCTGGCCCCGAGTACGACTGGGCGATCGGCCGCCAGGCCCCATGCCACCCGAGCGTCAGGACGCCGTCCTCGTCCGGGGCCCCGTGCTCGGTGAAGTGGCGGACGATCCCCGAGGCGGCGCGGCGCAGGAGCCCCGGGCTCGGTGTCGCCGTGCCCGAGCGCGCGCCCACCCAGAACTGCGTGGCCGCGGCGAACCGGTAGGTGAGGCTGCGCCCCTGGATCAGGGGTGACCCGTCGGCGGCGACGAGGTGCACCGCGTCGTTCAGGTAGCGTTCGAGCCGCTCCAGGTAGACCGGCCGCCGCGCGTCCGCCGCCGGGTCGCCCGCGGCCATCTCGCTCCACATCAGCGGGTAGAACTGCAGCGCCCATCCCGAGTAGTGGTCATAGGAGCGCTCCGCGCCGTCGGCGTACCAGCCGTTCCGGCGGGCGAAGCCGTCGAGGAGCGCGAGCCCGTCCTCGATGTCCTTGCGCTCGTAGGGGCCGCCGACCGAGGCGAGGAACTGCTCGACGACGATCTGGAACCAGATCCAGTTGATCGGCGGATAGTCGGAGCCGACCGCGGGCGCCAGATAGTCGACGACCCGCTCCCGCACACCCGCGTCGAGCCGGTCCCACAGCCACGGCCTCGTCAGGTGGAGCACCAGGGCGATGGACGCGGCCTCGACCTTGGCCTGGCCGTGCTCGTCCAGCCGCACCCAGCGCTCCGGCGAGCGGGGGTCGGTCCCGGCGGCGAGCCCCTCGGCGTACCACTCCATCAGTCCCAGCGGATCGCGCCCGCCCTCGCCCGCCACCCTGAACCCGGCGGCCAGGAACGTGCGCGCGAAGCCCTCCAGCCCGTCGACGTCGGCCCCGTACCCGCCCGGCGGGCCGGGGAACGAGATACGCGCGTGTGTGTCCGACGCGTAACGCCGCGCCGACAGCAGCAGGTGATCGGCGAGGGCCGCCCAGTGGTCCCGCGTCCATCCCGTGTACGGAGACAACCGCAGATCGTCGAACTCCCTGAGCGAGCGCATCAGCCCTCCTGATCGGAAACGAATGCCCCGGAGTCAACGCGATCGCTTCCTCCCACGTCAAGGGCGCACGGCGACCACCGTACATTATCGATCAGTATCGATCAGATCGAGTGATTACTCTGCGGTAACAGAGTATTGACGTGATTGAAATGATCAGACATGATCAGCGCACTGGTAAGCGCTTGCCGCCGAAAGGACCCAGGTGAGAGACGTACGACCGCAGGCCCTGCTGGTCATGGATTCCTCGAAGTTCGCCGTGCAGTTCCAGGAGCCGCAGCTGCGCCGGTTGCAGGAGCTGGTCGAGCTCGGCGATCCCATCGTGACCGACGACCTGGACGCGGAGCACGTGCGGCGGCGGCTGCGCGAGGTGGAGGTGCTGGTGACCTCGTGGGGTTGCCCCCCGCTGACGGCCGAGCGGCTCGCCGACGCGCCCCGGCTGCGGGCGATCTTCCACTGCGCCGGCACGGTGCGCACGTTCGTCACCGACGAGGTCTGGCGCCGGGGCATCCTCGTCACCAACGCCGCCGACGAGAACGCGATCCCGGTGGCCGAGTTCACCCTCGCCGCGATCATCTTCGCGGGCAAGAAGGCGCCGTTCCTCGCCCAGGACGCGCGCCGCCACCGCGACGACTGGTCCTACCTGGCACACCGTGGCGAGCTGACGAACCACGGACGCACGATCGGCGTCGTCGGCTTCTCCCGCACGGGGCGCCGGGTCGTCGAACGGCTGCGCAGCCTGGAGGCGGACATCCTGATCGCCGACCCCTACGCCGATCCCGCCGAGGTGAGCGCGGCGGGCGGCCTCCTGGTCGGGCTGGACGAGCTCCTGCGGCGCTGCGACATCCTCACGCTGCACGTCCCGGCGCTGCCGTCCACCCGCCACCTCATCGGGGCGCGCGAACTGGCCCTGCTGCGCGACGGGGCGACCGTCATCAACACCGCGCGCGGCGCCGTGCTGGACACCGCCGCACTGGAACGCGAGTGCGCCACAGGACGGCTCGACGCGATCCTCGACGTCACCGAGCCGGAGCCGCTGCCGGCCACCTCGCCCCTGTACGACCAGCCCAACGTCATGATCACCCCCCACGTCGCCGGCTCTCTGGGATCGGAGACCCGGCGGATGAGTGAGAGCGCGCTCGACGAGCTCGAACGCTACCTGTCCGGCGAGCCGCCCCGCGCGGCCGTGACCGCCGCCGACTTCTTGGTAAGCGCCTGAGCCCTGCGACCGGCTCAATGGAAAGGAGACCGGATCAATGATCCTTTCGCACGCGTCGGGAAGAGCCCGAGAGCGCCGTCATCTGATCAGGAGCATCGCCGTCGCGGCCGCGCTCACCCTCGCGGCCACCGCCTGCGGCTCGGGCGGGCAGGCGAGCGGCAGCGGCGACGGAGGCAACACGCTGACCGTCACGGTCTGGAACATGGCCAAGACCCCCGAGTTCAAGGCGCTGTTCGACGCCTTCCAGGCGGCGAACCCCGGGGTCAAGATCCAGCCGGTGGACATCCTCGCCGACGACTACCCCGACAAGGTCACCACCATGCTCGCCGGCGGTGACACGACCGACGTGATCACGATGAAGAACGTCACGGACTACTCCCGCTACTCCAGCCGGGGCCAGCTCGCCGACATCACCGACCTGGTGAAGTCGGCCGACACCTCCAAGCTGGCCGGGCTCGACGCCTTCAACGTCAAGAACGCGTACTTCGCGATGCCGTACCGGCAGGACTTCTGGCTCCTCTATTACAACAAGACGTACTTCGACAAGGCGGGCGTCAAGATGCCCGAGAGCCTCACCTGGGACGAGTACGCCAAGCTCGCCCAGCAGCTCACCAAGGAGGAGGGCGGCAAGAAGGTCTACGGCACCTACCACCACACCTGGCGGTCGGTGGTGCAGGCCATCTCGGCGGCGCAGACCGGCGGCGACCAACTGGGCGGCGACTACGGCTTCTTTACCGAGCAGTACAACCTGGCGCTCGGGCTGCAGAAGGCCGGCGCCGCCCTCGACTTCGGCACCGCCACCGCCCAGAAGTCGGACTACAAGACGATGTTCGAGACCGGGGCGGCGGCCATGCTGCCCATGGGCACCTGGTACATCTCCTCGATCCTGGCGCAGAAGGAGAAGGGCGCCACCGATGTCGACTGGGCGCTGGCCCCGATGCCGCAGCGGCCCGGCGCCACAGGCGTGACGACGTTCGGCTCGCCGACCGCCTTCGCCGTCAACAAGCGCGCCAAGAACGCCGACCTCGCCAAGAAGTTCGTGCAGTTCGCCGCGGGCAAGGCGGGTGCCGAGGCGATCGCCAGGATCGGCGTGGTGCCCGCGCTGAAGACCCCCGAGATCACCACCGCCTACTTCGGGATCAAGGGCATGCCGACGGACGAGCTGTCGAAGAAGGCGTTCCAGCCGGACAAGGTCGTCCTCGAGATGCCGGTCAGCGAGCACACCTCCGACGTCGACACGATCCTCAAGGAGGAGCACGAGCTCATCATGGTCGGCGACAAGTCGGTGGCCGACGGCATCAAGTCGATGAACGAGCGCGTCAAGAACGAAGTCCTGAACTAGGGAGCAGCGGCGGCCGCGGAGCCCTCCGGGGCCGCCGCCTCCCTGGAGGAATCCCATGACTCACGTCATCACGCAACCGGCCCCGTCCTCCGTGGGGCCCCGCTCCAAGCGCGCCTGGCGCGCCACCCTCATCGGGTGGAGCTTCATCCTGCCGAACTTCGTCGGTTTCGCACTGTTCACCCTCATCCCGATGCTCGCGGCGTTCGCGCTGGCGTTCCTGGACTGGGACTCCTACAGCACGCCCGAGTGGGTCGGGCTGAAGAACTTCCAGCGCCTGCTCTCCGACGAGAACTTCCACGTCGCGCTCCGCAACACGCTGTTCTACGCCGCCGGCCACATCCCGCTGACGCTGATCGTCGCGCTCGGCCTGGCGATGGTGCTCAACAGGAAGATCCGCGGCGTGCAGTTCTTCCGCACCGCGGCGTTCTTCCCGTACATCACCTCGCTGGTCGCCGTCGCCGTCGTGTGGAACATGCTGTTCAACCCGACGGCGGGACCCATCAATCAGGCCCTCGAAGCGATCGGCGTCGCCCACCCGCCCCGGTGGGTGGCCAGCACCGACTGGGCGATGCCCGCGGTGATCGTCACCAGCGTGTGGCGGGACATGGGGTACTACATGGTGCTCTACCTGGCCGGCCTGCAGACGATCCCGAACGAGTACTACGAGGCCGCCCGGGTGGACGGGGCGAACGCCTGGCAGCGTTTCTGGGGCGTCACGCTGCCGTGCCTGCGGCCGACGACGTTCTTCGTCCTCGTCATGCTGACGATCCAGAGTTTCAAGGTCCTCGACCTCATCGTCGTCATGACCGACGGCGGCCCCGGGCGCAGCACGCTGGTCCTGGCCCAGCTCGTCTACCGGGAGGGCATCACCGAGGGGCACTTCGGCTACTCCTCGGCGATCGCCCTGGTGCTCTTCGTCATCGTGCTCACCGTGACCGTCGTCCAGTTCCGCCTCAACGAACGCAGGAGCGCCTGATGGCCACACTGCATGATGCTCCACCGGCCACCGCCGGCCCGCCCCGCCACGTGCCCGCGGGCGCGGAGCGGACGGGGCGCGGCCTCGTCCGCAAGGTGCTGGCCTACATCGTGCTCGTCGTCGTGGCGGCGCTGGTGCTGGTGCCGTTCGCATGGATGCTCTCGTCCTCGCTGAAGCGCGACAACGAGGTCTTCACCATCCCCATCGAGTGGATCCCGCGCGAGTTCCGCTGGTCCAACTTCGTCGAGATCTGGGAACGCATCCCGCTGCTGACCTACCTGGGCAACTCGGCGTTCCTGTCCACCACCATCACGCTGCTGCAGCTGCTCACGGGGAGTTTCGCGGCCTACGGGTTCTCCAAGGTGCGCTTCCCCGGGCGCGACGCGCTGTTCCTGGCCTACATCGCCACGATCGCCGTGCCGTGGCAGGCGTACATGGTGCCGCAGTACATCATGATGCAGCGCGCGGAGCTGACGAACACCTACTGGTCGATCATCCTGCTGCAGGCGTTCGGGGCCTTCGGCGTGTTCCTCATGCGCCAGTACTACATGTCGATCCCGGACGAGCTCTGCGAGGCCGCCCGGATCGACGGGCTGAGCGAGTACGGCATCTACCGGCGGATCATGCTGCCTCTGTCCAAGCCGGCGCTCGCCAGCCTGGCCCTGCTGACCTTCGTCAACACCTGGAACGACTACATGGGGCCGTTCATCTACCTGACCAGCAACGAGCTGTGGACCGTGCAGCTCGGCCTGCGCTCGTTCATCGGGCAGTACGACGCCGAGTACGCCATGATGATGACCGGCGCGGCGCTGTCGATCCTGCCGATCCTGGCCGTCTTCCTGTTCGGGCAGCGATACTTCATCCGCGGCATCGCGACCAGCGGGCTCAAGGGATGAGGGCGCTGCTCAGGCCCGCGCGGCAGGAGACCTACGAGAGGGTCTTCCGCACCGTGCACACCGGCCTCATGACGAACGTCCTGCTGGCCGTCGCGTGCGCCCCGCTCCTCGCGGCGCTCGCGATCGTCCGGGACCCGCCGGCGTCGTGGCCGTTCTTCGCCGTGCTGTCGTCTCTGTGCGCGCCCGCGCTGGCCGGGGCGTTCCGCTGCTTCGCCGAGCTGGGCGAGGGCTCCGCGGCCGTGTTCCGCCCGTTCTGGGAGGGCTACCGCCGGGCTGCCGGCCGATCCCTGATCGTCTGGGTGGCCGGCGCCGCCGCCGTGAGCGTGCTGGCCGTGGACGCCGTCGCCGTCTCGCGCACGGCGTGGGGCCCCGCGCTCGCGCCCTTCTTCGCGAGCGCGGCGGCGCTGGTCGTGGCGGTGGTCGTCGCCGTCCTGGCGCTGGTCGCGGAGCAGCCCTCCGTACGGCTGCGCGGCCTCGTCCGGCCCTGCCTCTACCTGGTGGCGCGGCGCTGGTACCTGGCCGCGGCCAACGTCGTCGTGCTGGGGCTGGCCGCGGCGGTCATCCTGCTCAAGCCGGTGATCGGGCTGCTCCTCCTGTGCTCGCCCCTGCTCTACCTGGTGTGGGCCACGACCCGGTTCGTTCTCGCGCCGGTCCTGCCGTCCGGCACGGACGCCCGTACCTGATGCCCGCCCGTCGTCCGAGGAGCGGTAGACGTCCGTTCTTGCCCGGGGCACATACCAGCCTGTTCGCCAAAGAGTTGATCTTTCGAATCGGAGGCCGCCAGGTCAGATCATCGGACGTCGTTCTCGGCCCTCGCATCCTGATAGCCGCCGGCCTGGAGGCGGAACAGCCGGGCGTACTCGCCGTCCGCGTCCATCAGCTCGTCGTGACTGCCCTGCTCGGCGATCCGGCCGTCGACAAGCGTGGCGATCAGTTCCGCGCCGCGCAGCGCGGACATCCGATGGGAGATCAGCAGCCGGGTACGGCCCTCCGCGTGCCGGTGAAGGGCAGTGTGCAGGCGGTGCTCACCCTCGGCGTCCAGCCCCGAGGTCGGCTCGTCGAGCACGATCAACTCGGCGTCGGTGCGCATCAGGCAGCGGGCCAGGGCCAACCGCCGCCACTGCCCGCCGGATAGCGTCACGCCGGCCCGCTCGCCGTCGTCCGTGTGCGTCCTGGACAGCACGGTGTCGTAGCCGTCGGGCAGTGCCGCCACCGTGTCGTCGGCATGAGCCGCCCGCGCGGCCGCGACGATCCGCGACCGGTCGTCCGGCAGGCATCGACAAAGCTGCCCTCAATTCGATCAAGAGTCAAGATCTTGACCATACTCCGTACAACGGACTATGGTCGCTCGCATGCTCAAGAGATCGGCTCTTGTCGCGACCGTGCTGTGCGCTGTCATGCTCGCGGGCTGCTCCTCCCGCCCACCGGCGCAGCCTGCCACTACGGCAACAGCGGACGTCGGGTGGGGCAGGCCGCAGAAGATCCAATCGCTCATCGCCGATTGCATGAAGCAGAAGGGCTTCCGCTACCTCGCCTGGGTCCCGAAGCCCAAGCCCAGGACGGACGTCGACAAGGCCGCGGGCGGCGACTACGAGGCCATGAAGAGGGTGCGCTCCAAGCGGGGCTTCAACGTGTTCATCGACGTTCTCGACTCCGATTCCGAACGGGATCAAGCCGCCGTGACGGCCGGCGACGACCCCAACAGCGCGATCAGGGAGTCACTGTCGAAGGCGCAGTCGCGCAGCTATGACAAGGCCCTCAATGGCTGCCAGGTCAAGGCAGTCAAGGACGTGACCGGCAAGAACATCAGCAGCATGGCCGACGAGTTCGAGCAGTACGAGACCTCCTACAAAGCCGCTGTCGAACGTGAGCTGAACGGCGATCCCGAGCTGGTGGAGCTGGCCTCGGCGATGGGCGACTGCCTCAAGGGCAAGGGGTATCGCGTGGACTCCGTCAGCCCGACCGGCATGAGCGAGCGCGGTTACCGCGAGTTCTCGGCGCGGATGAACGCCATCGCCAAGAAGCAGGGCCTGGTGGACGCCGGCGCCGACGACAACACCGTCTACCGGCCACGGCTGTCGCAGGCGGAGGCGAACAAGTACCTCGCCGAGGAGACCAAGGCCGCGCTCGACGACCTCGAGTGTGGCAAGAGCTTCTACGCCGACTTCGGACCCAAGGCCGGGGGCATCGCCGCCCGCCTCGACTCCGAATTCGGCCGCTGGACGCTCTGAGCGTGGCGGTGGCCAGGCGGGTCATCAGGCTGGATCAAGATCAAAACTCCCATGATTGGATGGCTTGTGCGGAAACACATCGCACTCCTGATTTCGTTATTTGCCCTCATCGGCTCGGTCGCGCCCATGGCGCCGGCCGCGGCGAGCACGGCGTCGATCTCGTGGCAGCCGTGTGCGGAGGATCCCGCGGTCGATTGCGGGACGATGACCGTACCCCTTGATTGGGGCGACCCCGGTGGCGAGAAGATCCAGCTGGCGCTGGCGCGGCGCAAGGCCACCAACCCCTCGGCGAGGATCGGCTCGCTGGTCGTCAATCCCGGCGGGCCCGGCGGCTCGGGCAAGCAGATAGTGCTGCGTGACCGGCTGCCCTTCTCCTCGGAGATCACCAGCCGGTTCGACATCGTGGGCTTCGACCCACGCGGGGTGGCGGGCAGCCATCCCATCCAGTGTTCCCGGGAACTGGCCGCGCAGGCGCCCGACCCGTTCCTGAAGAGCCAGGCCGACTTCGTGCGGCTGCTGGCTTTCAACGCACGCTACAAGCAGGACTGCCGAGCCCGCACCGGCCCGCTGTTCGACCATGTGGACACCGGCAGCGTCGCGCGTGATCTGGACGCCCTGCGGGCTGGTCTCGGGGACGACAAGCTCTCCTTCTACGCCATCTCCTACGGCACCCTGATCGGCCAGATCTACGCCGAGCGTTTCCCCAACCGGGTCCGTGCCCTGGCGCTGGACAGCAACATGGACCACAGTCTGGGCACCAGAGACTTCCTGGACACCCAGGCATGGACGACTCAGGATTCCTTCGACGAGTTCGTGAAATGGTGCGACAAGACCTCCTCGTGCGCACTGCACGGCAAGAACATCCGCACCTTCTGGGCCGGCCTGGTGGCGCGCGCCGATCGCGGCGAACTGCACTACCCGGGCCGGCCGGACACTCCCCTCACGAAGCTGCTGCTCATCTATGAGGCCACGGGTGCGTTCTTCGGCCCCGACTGGGCCGACCTGGCCGAGTTCCTGGTGGCGGTCGACAGCGGCGAGGGCGAGGCGAGATCGCTGCTCAAGCCGCTGCCTGACCAGGAGGTGGTCAACGACGCGACTCAGGTCTTCTGCCTGGACTACCTGCTGCCGGTGCGCAACTATGACGAATACGCGGCTCATCTGGCGAGTTCCCGCCGCATCGCCCCCGACATGCAGGCCGGTCCTGAGGCCCTCGCCACGATGGCCGCTTGTCTGGGCCAGCAAGCCCCGATCCCCAACCCGCAGCACCGCCTGCGCGTTTACAGCCCCCCAGTCCTGGTGGCCAACGCCCTGCACGACCCCGCCACCGGCTACAACTGGGCGGTGAGCACGGCGCAGCAGCTTGGCCGCTCGGGAAGGCTGTTCACCTACGAAGGCTGGGGCCACCGCATCTACGACCACGGCCAGTGCGCCGCGGGCGGCATCGACCGCTACCTGGTCTCCCTCGAGCTGCCGGCCAAGGGCGCCAGCTGCCCGGCCATCCCACCCACCTCGTCCACAGTCAAGCGTTCCACGTACCAGCCACTCCCCGGCCCGGTTCCCGGCCTCCCCGGCTGGGTGAGGTCGTGACCCCATAGCGTGAGCCGTGCCCGCTTCTCACCTGGCACGGCTCCATCGCCATTTCCTGAGAACCGACTCTGTCGCCGAGGGTTCCGCCAGCCCTGACGGTGCGCCGGTCACCACGCCGGTCAGCAGAGCGGCCCGCATCTCGCCGCCGTCGCGACAGGTGACCGTGACGCCGTCGCCGGCCGAGTGGTGCCAGCCTGCGGTGATCTCGGTGGAGGCCAGGTCCTTGCCGGTGCAGGGACTCAGAGCCTGGTGGCGATGATCGGAGCTAGGTCGCATGCGCGTTCTAGCGGACCACCCGGTACGTCAGGTGGGTGACGAGGCCGGTGCCCGACGGGGCGCCGAGCGGTTGCAGGGTGATGTCGCCGACGTTGTCGAGCAGCCGTTCGCCTCTGCCGAGGATCACGGGCGCGACATGCAGGCGCAGCTCGTCGATGAGCCCTGCCGCCAGGTACTGGTTCACCGTCTCGGCGCCGCCGGCGATGGCCACGTCGCGGTCGCCGGCGGCCTCGCGCGCCTGCGCCATGGCCGCCCCGATCCCGTCGGTGACGAAGGTGAACGTCGTGCCGCCCTTCATCGTCAACGGCTCGCGCTGATGGTGCGTGAGGACGAAGACCGGCGCGTGGTACGGCGGCTCGTCGCCCCACCAGCCGTTCCAGTCCAGGTCCCAGGCGCCGCGGCCGGGGCCGAACATGTTGCGGCCCATGATGAAGGCCCCGGCCGCGGTGATGCCCTCGATCACCGCGGCGTGCTGCTCGGGCTCGTCGAACATCCACTGGTGCAGGCGGTCGTCCACGCCCTCGCCGAACGGCTTGTCCAGGCTCTGGTGCGGGCCTGCCACGAAGCCGTCGAGGGACATCGCCATGTCACAAGTGACCTTGCTCATCTCACTGCCTCCTGCTCTCCGGCGCCCGTCCGGCGCCGCCTTCACGAGGAGGTCGGAGCCGTCCGCCCCTTCTTCACATGCCGGCCGGATTTTTCTCAGGGAATCATTTCAGCAGGGCGTCGATGGCGGCGTCGCCGGTCGGCGGGCCGAGGCGGGTGGGGGCGCCGGCCGCCAGGAGGGCCTCGACCGTGCCCAGGTAGTCGCCGTCCGCCGCCCGGTTGTTGCGCAGCCCCCACAGCGCGCAGTCCAGCGGGGTCGGCCCCTCGTCGTCGAAGGCGCGGTCGCCGAGGTCGGCGCCGCGTTCGACCAGCAGCCGCACCGTCTCCGCGCGGCCGTGCATGGCGGCCTGGTCGAGCGGCGTGAAGTTGCTCCAACCCCGGGTGTCCACCGCCATCCCGCCGTCCAGCAGCGCCCGCACCACGTCGGTACGGCCCAGCAGCGCGAACTGGCCCAGCACCCAGCCGTAGTCCCCGGTGTCCGGGTTGCCGAGGGCCGGCGGCGGGGCGGCGGGCAGGCGGGCGGACTCGCCGCGGGCGACGGCCAGGACCGCGGCGTCCACCGGGTCCAGGTCGGCGCGTGCGCCGCGGGCGGCCAGCAGCTCGTACGCCGCCAGGTGCCCGCAGCGGGCGGCCAGGGCGAGAGGGCGGCGGCCGGCGTCCCAGCGGTCCCAGGGCAGGTTCACGTCGGCGCCGGCATCGAGGAGCATCGTGAGGATGGCCGTGCTGCGGCCCCGGGCGATGGCGTGGTGCAGCGCGCGGCAGGCGTTCACGTCGACGCCGCGATCGAGGAACCAGCGCAGCCCCGCCGCGTCCTCGAAGTCCAGCTTGTGCAGCACCAGGCGCTCGTAACCGGGCCGGTGGAGGAGGTCGAGGAAGGCCGTGTCCGACTGCTCGCAGGCATGGTAGAACGCATCCTCGTCCCGGGGAGCGCCGCGCTCGACCAGGAGCCGCGCCAGGGCCAGGTCACCGCGCTCCACGGCGTCGAACAGGGCCGTCCGGCGCCATTCGCCGCCCTGCTCGACGGTGTGGCTGCCCGGGTCGGCGCCGGCGTCCAGGAGGAGCCGGGCGCACGCGCGTACCCGCTCATCGGGCGCGACGGCGCGGCGCAGCAGCACCAGCAGCGGCGCCAGCCCGGCGACCGGATCGGTGGCCGGATTGTCGGCCCGCACGGTGGCCGGATCGATGGCGTGATCGGTCACCGGGGCGCGATCGGCCGCCAGGAGCGCCGCCAGCGCGGCCGGATCGGCCAGGACGAGCGCCCGCTCGATGCCCTCCAGGGCGGCGACACGCACGTGCTCGACGAGCTTCGGCCAGCTGGGGAAGCCGTATTCGCGAGCGATCTGGAACTGGGCCCGGCTCAGCGGAATGCCCTGGGCGTGTTTGCGCTGTTTGGCCTGCTTGCGCAGGTGCTCGAGCGAAGGGCGCGGGGGAAGAACAGGCACGGCGAACCTCCGTCTGCCCGGGTCCGCGTGCTCGGGCCGAGGTCCGTCGACCACGTGCGGGATGCCGCCGGTGGGATGATCCCTTCCCCGCGGACCGGACGCGCCCGGCAGCGCGGCCCCCATCATAACGTCCGGGGACCGCGCCGCGGCGTCAGAGCGTGATCGGTACCCGCGTGCCCGTGCGGGCCGATTCGAGGGCGGCGGTCACCATGGCCAGGCTGCGGATGTTGTCGTGGCACTCGCCCTGCGGCGCCCGCCCCGTACGCAGCCCCGTCACGAACTCCTCCAGCCCCTCGGCCAGCCCGCCGAAGCGCCGGCGGCCGGGGAACGGGTCGGAGTCAGGAGCGTACGCCCGCACCACCTGGCCGTCGGCCGCCTCGGCTGTCGGAGCATGGCCGTCACCGTCCCACAGCGCCGTCCCGCGCGGGCCGGCGGCCCGCCAGCTGCCCGTCCACGACGTCGGCTGCCCGGGCGCCGACCAGCTCCCGGCGAACGTGTAGCGCAGGCCGCCGGTCATCTCGAAGATCGCGGTGGCCGAGCACGCCCCGGCGTACCAGGTCCACGAGGGACGGAACGACTCGCAGTAGACGGAGACCGGATCGGCCCCCGACACCGCCCGCGCCGCGTCGAACAGGTGGATCGCCATGTCCTGTAACAGCGGATGTTCCAGGGTGTCGAGGAAATTCTTGTTCCGGTACGGCATGAAGAACTCCGACGTCAGCAGCCCCAGCGGCCCCAGATCGGCCACCGTGCGCCGGAAGGCCACCAGCGTGGGCATGAAGCGGCGGTTCTGGTTGACCGCGAACAGCCGCCGCGACTCGTCGGCGGCCCGCACCATGGAGCGGGCCTCGTCCAGGCTGACTGCCATGGGCTTCTCGCTCAGCACCGACACCCCGCGCCGCAGCGCCGTGACCGTCACGTCGTGGTGAGCCTGGGGGACGGTGCAGTTGACGATGAAGTCGGGCTCCTCGCCGTCCAGCACGGCGGTGAGCGAGGCGCCGACGGGCAGGTCGTCGAGGCCGAGCTTGCCGGCGGCGGCGCGGGCGCGCTCCTCGTCCACGTCCACCCAGCCGGCCAGCGAGGTCTGGGGGTGGGCGAGCAGTTCGGGCGCCCACTGGCCGCCGATGAAGCCGGCGCCGACCACCACGCCGCGCAGCGGCCTGTCCGCTCCGATGGTGTCGAAGGTCATGCCGCGCCTACCAGGTGATGGGGGTGTGGGCGTTCTGCAGGGGCTCGCCGACGCCGTCGGGCGGGGCGGCCCACAGGACCGCGTTGGCCAGCACGCGCCGGACGCCGGGGTGGTGGTAGATCGGATATTCCTGGTCGCCGGGGCTGAAGTAGAAGATCCGGCCGAGGCCCCTGCGGAAGCAGCAGCCGCTGCGGAACACCTCGCCGCCGCTGAAGTTGCTGATGAACACCAGCTCGTCGGGCTCCGGGATGCCGAACGGCTCGCCGTACGTCTCCTGCTGCTCGATGACCAGCGGGCGGGGCACGCCGCGCGCGATGGGGTGGCCGGGCGCGACCGTCCAGACCAGCTCGCGCTCGGCCGCGTCGCGCCAGGTGAGCGTGCAGGTGGAGCCCATCAGCGCGCGGAAGATCTTGGAGTAGTGGCCCGAGTGCAGCACCAGCAGGCCCATCCCGCCCAGCACGCGCCGGCGCACGCGCTCCACGACCTTGTCGTTCACCTCGTCGTGCGCCATGTGCCCCCACCAGGTCAGCACGTCGGTGCCGGCCAGGACCTCGTCGGTCAGGCCGTGCTCGGGCTCGTCGAGCACGGCGGTGCGCACGCGCACCTGGTCGCCCAGCACCTCGGTCAGCCCCTCCGCGATGGCGCCGTGGATGCCGTCGGGGTAGATGCGGCGTACCGCCTCCTCGCGTGGCTCGTGGTAGTACTCGCTCCAGACAGTGACGTTGACGGCCATGCGGTTCCTTCCTGGCACGTACGGGCGCGTGATCAGCGTACGTCGCCGTCCGCCGTCTCCAACAGCACCCGCGCCTCCCACGGGCCGGGTCGCTCCGGCTCTCCGCGCCCCGGGAAGACGATCCCGGCTTGCGGCGAAGGATGGATGATCGCTGTTCACCATTCGGAAGGCACACTTATGACGGAGACGGGAACGTGACCGCCGACGTAGGCGAGCGGGTGACCGACGCCGAGCTCGTGGCCGGGTACCGGCGGAACCCCGAGCTGTTCACTGCGGTCCACGACCGTTATTTCCGCGACATCTACCTGTACGTGGCAGGCCGCCTGGACATCCAGGTGGCCGAGGACATCACGGCCGAGACATTCTTGCTGGCCTTCGACCGGCGCGACCGGTTCGACCCGGAACGCGGGGGACTGCGGCCCTGGCTGTTCGGCTTCGCCACCAACCTGGTGGCCAGACACCGCCGCAAAGAGGCACGCCACTACCGGGCGCTGGCTCAGCTGCCCCCCGAATCCGCCGTGGAGGGACACGAGAACCGGGTCGTCACCTCTGTCGCGGCTCAGCGCATGCAGCCGCACCTGGCCAAGGCGCTCGCCGCGCTGACCAGCGGCGAGCGCGACGTGCTGCTGCTCGTGGCGCTGGCCCAGCTCAGCTACGACGAGGTGGCACAGGCCCTCGGCATCTCCACCGGCACGGTGGGCTCACGGCTGAGCCGGGCCCGCGCGAAGATCCACGCCCTGATCGACAAGGAGACCGTTCATGAATGACCTGGAAGAGCTCGCCGCTCTGCTGGCCAAGCCGGAGCCGTCCGCCGAGACGGCGGCCCGCAGCAGGAGCCGGCTCCACGGCAGGACGCGTGGCCGCGCGCGAAGGCGTATCGGCTGGCTCGCGCCGGCAACCGCGCTGGCCGCCGCCGCGGCCGTGACCGCGGTCGTGGTCTCCACGGGGGCGACGACGACCGGCGGCACAGTGGCGGTGACGGCGACGACCGCCGGTGCATCGGCCTCTGCCAGGGAGATCCTGCTCGTGGCCGCCGCGAGCGCGGCACGCACGCCGCAGGGCTCCGGGACGTACTGGCATGTCAAGCGTGAGTGGCTGAACATGGACGTTCCGCCGATAGAGAGCTGGACCGGGCGCGACGGCAAGCGCTGGTCCAAGAACCAGCCGGAAGACCCTCCCGGCGCCGTCGTACGAGACCAGGCCTCGTGGTTCATGCTCAAGGGCGCCAAGGCGAGCTTCGAGGACCTCGAAAGCCTGCCGACAGATCCCGAGGCGTTGAAGGCGTGGATCGCCGAGCGCAAGGGGCGCGAGAGCGACATGTCCCTCTCCGAACAGCGCGACGAACCGGTCTATCCCCTCATCGCGCTGATCACAGAGCTCCCGGTGCCGTCGAAGGTCCGTTCCGCGGCGTTCCAGGCGCTCGCCGCGCTGCCGGGAGTCCAGAACGCAGGCGCCGTCGAAGGCGGGCAGGAACTGCGGATCTCTGATCCTGACGGTCATCGGGAGATCAAGCTGGTCATCGATCCCGAGACCTCTCGTGTGACTCGCACCAACCTCCTCCTTGGCGACGACGGAAGCCTAGGGATGAGCAAGGGACTCATCTCAGTGACCACCGACTGGACGGACCAGGTTCCCCAGTAGCGTCCATCTCCGCACAGACGAGGTAGATCATGACTTTAGGCAAGTCGTTCCTCGCCGCTCTCCTGGCGGGGACGGTCGGCGTGACGCCGGCACCGGCACCACAGGCCCCAGCTCAGCACCTCAACGGCGTGACCCTGATCACCGGTGACCGGGTCGTGGTCATGGGCCGGGGGCACCGCGTCGAGCCCGGGCCGGGCAGGGAGGTGGAGTTCTCGAGCCAGGTGCGCGGAGGCCACCTGTACGTGATCCCTTCCGACGCCATGCCGCTGATCGCCCAGGGCGTGCTGGACCAGCGGTTGTTCGACGTCACCCAGCTGCTGGCCTGGCACTACGACGACGCCGACACTCCGGACATCCCCGTCATCTCGCAGGGGACCACCGGTCCGCAGGGCTACCGGCGGGTCCGGCAGCTGTCCAGCCTCGGGATGAACGCGGCACGCGTGCCCAAGGCCAGCGCCGCCCAGACATGGCGGGAGCTCACCGGGGCCCGCACGCTGGCGGCGGGCCGTACCAAGCTCTGGCTGGACGGCCGCAGGTCCTTCTCGCTGGACGAGAGCGTCAAGCAGATCGGCGCCCCGCAGGCGTGGCAGCAGGGCTTAACGGGCAAGGGCGTCACCGTCGCGGTCCTCGACTCCGGCTACGACCCCGACCACCCGGACCTCAAGGACGCGGTCGCGCAGGAGCGTAACTTCAGCGACGAACCCGATATCCGCGACGGCCTCGGCCACGGCACCCACGTCGCCTCGATCGTGGCGGGCCGGGGTGCGAAGTACCGAGGAGTGGCGCCGGAGGCGCGGCTGGCCATCGGCAAGGTGGGCGGTCCGCTGGGCCCGACGGACTCGGCCATCCTCGCCGGCATGGAATGGGCGGCCGTCGAGGTCAAGGCCAAGGTCGTCAACATGAGCTTCGGCGACACGGACAGCCCGGACCTGGACCCGCTGGAGCAGGCGGTCAACAAACTGTCCGAGCAGACCGGCACGCTGTTCGTCGCCGCGGCGGGCAACCAAGGCGGCGACCGTACGGTGGTCAGCCCCGGCAGCGCCGAGGCGGCGCTGACCGTCGGCGCGGTGGACAAGCAGGGCCGCATGGCGTACTTCTCCAGCCGAGGGCCACGCGTGAGCGATCACGCCATCAAACCGGATGTGACCGCGCCGGGCGTGAACATCGTGGCCGCCGCGGCGGCGGGCACCGCCGACGGTCTCTACCAGACGATGAGCGGCACCTCGATGGCCTCCCCGCACGTTGCGGGAGCGGCGGCGATCCTGGCTCAGCGCCGTCCCGACTGGACGGGCGCGCAGCTGAAGGCCGCGCTGATCGGCAGCGCCGCGTCGGCCCAGGACGTGCCGCTCTACCAGCAGGGGGCCGGGCTGATCGACTTGAAGCGCGTGCTCGCGCAGCCCATCACCGCCGATCAGGGCAACCTGTGGGCCGCCTTCCCCTGGAACGGCTCCGGCGAGCGGGTGGCGACCAAGACGATCACCTACTCCAACGACGGTGACGCTCCGGTCAGCCTCGATCTGACGGCCGACGGCGGGGTGCTGAAGCTGTCGGCCGCTCGGCTGGAGGTCCCGGCCAAGGGCAAGGCGTCGGTCACGCTCACCATCGACGCGGCCGGTAAGGCTCCGGGCGACTACCCGGGAACGGTCACGGCCAGGTCGGGCGAGACGGTGGTGCGCACGCTGGCCGGCGCCTACGTCGAGCCGGAGTCGTACGACGTCACCATCACCGCCCTGGGCAAGCAGGGCCAGCCGGTCAACCCCTGGGACAGCCAGATCTACGACGCCAAGACCGGGACCGTCCATGTCCCCGCCTTCCGCGACGGCGTGGCCAAGGTCCGGCTGCCCGAGGGTGACTGGAATGTCTACACCGAGATCATGGAGAAGGTCGACAGCACGTACGTCCGGACCCTCGCCGACTCCCCGCTGCTGGTCGACGGCGCCGACCAGCGGCTGACGGTGGACGCCCGTCAAGGCAGACAGGCCAAGGTCACCCTCGACGACCCGACCGCCACGCCCAGGCGCGGCTACGACTACAGACTGGCCCATGGCGCGTGGAACCGCTGGGTGCTCACCGGTGGCGACGTCAACTCCGGGCTCTTCGTCGTCCCCGTCCGCCGGGCCGGCCTGACCTGGACGCTGATGACCACGTGGCTCAGCAAGGACGTCACCCCCAGCCCGTACGTCTACAGCCTCGTCGACCAGCGCACCGACGGCCTCCCCGAAGACCCTGTCCACAGCGTGAGGCAGCGGGACCTGGCCAAGATCACCGCGACCTACCGGGCCTCCGGAGTGGCTGCCACGGGCTCCCCGCAGGCCGGGCCGGACTTCGCCGGCGAGTCCCCGGGCTTCGTCCTCGGACCGCTGGTCGACGACATTCCCCTGCCGGGCACGCTCATCCACTACCGGACCCCGGGATTGACCTACCAGAGCGGGCTCCAGGTCGGCACCTCGCTGATCTTCGACGGAGGCAGGCGCGCCGAGCGCGGCGAGACCAAGGAGGTCTGGAACGCGGCGGTCACCGGGCCGTCGTTCCTGCTGCCGGGCGGTAGCCGCACCGGGAACAAGCTGACCTTCTCCGCGGTGGGGCTGTTCTCCGACGGCGCTCCGGGGAGGTCGGGCTCGGACCTCGCCGCCAGCGGCGCCGCCACCCTGGCGAAGAACGGGCAGGTGCTGGCCACGGCCCAGCTCGCCGACTGCGACGTCTACCAGACGGAAGGGTGCGAGCTCCGCGCCGACCTGCCCGCCGGGGCCGGCGCGTACACGCTGACCGCGTCGATGCGCAGGCAGGTCCCGTACTCGGCGCTGTCCACCCGGGTGGAGTCGGTGTGGACGTTCCGCTCCGCGGCCACGGCCAAGGAGCAGCCGCTGCCGCTGATGGCGGTCCGCTACAGCCCCTCGGGCCTGGACGCGTCGAACCGCGCCGCACCGGGCAGCTTGACCCGCCTGCCCCTACGGGTCGAACGCAACCCCGGCTCCGCGCAGGTGGAGGTCACGGCGGTACGGCTGGAGATGTCCGTCGACGACGGCGCGAACTGGCGCGCGGTCGCGGTCGCCCGCACCGGCTCGGGCTGGACGGCGGTGCTGCCGAACCCGCGTACGGCCGGCTTCGTCTCCCTCCGTGCCGCGGTGGCCGACTCGGCGGGCGCCCGGCTGACCCAGACGATCGTCCGCGCGTACGCCGTTGGCGGACCTTGATGATCGTCGCCCATGGCTACCACGTCACCGGCAACCGGCGCACGCCGTAAATGGTCATGTCCGTGCGCATCGGCACCGTTCCCGACGGGGTGGCCAGCCGCAGGTCCGGGAACCGGTCGAACAGCGCCCGGTACGCCACGCGCAGCTCGATCCGGGCCAGCTGATGCCCCAGGCACTGGTGGATGCCGTGGCCGAAGGCGAGGTGCCCCGTGGGGGCGGGTCTGGTGACGTCGAGGGTCTCCGGGTCGGGGAAGCGTTCGGGGTCCCGGTTGGCAGCGGGGATCGACAGCGTGACCACGTCCCCCTTCCTGATGGTCCGCCCCTCGATCTCGACGTCCTCCAGCGCCGCCCGGAGCGGTCCGAGGTGGGCGACGGAGAGGTGGCGCAGGAGCTCTTCCACGGCGCCGTCCCACCGCGAGGGGTGCTCGCGGAGCGCGGCGAGCTGGCCCGGGTTCTCCAGCAGCACGTACGTGCCGAGGCCGAGCATGCTCGACGTGGTCTCGTGCCCGGCGACCAGGAGCAGCAGCCCGGCGCCCGCCACCTCCTCCAGGGTCAGGCCGCCGTCGGCGATCAGGCCGCTGAGCAGGTCGTCCGCCGGCTGTGCCTGCTTCCTTCCGGCCAGGTCGTACAGGTAGCCGAACAGGGAGGCCGTGGCCGTGGCAACCTCCTCCTGGGTCGATCCGATGCGCAGCGCCGTGGCGGAGTCGTGCTGGAAGCGTTCGCGCTCCGCGTACGGGACGCCCAGCAGCTCGCAGATCACGAGTGACGGCACGGGGAGGGCGAACTCGCGCACCAGGTCAGCGGGCGCGCCGCCGCGCTCCATGGCGTCCAGGACCTCCTCGGTGATCCGTTCGATCTCGGGCTCGAGCGCGTTCAGCCTGCGCACGGTGAACTGGGCGGCCAGCCGGCGGCGGAAGCGGGTGTGGTCGGGCGGATCCATCTGCAGGAAGAAGCCGGGCGGCTGGACGAAGCTCTCCGGGTTCAGCCCTTCCCAGGCGATCGGCCAGCGCAGCCGCCGGAGCTCGCTGCTGAACCGCGGGTCGGCCAGCACGGCCCGCACCGCCCGATAACCGGTCACGAGCCAGCCCCGATGGCCGCCCGGATAGCTCATGGGCCGGACGGGCGCCTCCTCGCGCCAGCGGCGCAGCGCCTCGGGCGGGTCGAACGGCGACGGGCGCTCCGTCGGAAAGGTCACCTCGGTCATGGATTTCTCCTCTACAGGCGTAGATGGCTCTACGTATGTAGAGTACCCGCGGCAAGCGCCGGTGCCGTCGGCGGGACGTGGGCAGGATCAGGCGAGGCCGGCGGCGGCCAGCAGGGTGCGGATCCGGGGCAGCAGGTCAGGGCCCTCGGCGGGCCGGTCGCCCTGGCGGAGGAGGTGATCGAGGACCAGGCCGTCGGCGTACGCGATGAGATCACCCGCCAGCCGCTCGGCATCGGCCACGCCCGAGTCGTCCAGCACGCGGATCACCATGTCACGCAGCCGGGCGCGCCCGGCCAGCAGCGCGTCCCGCAGCTCCGGGCGGCGCGTGGCCTCCAGGGACAGCTCGTAGCGGGCGAGCTGGCGTTCGCGGCCGGCGGTGAGCCACTGCCCGACCAGCTCGGCCGCGGCTTCCACCAGATCGTCCCGATCGGTCAGGGACGACTCCATCGCGGTGAGCTCGGCGGCGGTGTGGTCGGCCAGCCGTTCGACGGTCGCGAGCAGGAGCGCCTGGCGGGTCCTGAAGTAGTACGAGGTGGAGCCTTCCGGCAGGCCGGCCGCCCGGTCCACGGCGCGGTGGGTCAGGCCGCGCATGCCCTGCGCCGCGAGCAGCCCGATCGCCACGTCGGCGATCTCCTGTCTTCTGGACATCCGCCGAGTCTAGAGCCTGCCGGCGCGGGCGCTCGGGTGTGCCGCGACCAAGTCGCCGCCACCGTCGCGACCGTCACGGTGCTTCCATTGCACGAAGGCATTTATTTCCCGATGCCCTGTCCGCTAAATGTCCGGTCGCTGCCCTGGCCCCGCACCATCGGATGCCGGAACATTATGAGCAGCGGTGATCGGGGTCATCGCAAATCATTGCAATCCCAACCGGGTATCGCGCGGAGGTTTTATGAGAACGAGGTCGAATTCCCGCCGCTCCGTTCGCCGGAGCATCATCGGCGCAGCGCTTGGCGTGCTGTTCGCCGGCACTGTAGCCACCGTCGGCGCGCCGCCCGCATCGGCCGAAAGCGATGGCTGGATGTGGATCGGCGTAAGTGCGGATAATCGAGTCGACGTCCAGCAGAACGCCGGGGTCAACGGAACCTATCACATAGACATCTGGTACGCCGCAACCGGTGCGCGGTACGGCGGAACCGGTGACTACTATTACTCGGGCGGCACCAGGGGACAGAAGTTCGGCTCGCATGCGTCGGTCGCCGGGAAACGGCTCTGCGCCAAGCTCTGGTATTACAATCCTAATACCAGGGACTGGGAATCTCACGGCCTTCCCTGCCACACCTACTGATACCGGTGGCTGCACAGCACATGGGCTGATCCAGCATCGCGAAACGGCCTGCCCGCTTTCTGGGCGAGCACCGGCGGCTCGAGGTCGACGGCCACCGCGGCCCCGGGAGCATCCGCGTTACGCTCGCCGGGGCGACAATCCGGCCGCGCGATAGATGGCGTCGATGACCGACATGTTCGCGACGGAGTCGGCGGGCGGGGTGAGGTTGCCTGTTCCAGTGCGCACCGCCGACTCGAAGGCACGCAACTGGCAGGTGTAGGTGGCGTCGCCGGCGACCTTCTCGCGCCGGCTGACGCCGTCCACCGTGTACGCCACCCGGTGGAAGAACTGCGGCGCGACGAAGTTGCTCACCCGCATCTCTCCGCGCGTGCCGCGCACCCGTACACCGATCTTGAGCAGCATTCCCGACCACATCGACGAGTGCACCCGCCCGGAGGCTCCCGAGGGGAAGCGCAGGGCGGCGCTCATGGCGCGGTCGACGCCCGGCGAGCGCTCCAGCGCCCGCGCCTCGACGACCGCCGGCTCTCCACCGCCCAGCAGTCTGGCCACATGCACGGCGTACGACCCGGCGTCCATCATCGACCCGCCCGCCAGCTCCAGCGAGTAGCGAATGTCGGAGAAGCGCGGCAGCGGGAAGCACATCCACGCCTCCACCAGGCGCAGCTCGCCCAGCTCCGCCACGATCTCCCGCATGCGCTCGGCCAGCGGGTGGTAGCGGTAGTGGAACGCCTCCATCACCACCGTGCCGCTCTTCTCCGCGGCCTCGGCCACCTCGCGCGCCTCGGCCTCGTTCGAGGTGAACGGCTTCTCGCACAGGACGTGCTTGCCCGCCTCCAGCGCCCGGAGCGTCCAGGGGGCGTGCAGGGCGTTGGGCAGCGGGTTGTAGATCGCGTCGAGCGACTGGTCGGCGATCAGTTCGTCGTATGAGGCGTGGACCCTGGGGATGCCGTGCTTGGCGGCGAACGCCTCGGCCCTTGACCGGTCGCGGGCGGCGACGGCGGCGACCTCGACTCCCGGTACGAGGCGGCCGGGATTGACCAGGGCGGCCGGCGCGATCCGCGCGGCACCCAGAACTCCGATGCGCAGCATAGGCCGATCGTAAGTCGTCATCCGCCATCGTGATCGTGCTGCCCGGCCCTGGACAGGCGGGGGAATGCGACCCTGTTGTTCCTGTTTCAGGACAAATGACCAGAATGAGTGGATAGTTTTCCTTCCCGTCTTTCTCCCCATGCACTCCGTTCACTCGTGCGCTCCAAAGTGTCCGCCCGAGAGCACGCCGCCTTATCGGCTGCTTATGCACGACATGGAAGGGACTGCACCTGATGCAGCCAATGGCAGCACGAAACCTCTTGGGCGGCTTACGGAGCCGAGGACGTCTCGCCGCGGTCGTCGCGGCCGCGGCGCTGCTCGCCGGCAGCCTCGTGACCGCGGCGTACGCCGACCCGGGACAGGGCGAGCAGGACCGGGGACGGCCCACCCCGACGCCGACCGCCTCCCAGAGCCCTCCGACGCTCACCCCGGCCGGCGGCTCGTACCTCGAGGGCACGGTGAAGGTCGCGGCCGTCCCGACGGCGGCCGGTGACAGCGTCGCGAAACTCGCCGTCGACGACACCGCGCTCGACGCCACCCGGACGGTGGGCGTCTCCAAGCTCGGCTTCGACGTCGGCACGAACTCGACGGAGGCCCAGTACCACAGCTACGTGCTGGTCAACGGGGCGTACCGCAGCGACATCGGCGACCACGTGAACGAGCGGGTGACGATGGACATCCCGAACGAGCACCTCGTCAAGGGAGAGAACACCGTCGAGATCGTCGTCGGGACGATCCAGTCGTCGTGCGGCACCAACTACGACGACTTCGTGCTGTCCGACGTGGGCCTCGAGCTGCTCGGCGAGGTCGCGGACGGCGAGGACAACCCGTACACCTTCTCCTTCGGCGACGGCAGCTGCGGCACGAACACCACGCTGCTGAAGCGCGCCACGCTCAAGTTCTTCGTCCAGGGCGACCCGCAGGGCACCACCGGTCTCACCGCGGACGTGGACACCGCCAAGCTGGCCAACGGCGAGCACGCCATCACCGCCACGACCGCGGCCGGCGTGACCGTCAAGAACACCGTGACCGTGAACAACGCCGCGGCCGGGGCGCCGCGGCTGCTGCCCACGGACGGCACGCTCGTGGCAGGCACCAAGGCGGTCTTCGCCACGCTCCCGGCCGGCGGCGAGGGCGCCGTCAAGTCCCTCACCGTCGACGGCGCCGAACCCGCCACGAAGCCCACGCTCGGCAACGGCGCCGCCAAGCTCGCCTTCGACGTGGGCGCGGACCCGATCGAGGACAAGTTCGACAACTTCCTGCTGGTCAACGGCAAGCGCATCGACCTGGGCGGCTCCTGGGCGAACCAGCGGGTGACCGTCGCCGTCCCGGCCCGCTTCCTGGTGCCGGGCGACAACACGATCAAGGTCGTCACCGGGGACTACAAGGAGTCCTGCGGCAACAACCGCGACGACTTCACGATCGCCGGCCTCGGCCTCACCCTGGACGGCGCCACCGTGACCGGCCAGGACATCAAGCCGTCGTACGAGATGGGCGACGGCACCTGCGGCAGCGGCCAGACCCTCCTCCGCGAGGCCGAGCTGCGCTACACGATCGACGCCCCGGCGGCGCACGTCGTCGAGACGCTCGGCTCGGGCGACGCCACCCTCAGCTTCAACGTGGGCAGCAACTCGATCGAGGCGCGCTACCAGAACTTCGTGCTCGTCAACGGCCAGAAGGTCGTCCTCGACGGCGACTTCGTGAGCAGGCGCGTCGATCTCACGATCCCGGACGAGTTCCTGGTGCCCGGCTGGAACACGATCGACTTCGTGGCCGGCACGTTCCCGACGTCGTGCGGAAAGAACCGGGACGACTTCACGATCTCGAACATCGCCCTCACCCCGGCGAAGGGCACGGCGACCGGCCAGATGCTCAAGTCCTCGTACGGCATGGGCGACGGCAACTGCGGCGACAACGTGAACCCGCTCACCGAGATCGACCTCGAGTTCCTCGTGGACGCGCCGGCCCGCGGCCTGCGCGCCGACCTCGACACCACGGCCATCAAGGACGGCAAGCACACCCTGGCCGCCGCCGCGGCCACGGGCGAGGTCGCCACCCGCGTCCTGATCAGCGACAACTCGGCGCCGAAGGTCGCGAGGAGCGTCCCCGCCGCGGATGCGAAGATCACCGCCTCGGTCGTCCTGGACGTCAAGCTCGAGGACGCCTCGGGCGTCGTGTCCGGGCCGGACATCAAGCTCGACGGCCGGCCGATCCAGCTGGGCGCCCAGGTGGGTCCGGGGCTGCGCGCCGGCAAGCACACCCTGGCCGTGACCGGCGCCGACGGGCTCGGCAACACCGCGATCCGTGAGATCGTGTTCGAGTCCGCCGGCATCCCCGACGTCCCCGCCGAGCTGACCCCGGCGCTGGGGGCCGTCGACGTGTCGGACCCCGTCAAGCTCTCGGCGAAGGTGGCCGAGCCCGACGGCGGAGCGGTGACGGCGACGTTCTCGCAGGCCGAGATCCTCACCCCGAACGAGGTGTTCCAGGGCACGGCCGCATCCGTCCCGACGACCCTGCGGGTCCCGGGCGAGCAGCGCGTCAAGGCGGGCGCGCTCGAGCCCGCCGACGGCAAGACGCTCGACGCGCCCGCCGGCCAGGACCTCGTCTACCAGCGGTACGACGTCCGGGTCGAAGGGCACGTGGACTCCCCGGTCCTGCGCTGGGAGGGCGTCATCGACCCCGAGCGCCTGGCGTCGCTGCGCGTGTGGAACACCAGGACCAAGGCATGGGACCTCCTGACGAGCGCCCGCGGCGCCGCCCAGGGCAGGACCGTCCTCACGGCCGTCGTCGACCGGGGGTACGTCGACAAGCAGCAGGTCCACGTGATGGTGACGGGCGAGGACCCGTTCGCCGACGACATCGAGCCCGGCGACCCGAACGGCTTCGCCGACCCCGCGAGCTACGACTTCTCGATCGTCCACTACACCGACACGCAGTACCTCTCCGAGGGCGCGGTGGAGCAGGAGACCCCCGAGGAGCGCGGTGTGTGGGAGTCCGGCTACTCCAAGGTCATGGAGTGGATCAAGGAGAACAAGGACCAGCGCAAGATCTCGTACGTCGCCCACACCGGCGACATCATCGAGAACAACATCCGCAAGCCCGCCGACGAGGCCACGCAGAAGCAGGTCGCCGGCGAGTTCGAGCTCTCCTCGAAGCTGCAGAAGGTGCTGGACGACGCGGGCATCCCCAACGGCGTCATCGCCGGCAACCACGACAACCAGTCCGGCACCGAGGTCGGCCCCGGCGCGATCTACAACAAGTACTACGGCCCCAGCCGGTACCAGGACTCCTCCCAGGGCTGGCAGCACGCCAAGTACGGCGGGCCGTGGAAGGAGGGCGACAACCAGAACCACTACGATCTGTTCTCCGCGGGCGGCCTGGACTTCGTCGTGGTCGGCCTGTCGTACGGCGTGACGAGGGACGAGGCCGAATGGGCCGACTCCGTCTTCAAGAAGTACGCCAACCGCAACGGCATCCTGCTCTCCCACGACTACCTGGTGCCGAGCACCAACCCCGACGGGCGCGGCACCGGATTCTCCGCCCCCGACGGCTCGATGCTGTACAAGACGGTGGTCGAGAAGAACCCGAACGTCTTCCTCATCCTCGCCGGGCACGAGCACGGCGTGGGCACCAACGTGAAGCCGAAGGTCGGCCAGGTCGGCAACGGCGTGGTCGAGCTCCTGGCCGACTACCAGTTCTACACGGTGTCGGCCGACCGCCTGGGGCTCACCCAGATCGGCGGGTACAACCCGGAGGACCAGCTCCAGTTCGGCGCGAGCTTCTTCCGGCTGCTCCAGTTCGACGTCAAGCGGGCGGAGCTGAGCGTGGACACGTACTCGCCGCTGCTCGGCGACTTCGGCGCCACCGAGTTCGACCCGCTGCGCCGCTACGACGGGCGCGAGGACAACATGGTGCTGCCGGTCGATCTCACCTCCCGTACGACGACGTTCCAGAGTGACTCGCTGGCGCTCTACAAGCCCACGCGGACCATCGGCAGGAGCACGGTCGCCTCCGGCCAGGTCGCCTCGGTGACCTGGGACCGGCTGAAGGACGACACGGCCTACGCCTGGTTCGTCACGGCGAGGTCCGAGGGCGGCGGCGTGACCGCCTCCGAGCCGAGCGTCTTCGTCACCAAGGACGAGCACGGCAGGCCGGGCACGTGGGGGCCTGACTCACCCATGTACCACTGGTTCAACCGCTAGCCCGGCACCGCCGCCCCGGACCGGGTCCGGGGCGGCGTTCCCCCCTCTGATCTGGAGAAACAGACATGCCTCGCAGGCAGTGGCTGTTCGCCGTCGTCCTCGCCATCGTCGTGGGCGGCGTGCTGGCCGACCTCGTCCACCCCGCCCCGGCGGCGGCGCACGACGCGACCACGACCGCGCACGCCGAGGTGACCGGCTCGGGCGCGAACGTCAGGGTCGTGCTCGACCTCGAGTACGACCTGCTCATGAAGTCGGCCTGGCTCTACGCGGAGGCCTATGAGGCGAAGGAGCGGGCCGAGCAGCTCCGCCAGCTCAAGCTCAACCGGGACGCCGTCATCGACTATGTGACGCGCCGCTTCGACGTGGCGTACGACGACAAGTCGTGCGCCCCCACGACGGTGGGCGACGCGGACGTGCGCCCGCGCGGCAGGACCACCTTCGCGGTGCTGACCCTCGCCTACGCCTGCCAGGGCGAGGCGGGGGGAGTGCACGCGATCTCGAGCGCGCTCTTCCCCGACAACGAGAGCTTCGTCCACAGCACCAAGACCATGGTCCGGTACGACCTCGACGGCGAGACGAGCTCCGCGGTCCTCGACGCCGGGAACCCGACCGTGCGCGTCGGCGAGCGCCCGGCGTCGCACCAGGCCGGGGAGTTCTTCCTGCTCGGCGCCGAGCACCTGCTGTCCGGCCTCGACCACATCCTCTTCCTGGTCGCCCTGCTCATCGGCGCGCGGCGCCTGCGCGACGTCGTCGTCACGGCCTCCGCCTTCACGGTCGCCCACAGCATCACGTTCCTGCTGGCGGCGATGGGCGTCGTGGACGTACCGGGAGCGATCGTCGAGCCGGTCATCGCGGCGTCGATCATCGTCGTCGCGGTCGCCAACCTCCTGGGCCGCCAGGAGGACAAACTGGGCAGATGGCGGCTGCCGATCGTGTTCGCCTTCGGCCTGATCCACGGGCTGGGCTTCGCGGGCGCGCTGGACATCAAGGAGAGCGGGTCGTGGCAGCTGCTCCTGTCGCTCCTGAGCTTCAACGTCGGCATCGAGGTGACCCAGCTCGCCATCATCGCGCTGCTCTTCCCCCTACTGGTGCTGCTCCGCCGCACCTCCGCGGCCCGGTGGGCGGTGGCCGCGCTGTCGCTCCCCATCGTGGCGGTCAGCCTGTACTGGTTCTTCGACCGCATCCCGCTGCCACTCTGACGGCCCGGGGCGGGGCGGTGAGCCGGCGGTGAGCGGGCGGTGAGCGGGTGACGCCATCGTCATCCCATCGCCGGATCCGCCGAGGACCCGGCCGTCGAACGAGGAGTGGCAATGAACGTTCTGACCGGCAAGACCGCGCTGGTGACGGGTGGTTCCCGGGGCATCGGCCGGGCGGTCGCGCTGCGGCTGGCCGCCGACGGCGCCGAGGTCGCGGTCCACTACGGCGGCAACGAGGAGGCCGCCAAGGAGACCGTGGCGCGGATCGAGGAGGCGGGCGGCCGGGCGTTCGCCGTACGGGCGCGGTTCGGCGAGGTCGGTGCGATGGACGAGCTGTTCGAGGGCCTGACCGCCGGGCTGGCGGGACGCGGGCTGGACATCCTGGTCAACAACGCGGGCATCGCCTCGGTCAACCCGATCTCGCAGGTCACCCCCGAGGAGCTGGACCGCCTCCTGGCGGTCAACGTCACCACGCCGTTCTTCGTCATCCAGCGGGCCCTGTCGCTGCTGAACGACGGCGGCCGCATCATCAACATGGGCTCGACGGCCAGCAGGTTCGCCGTCACCATGCAGATCGGCTACACCATCACCAAGGCGGCCCTGGAGTCGATGGCCCCGACGCTGGCCAACGAGCTCGGCGGGCGCGGCATCACGGTGAACACCGTCGCGCCCGGCGCGGTGCGGACCGACATGACCGCCGGCTACAACTCCATCCCCGAGGTGGTGGCCGAACTGGAGGCGATCACCGCGCTCGGCCGGCTCGGCGAGCCGGAGGACGTGGCCGACGTCGTCGGCTTCCTGGCCGGCCCGCAGGGCCGGTGGGTGACCGGCCAGACCGTCGACGTGTCCGGCGGGACCTACCTGGGCCCGATCGCGAGGGCATGATCCTGGCCGGTGGATAATCACCGGCATGCGGTTCGCAATCCTGGGCGAGACTCGGGCGTGGCGCGACGACGGGACGGAAGTGCCGCTGGGCGGCCCGGCCCGCCGCGCGCTGCTGGCCCTGCTGCTGCTTCGGCCCCGCGAGGTCGTGTCGGCCGACCGGCTGGCCGACGAGATCGACCCGAACGGCGCGCTGTCGGCGCACGCGCTGCAGTCCCAGGTGTCCCGGCTGCGGACGGCGCTGGGCTCGGCGCCCCTGATCGAGCGGGCCGGGGCGGGCTACCGGATCGCGGTCGACGACGATGACGTGGACGCCTGCCGGTTCGAGCGGCTGGCGCAGGAGGGCCGGGCCGCGCTGGGCGACGGCGACGCCGCACGGGCGGTCACGCTGCTGCGCGAGGCGCTGGAGCTGTGGCAGGGGCCGGCGCTGGCCGGCCTGGCCGAGAGCCGTACCGCCCAGGCCGCCGCCGTACGGCTGGAGGAGCGCCGGCTCGGAGCGCTCGAGGACCGGATCGAGGGCGAGCTGCGGCTCGGCGAGCACCGCGCGGCCGTGGCGGAGCTCCGCGAGCTGGTCGGCCGGCATCCGCTCAGGGAACGGCTGGCGGGGCTGCTGATGCGGGCGCTGTTCGCCGAGGGCGGGCAGGCCGCGGCGCTGGTGGTGTTCGAGGAGACCAGGCGGCACCTGGCCGACGAGCTGGGCGCCGACCCTTCGGCCGAGCTGGTCGCGCTCCACCGGGAGCTGCTGAGCGCCGGCCCCTCCCCGTCGCCCGCAGCGCCGCCCGCCCAGCTGACGTCCTTCGTCGGCCGCGCCGGGGAGGTGGCCGAGGTCGCCGGGCTGCTGCGCGTGGCCCGGCTGGTCACGCTGGCCGGTCCCGGCGGGGTCGGCAAGACCCGGCTGTCGGTCGAGGTGGCCGCCGCCGCGGCGGACGACGTGTGCTTCGTGGAGCTGGCGCCGCTCCGTGACGGCGGCGCGCTGGCGCAGGTGCTGCTGGGCGCGCTGGGCCTGCGTGAGAACGGGCTCCACCTGGGCGACGGCGGGCAGCACCCGGTCGACCGCCTGATCGGGGCGCTGTCGGACCGGCTGCTCCTGCTCGTCCTGGACAACTGCGAGCACCTGGTCGAAGAGGCCGCCACGCTGGTGGCGCGGCTGCTGGCGGCCTGCCCCCGGCTGCGGGTCCTGGCGACGAGCAGGGAGCCGCTCGGCATCATCGGCGAGCACCTCTGGCAGGTGCGGCCGCTCGACGACGAGGCGGCCGCGCGGCTGTTCACCGATCGGGCCCAAGCCGTGCGGCGCGGCTTCGCGGGCGACCCCCGGACGGTACGGCGGATCTGCGCCGCCCTCGACAACCTGCCGCTGGCCATCGAGCTGGCGGCGGCGCGCCTGCGTTCGCTGCACATCGACGACCTCGCGGGACGGCTCGACGACCGGCTCGCCGTCGCGGCCCGCGGCAGCCGCACGGCCGACGAGCGGCATCGGACGCTGCGCTCGGTGGTCGCCTGGAGCTGGGAGCTGCTGTCCGAGCCCGAGCAGCGGGCCGCGCGGTGGTTCACGGTCTTCGCCGGGGGAGCGACGGCCGAGTCCGCGCGGCGGGTGTGCGGCACCGACGGCGAGACGCTGGAGTCGCTGGCCGACAAGTCGCTGCTGGAGGTCTCGGGCGGCCGCTACCGCATGCTGGAGACGATCCGCGCGTACGGCGCCGAACGGCTCGACGCGGCCGGCGAGCGCGAGCCGGCCCGCCGTGCCCACGCCCGGTACGTCCTGGAGCTGGTGCGGAGCGCGGACCCGCAGCTGCGGCAGGCCGGACAGCTGGAGTGGCTGGCGGTCCTGGCGGCCGAGCACGCCGACCTGCTGGCGGCCGTGCGTTGGGCGGTCGAGGCACGGGAGGTGGAGACGGCCCTGCGGCTGCTCGCGTCGGCCTCGACGTACCTGTGGATCCGCGGCGCGGCCGCCTCGGTGGCGCCACAGGCGATCGCGCTGCTGGACCACCTGGGCGCCGCGGATTCCGTGGGCACTGCGGGTTCCTTGGGCACTGCGGGTTCCGTGGGCACTGCGGATTCCGCAAGCGCCGCGCTCCCGGACGGGCTCGGCGAGGAGTACGTGGCGTGCGTCCTGCTCGCGGCGTCCGGCGAGGCCGGGCGGCCGGTGTGGCGGCGGCACCACGCGCAGGCCGAGAAGGCGCTGGCCGCCGCGTGGTCGGGTGCCGGGCCGGGCCGCTATCCGGCCGTCCTGCTGTCGTGGATGATGCGGGACGCGAGCGAGGCCGACCGGCACGGCGCGTTCGCGCTCGTCTCGTCGCAGCGCGACCGCCCAGAGCCGTGGGTACGTGCGGTCGCCGAGTACGTACGGGGATACGGGCTTCTCGGTGAGGGCGACGTCGTGGCGGCGGAGCGCGGCTTCGGCGCGGCCGCCGAGGGTTTCCGCTCGCTCGGAGACCGGTGGGGCACCGCGCTCGCGCTGGACACGCTGGCGAGTCTGGCGGGCGCGCGTGGTGATCGCGCGACGGCCATCGGGCTCACCGACGAGGCGCTCACTCTCACCGACCAGCTCGGCGCCCTCGAGGACAGCGCCGACCTGCTGGTCAACCGGGGCGATCACCGCGCCGGCGACGACGCGGCGGCGGCCCGCGCCGACTATGCGAAGGCCGCCGAGCTCGCCCGCCGCGCCGGCAGCGCCGCCGGCCTGGCGGCCGCGCTCCGCGGGCTCGGCGACATCGCCCTGCTGGAGCAGGACCTGGCCCAGGCGGAGCGGCTGTACGCGGAGGCCCTCGAACGGATGGACCCGTACTGGATCAGAAGCCTCGGCAACCGGGTGCGCGCGCTCGCCGGGCTCGGTCGCGTCGCCGAGGCGCGTGGCGACCGCGCGGCGGCCCGGTCGCGATACCAGGAGATCGCCGAGTCGGCGGCCATGATCGGAGCCGCCACCCCGGACGCGCTGCGTCTGATGGGCCTGCCGGAAAGCCTCGTCGAGGCGGTCATTCTGCTGCGGTGAGCTCCGCCGGGGCGGCGATCGTCTAGGTTTTGGTCATGAGCCAGCACGAGGAAGATCCGCACCCCGCCGGCTACACCCCCATGGTCGCTCCGGAGCAGGCCGAGCTCATCCGCCGCTGGCACGAGCGGGCCTACGAGGCCGCCAGGGCCGAGGCCGCCGGCGACCAGACGTTCGCCTATCTCGGCAGGACCGTGGTCGTCCCGCCGCAGGTGCAGCCGATCACGGGGATGTCGCACCTGCTGGGCGAGGCTGTCCTGGCCGAGGTACGGGCGGGGGACCGCGTCCTGGACATGGGCACCGGCAGCGGCGTCAACGCCGTACTGGCCGCCTCGACCGCCGAACAGGTGCTGGCGGTCGACATCAACCCCGTGGCCGTCGAGGCCGCACGTGCCAACGCCGAGCGCAACGGCGTCGCCGACCGGGTCGAGGTCCGGCTCAGCGACGTGTTCTCCGACGTCGACGGGCGGTTCGATCTGATCGTCTTCGATCCGCCGTTCCGCTGGTTCGCCCCGCGCGACCTGCTCGAGGCCGCCACGACCGACGAGAACTACCGGGCCATGACCACCTTCTTCCGTCAGGCCAGAGACCATCTCACCCCGACAGGCCGAATGCTGATCTCCTTCGGCAGCTCCGGAGACCTTCCGTACCTCAGGCATCTGATGGACGAGCAGGGCTTCGACGTGGAGATCGTCGCTCGGCAGGAGCTGACCAAGGACGGCCGGTCGGTCAGCTACTACACCTTCCGCGTGGCCTGAGCCATGACCATCAGTCCCCTCCCGAGATGGAAGCCCGCATGACCGTCACTCCCGCGCAATTGCGTGCCTTCGCGAGCCGCGCCGAGGCGCTCACCGCCGAGATCAGGGAACTCTGCGGCAGCGCCCCGGCCGAACCGGCCGAGCGCGAACACCTCCGGACCGCCCTGCACGCGGCGGACTGGCTGGCCAGAGGCGCCGAGGACCTGCAGCACGCGGCCGAGGACCTGGCCAGGCTCAGGTCCCAGCCGTTGTGCGGCTTCGGATGGGGCGTCTGCCCGGAGCACGGCAACACCCTCTCCTCCCGCGCCGGCGTCGCCACGTGCCGGGTGTGCCGCCGTACGTGGAACTACGACCGGCTCGGCCAGCCGTGCCGCGAGCCGGTGACGTGGAAGGTGACCGACCCGGCCGGGACGGAGACGAGGATGTGCGACGGGCACGTCCTCGGCGCCCGCGCGGCCATGGGGAACGCCACCTTCATACGTCTCGACGCGGGGGCCTTCGACGAGCAGATGTAGCCTCGTGCGGCGTAGTGCCCCCGCGACGGCCAGGCCGTCCGCGATCAGAACGTCGGTCGGAGGTCAGCCCTCCATGGCGATCGCGGCGGCCGGGCAGACGTCGGCCCTTGTGCACGGTCCGCAGCTCGGTGCGGGCCGGCGACCGGCCGAGGCAGGCATGCGGCCCCGAAGATCAGGTGCGGGTTGGAGGAGCGGGTCAGGTCCATCTCGGCGGCTTCTCGAACGCGTCCTCGTCCCGGTCGGCCGCCGGCAGGCTGCAGACGACGATGGTGCAGCCCCGACCCCTCGGCAGCGTGGTGTCGGCGACCGCGGCGGACGGCCCGCTACGGCAGGGACTGCGGTGCGGAGCTGGAAGCCGCCGGCGGGTATGGCGCGGTCCTCCCGTTCCATCTCCCGCCCGCCGCTTATCCCACCGCCGCGTGCGCTGCCCGGTCCGCTGCGGGCAACTGCCAGTCGGCCGTCCACAGCCGTGTGCCCGAGCGGCGGTCGAGGCGGCGCAGGAACGACAGGACGCCCGCGGTGCCGGTGCTCCAGGTGTAGGCCGCCTTGTCGAGGTCGTTACCGGGGAAGACCGGCTGCGCCGGCTCGCCGCCGGCCCGTACCAGCATCCGCTCGGCGATGTCCTCGGCGTGGCGCCAGTAGCCGTCATCGCCTGTGACCATCGCCAGATCGATCAGAGCTTCGCCGATGCCCGCCAGGCCGCAGCACTGAGAGACCACCCAGGCCTGCGGGGCGACGACCAGGCATGCCCGCGCGCCCCGCTCGGCCAGCTCCAGGTAGCGGTCAACGCCGAACGCGCGGGCCGCCCGGGCCAGCGTGCCGGTGATGCCCGACATGCCCTGGCACCAGGAGGCCCCCATGGCCCGGGCATCAGGGCCGTGCAACTCGCCGATCAGTGCCTCGGCCTGGTCGGCCAGCGCCGCCAGCCGCTCCTGAGCCGCCTCGCCGGCCGCTCGGTTGCCGGTTGCCTGGTGGTAGGAGAGCAGGAAGTCCGCGCAGCCCGCGTCGCCGTGGGCGTACGCCGTATCGACCGACACGCCGGAGCCGGGCTGGGCGGGTGCCACGGCGTCCTGCGACCGCGTGACCTCACCAGCGATCAGCAGCCGGGCGCACTCGGCGGCGATCCGTAGATGCCGGGCATCGCTGGGGTCGAGGGCGGCCAGGGCCAAATGGCCCGAGCCGATGCCTGCCACGCCGTGTGCCTGGTCGGCCCGCTGCGGACCGTCGAGGGTGACTGGTGCCGGCGCCGCCAGTTCCGGTGCGGCGCTCAGACGGGCCGCGGTCAGGAACAGCGCGGTGCCGGTACGGCCGAAGTACAGCGAGGGCGGGAGCTTGGCGGGCGGCATCACGCGGGCCGTCCACCGGGCCAGGTCGGCGGCCACGGCCTTGGTCTCCGGGTGGTGCAGCAGTTCCATGCCGACTCCGGCACTGCCGCCGTAGACGTTGGTCACAGGCGGGCTCTCCCTACGGGCGTCCTCGGGCGCGGTCATCAACTGCTCGGCGAAGGCCGCGCACTCGCGCACGGTGTGGTCGAGCGCCTTGGACAGCAGTTCGCCGGTGAGGCTGGGCGGGGAGGGCAGCTTCCACCGTCTCGCCTGCCGATGTTCGGTGGCGGGCCGCCCGTCGCCGAGGCCGGTCACGGCGGGCAGGGGGCGCGGCGGGTCGGCAGGAACCGGTCCGTGCGCGGATCTGAGCTCGGCGGCGGCGGCAGTGCGGTCGGTGGGGTCGAGGCTCAGCAGGCCGGGCAGCAGACCGAGGACGCCCGTCGTGACGTCCGGGAACATCCCCGCCAGGCACATGAGCGTGCGCTCGACGTTGCGGACCGGGTCCGGGCCGATCATGATCGGGTTCATCCCGGTGGCCGCGAAGAACAGGGTGGCGCCCAGCGAGAAGTAGTCGTCGGCGGGCACGGATTCACGGTCGGTGTGCTGGTCGGGAACGCTGTAGCCGCGGCTCCAGCCGGGCAGCTGCAGCCCGTCGTACCTGCTGTTGCCGAAGTCGATCAGGGTGCAGCGGCCGTCCTCGCCGAGCACGACGTTCTTGGGCGACAGGTCGCGAATGACGACGCCGTGCGCGTGCACCGCGTCGATCACCTCCAGCAGTCGGACGGCGAGTGTGCCGAGGTCGCGCTCGCCGGTGGCGGACTCCCTGGTGAACAGGCCGTTCTCCGCGACGAATCGGTTGAGGTCGCGGCTGCCCGCGTCGGTCATGACGAGGAACTCGTCCTCGCCGTGGCGGAAGTGGTCGATCGGCTGCGGTACGCCTGCCACGCCCCTGAGCGCCTGCAGGACGCGCAGCTCGTTGCGGAGGTACATCCGCAGGTCCCAGCCCTCGATGTTCTCCCCGACGTACGCGCGGGCCTCCTTGACCACGACCCGCCTTCCGGCGGCGTCGGTGGCGCGGTAGACGTTTCCGCGCGGGCCACGCACGACGCCGGACGTCACGCGGTACCGGCCGCCGATGAGCCGCCCGCTGCCGCCGTCGGCGGACTGCCCGGTGGTCTGCCCGGTGGTCTGCCCGGTGGTCTGCGCGGTGGTCTGCCCGGTGGTCTGCGCGGTGGTCTGCGCGGGCGGCAGTGTTCCCAGCGACGGCCGTTCTTCCGGCTCCGACGGGCCGGCCCCGGCAGGCTCCGTGGGGCGGAACGGGTCGGTGGCCCAGGGCGGACAGGTGAACTCGGGACCGGCCGCGCCCGGCAGTTGCTCGCCATCCGGCCCGATCACGATCAGCTCGAAGTCGCCGTTCTCGTCCACGCGGTACTGCGGGGCGAACGGGGCATACCTGTAGTACACCGGAGCATCGGGGCGGACCCGCCGATCGCTGACTATGCGCGGGGCCGACAGCCCGGACAGGGCGTCGGCGAGGGCGTGGCCCAGCTCTACCACCGCGTCCTGCTCTGGATAGATCGTCATGGCCTTGCCCACGGCTCCCGGGTCCACGTCGCCGGAGTTGAGCTCCATGAGCCTGTGGGTGGAGCGGGCGACCTTGAAGGCGCAGCCGGTGCCGGCCAAGATCGGCAACGCGCGGTCGAGGGTGTCGTTGAGGGTGCCGGGACGTGCGGAAATATGAATTTTCCAACCCTGCAACGGAATGTCGTGGCGAGGATCGTGAACACTGATCCAGGTGTCGTCCTCGTATATTTCCCTACCATTCGAATCTGCAAATTGGGTAAGGCGGTCGAGCACATTGAAGTCCACGGTCATCCCTCGTAACGGAGCGCATTTGCCTAATATGAGGAAAAGGCCATCAGAGCATCGTCGACGGCCTTTCCCAAGCACATCTCGTCACCACGCGTCACCGCGTGGGATCAGGCGCTTCACACAATGGACGGGCAGCAGGGGAAGCTGCTGCAGACCGTACGCTTGCAGGTGTTGACACAGGCCTGAGGGCCGTGGAGCAGCTTGTCCAGCTCGCCTTCGAAGTCGACGGCGAGGTCTTCGTACTCCAGGACTCCGGCGTCGCGGGGCTCCAGTGCGAGGACCGACATAAGGGCTCCTTCCTTGGCCGCCTTTGGGCGGCCGACGTTGGGATCCGAGCGTCGGGATGGCGCCGGTAGACGCCTTTCCCGTGCCCTGCCCGTGACGAGGAACCCGCTAGATGTCCCCCGACGCGAGCAAACGGAGGCATTATGTGCATATATCCGGAAGCCTGTCTAGAGGTAGCCGTAACGGCCGAAAATGTATTTACATGCACCTTTACACCGGGAGTTCGATCTTCTAGATTGACGTGCGTGATGGGGGGATCTTCGGCGTGCCGGTCTCGGAACAGCGCCCTCGCGTGAGGCTCTGGCGGCGCGGACGCAGGACGAGCGTCCCGGACGATCGGTCGGGGCTCGTGGCCCAGTACTGGGAGAGCCACGACGAACACCTGCTGACCGCCACCCTCGCTACGATCGCCCGCAGACTGCCGTCCTTGGTGGCCGCCGCGCTGCGGATGGCGTGGCAGGCCAGTCCTCGCGACACGGCCGTGGCCCTGGTGGGCAACCTCGCGGCCGGCGTCTTCACGGTCTTCGGCTTGGTGGCCACCTCCGACGTGCTGGCCTCGCTTCTGGCCGCCGGTCCCACACTCGATCGGGTATGGACCGCGCTGCCCTCGCTGCTGCTCGTGGCCGGTGCCACCGGGTTGCGCGGAGCGCTGCTGGCCGGTGCCGGATGGGCGCAGGCCCGGCTCAAGCCGCTGGTCGAACGGCTGGCTGAGACCCGCCTGTTCGAGCTGACCACCCGGGTGGAGCTGGCCGCGTTCGACGACCACGACTTCCACAACGCGATGCGGCGGGCCCGCGACAGCGGCGTCCCCGACACCGCCACCGTGGTGGAGACGACGATCGCCGTGGTCACCGGCGCGGTGGGCGTGCTGGCCTCGGCCGTGGCGCTCGGCCTGATGCACCCGATCCTCATGCCGTTGCTGCTGGTCGCCGCCGTGCCGGCGGGATGGGCCGCAGTACGCATGGCGCGGCTGGGCTATCAGGCGTTCTACCGGCTGTCCGCCGCGCGGCGGCGCAAGTTCATGCTCTCGGACCTGATGGCCGAGCGGCAGCCCGCCGCCGAAGTGCGGACGTTCACGCTCCGGGACTTCCTGCTTGGCCAGTACGCCAAGGTGGCCGACCTCGAGCAGGACGTTCAGCTCGACGTGGCACGGCGCCGGGCCGCGACCAAGGCGGGCGGCGACCTGCTGACCGGCGTGGCCACGGCGGGCGTGTACGTGGTGCTCGGCGTGCTGCTGGCCGTCGGCGTCATCCCCCTGTCAGTGGCCGGCGCGGCCGTGCTGGCGATCAGGACCGGACAGGTCTCGCTCACCGCCCTGATCCAGACCATGAACCGGCTCTATGAGGCAGGCCTCTACTTCGGCGACTACCTGGCCTTCTGCGAGTCCGCCCGGGAGCGCGTCCCCCCGCCGCCGGCAACCCCTGCCGAGTCGGCGCCGTTCCGCCTGCTGACGGCCGAGAACGTCACGTTCACCTACCCCGGCGCCGACCGGCCCGCACTGTCGGGCGTCAGCGTGACGGTCGGCCAGGGCGAGGTCATCGCCCTGGTCGGCGAGAACGGCTCGGGCAAGACGACTCTGGCCAAGCTGCTGGCCGGACTGTACCAACCGCAGGAGGGCACGATCCGCTGGGACGGCGTGGACCTCGACGCGTTCGACGGTGACGCGTTGCGGCAGCGGATCTCCGTGATCGCTCAGGATCACACGCGCTGGCCGCTCACCGTCCGCGAGAACATCGTCATGGGGCGCCCCCTGGAGGAGGACCGGCTTGCCGCCGCCTCCGCCGCGGCGGGCGCCGACGAGGTGGTGGCGCGGCTGCCCGACGGCTACGACGCGCTGCTCGACCGCCGCTTCCGAGGCGGCCACGACCTGTCGGGCGGCCAGTGGCAGCGCATCGCCGCGGCACGCGGTTTCTACCGCGACGATGCCGCGCTGGTCATCTTCGACGAGCCGACTTCGGCCCTGGACGCCCGTGCCGAGCACGTGCTGTTCGAGCGGATCCGCGGCCACGCCCCCGGCCGCACCATCGTGCTCATCACCCACCGGCTGGCCAGCGTCCGCTACGCCGACCGCATCTACGTGCTGGACGGCGGCGCGATCGCTGAACAGGGCACGCACGCAGAACTGATGGAACGTGGCGGCCTGTACGCCGGCCTGTACGAGCTGCAGGCCTCGGCCTACCACCAGACGGTGCCATGATCGTCGCGGAGTCGGCGTACCTCGCCGTGACCGCGGCGCTGCTGGTCGCGGCGCTGGGCAAGCTGCGGGACGTGTCCGGCTTCGCCCGGTCGGTGGCGGGCTATCAGGTGCTGCCGGGCACCCTGGTCAGGCCGGCCGCGGTGGGCGTGCTCGTGGCCGAGCTGGCCGCCGGCGGGCTGCTGCTCGCTACGGGCGGCCGGCGGTGGGGCGCCGTGGTGGCGGCGGTCCTGTTCGCCGCGTTCCTGGCGGCCATGGCCTCTGTGATGTGGCGCCGGATGGCCGTGGACTGCGGGTGCTTCGGCGGCAGCGACCTCGTCGGGACCGGCACGCTGCTGCGTACCGGCCTGCTGCTGGTCCTCGCGGTAACGGCGGCTCTGACCGGGCCTGTCGCGTTCGCGCCCGTCCAGCTTCCGGTGGCGGCGGTCCTGTTCGGGCTGGCCTACCTGCCCGCGCGGCTGCTACGCGCGGAGAGAGCCTCGTACGGACCGCGTCCCGGCACGCGCTTCGCTCTCAACGGCAAGCCGGAGCCGGCCGGCGACCGGACGATGTACGCGTTGGTCTCGCCGGCGTGCGGACTGTGCAAGGCGATGCTGCCGGAGTTCGTCGCGACAGCTGACCGTCTGGATGTCCTGCTGGTCAGCGCGGTCGAGGGATACGGTGGTGCCGGGCTGCCCGTGGTCGTGGACCCGGATGTCTTCGACCGCAACGACATCCCGTGGCCGCCGTACGTGGTGGTGGCCGACCGCGCCGGCACCGTCCTGTCGGCGGGCGGCGCGGCCGATCCGGCACAACTGGAGCAGGTTCTGTCTCGCGCCGAAGCGGTCGCTCCTCGAGACGGGCGTTGACGCGAGGGGACGCCTGTCGTGCTTGGGAGGTGTGCAGCGGATCTGCCACCGCGCAGGTCGTCGGGCGTGAAACCTTCACCGGAGCTCGCGGAGGGTTATTTCACGGGGGCGGTTGAAGGGAGCCTGTGACAACGCGGTTCCCGCTATCCGCAGTGGGTCCGCAGCGCCGAGAAGGTGCTGTGGGTGGCGTAGAAGGTCGCGATGCCGGATAGGTCGCGACATATGGCCCTATGGGAGGTGTTCGGGTGGAGGGGGTCAGACGGGAGCCGAGGTCAGGACGGTGGCTGGTGTCCGGGCGTGCCCGCGAGGCGTGATCGGGTGCGGGCGGGGGTCGACGGCGGCAGGGAGTCGAGGATGTCGGCGAGCGAGACGCCCGCCAGGCTGCTCCGCCACGCGTCGTGCGCCTCGGCCATCTTCTCGGCGAGGACGCAGGTGTTCCGGCAGTCCTCGGGTGGCAGGGCGCCGCGTCCCCGCCGGCGGATCTCGCGGCACTCGTACGGTGACGACGTGCCGTCGACGGCCTCGACGATCTGCAGGAGCGTGATCTCGGAGGCGGGCCGCGCGAGCCGGAACCCGCCTCGCGGGCCGGTCGTCGCGGCCAGCGCGCCGGCCTTGACCAGCGCCTGCAACTGCTTGGCGAGGTAGGGCGCCGGAAGGTCGTAGTACTGCGCGAGCTGTGCCGTCGACGCGGTGGCTCCCGGCTCGAGCTGCGCCAGCGTCGTGGCGCAGTGCAACACCCATTCGGTGCTCACAGGCAGCTTCACGAACCCGAGCTTATCGCAGATATTGTGGACCTATATAGTCCTTGATGCGTCCGTCCGTCACCGAGACGGCGCCAACGAGAATGGGGAGATCATCATGCGGATCGCAGTCGCCGGCGCCACCGGGAACATCGGGGCTCTCACTGTCGCCGCGCTCGAACGGGGCGGGCACGACGTCGTGCGCGTCAGCCGTTCGCTTGGCGTGGACCTGGTGACCGGTGACGGGCTCGACAGCGCCCTCACCGGCGTCGAGGCGGTCATCGACGTCACCAACGGGCCGGCCACCGATCCGGCGGAGGTGGTGGCGTACTTCGGCGCGGCCACGCGGAACCTGCTCGCCGCCGAGGAGCGGGCCGGGGTCCGTCACCACGTGCTGCTGTCGATCGTCGGGATCGATCGGGTCGAGGGCAACGCGCACTACGCCGGCAAGCGGGAGCAGGAGCGCCTGGTGGCCGCCGGTCCGGTGCCGTGGACGATCGTCCCGGCCACCCAGTTCCACGACTTCGCCGCGATGGTCGCGAGCTGGACCGAGCAGGACGGCGTGGCCACGATCGCGCCGCTGCTCGTGCAGCCGATCGCGCCCGCGGACGTGGCCGACGTCCTCGCCGAGGTCGCCGCAGGCGACCCGAAGGGGCGCTACGCCGACGTGGCCGGGCCCGAGCCGCAGGACCTGGTCGACATGGCGCGGCGCACCAACCAGGCGCTCGGCCGTGAGGTGAAGCTCGTGCCGACGTGGTCGGGGTTGTTCGGCCCGTCGATGGCCGGGAACGTGCTGCTGCCCGGCGAGGGCGCCCGCATCACGCCGACCACGTTCGACGAGTGGCTCGCCGCTCAGCAGCGATAGGTGGCCGCGGCCGCCGTGGGTGCGCGCCGCGACCGCCGCATTGCTTCAGGAGCTCGGTCCGGCCGAGCTGGCGACCGTCCCCAAGGTCGCCGACGATCTGGCCAGGGCCATCAGGGCCATCAGGGCCATTGCGCCGCGCGAGGTCCAGTGGCCGTCCTGATCGCGTGGCGCCTCTTCAGGGCCGTTGGGACGCGCCACATCTCATGGCCGTCCCAACCGCACGGCCACGTCATCGGAACCATCGCGACACCGTGACACCCAGTCGCCGCCCTGACCGGGCTGCGCGCCGTCATGAGTCGCGGGTCACGGGCGCCAGCCACAGCCCCACCAGCGCGTCGATCAGGCCGGTTGCCGCGTCGTGCCAGCTGGCCCGCGGCGTGGGGGTGCCTTCGGCGAGAGCGCGTTCGCGTTCGGCGCACATGTGCGTGATCAGCTGGCGGGCCATGTCGCCGCGCTCGGCACGCACTTCGGCGGGCAGCTCGGGCAGGCACCGGTGAAACCCCTCGAGAGTGCGCCGCAGCGAGGGGGAGGAGCGGGTCTCCTCGGCGACGACCGCGCGTAGCGAGGGGTCGGTGACCACCTGCGCGATGAAGCGGGCGTGCCAGGTGGGGGAGTCCAGGGCGGCCAGATGCTCGGTGACCGGGCGGACGAGGCAGGCGGCCCAGCCGCGCACGTCCGCGGAGTCGCCCATGTCGGCCAGCATCCGCTCGCGTATCGCCTCGACCGGCTCGGCGTGTTTGCGGATGATCGCACGTACCAGGTGGGTCTTCGTCCCGAAGTGGTAGCCGACCGCGGCGTTGTTGCCCTGCCCGGCGGCCTCGCTGACCTGACGGTTGGACACGGCGAACACGCCGTGCTCGGCGAACAGCCGCTCCGCCGCCGTCAGGATCCGCTCGCGGGTCACGCTGACCCGATCGGCCCGCTCGGTCTTGCCTGTCATCGTCACCACCGTACCGGAATCTGCCGCGTCCTCCGGCGATCCTGGTTCACGAGGAACCCCCTCCTTCGGATCTGACCGCTGAATCCGTGCTGTTAGGCTTAAGTCAAGCGACTGATTTACCGTATACTTCATCACTCGCCTCCCCAGCCCCCGTAACGGAGTCCCCGCATGGCCAACAGCTCCGCCCGCGCCGCACACGCGGCCGGGCCTCCGCGATCGAGCACCTTCGTGGTGGTGCTCGCCTTCGCCGGCATCGTGGTGTCGTTGATGCAGACCCTGGTGATCCCGCTGATCCCCGAACTTCCCAAGCTTCTGCGGGCCTCGGCGTCCGACGCCACCTGGGCGGTCACCGCGACGCTGCTCGCGAGCGCGGTCGCCACGCCGGTGTGGGGACGGCTGGGGGACATGTACGGCAAACGGCGCATGCTCCTGGTCAACCTGGTCCTGCTGGTCATCGGATCGGCCGTGTGCGCCTTCAGCGACACCCTGACGCCCCTGATCGTCGGGCGGGGCCTGCAGGGCCTGGCGTCCGGCGTCATCCCGCTCGGCATCAGCATCATGCGCGACGAACTGCCCGCCGAGCGGCTCGGCTCCGCCACCGCGCTCATGAGCGCCTCGCTCGGCGTGGGCGGCGCCCTGGGCCTGCCGGCCGCCGCCCTCATCGCCGAGAACGCCGACTGGCACGTGCTGTTCTGGACGGCGGCCGGTCTCGGCGCGGTGGCCCTCATCTTCGTGATCACGCTCGTGCCCGAATCGCCGGTCCGCAGCGGCGGGCGGTTCGACGTGGTCGGAGCCGCCGGGCTGTCGGCCGCGCTGGTGTGCCTGCTGCTGGCCATCTCCAAGGGCGCCGACTGGGGCTGGGGCGACCCTCTCACGATCGGCCTGTTCGTCGCGGCGGTCGTGGTGCTGCTGCTGTGGGGCTGGTGGGAGCTGAGCACCCAGGAGCCGATGGTGGACCTGCGTACCACCGCGCGGCGTCAGGTGCTGTTCACCAACCTCGCCTCCACCATGATGGGCTTCTCGATGTTCGCGATGTCCCTGGTGCTGCCGCAGGTGCTGCAGCTGCCCGCGGCCACCGGTTACGGGCTGGGACAGTCGATGCTGGCCGCGGGCCTGGTGATGGCACCGTCCGGCCTGGTGATGATGGTCATGGCGCCCCTGTCCGCACGGGTCTCCGCGACCATGGGGCCCAAGGTGACCTTGATGATCGGCGCCGTGATCGTCGCCACCGGTTACGGCCTCAACGTCGGGCTGATGTCCGAGATCTGGCATCTCGTCCTCGTCTCCTGCGTCATCGGGGCCGGCATCGGATTCGCGTACGCCTCCATGCCCGCGCTCGTCATGGGGGCCGTGCCGGTGACCGAGACGGCCGCCGCCAACAGCCTCAACACCCTCATGCGCGCCGTCGGCACCTCGGTCTCCAGCGCCGTGGCGGGTGTCGTCCTGGCCCAGCTGACCTTCCGGTTCGGCCCCGTCGACCTGCCCTCCCAGGACGGGTTCCGCGTCGTCATGGGCATCGGCGCGGGCGCGGCCCTGCTCGCCTTCGTGCTCGCCTCCTTCCTCCCGCGCCGAAGCGCCGCCGCAACAGCGAGCCCGCACGGCGCCGCGGCCGGTCCCCACTACGCCGCGGCCGGTGCGAACGCCGCCGCGAGCCCGCACGCCGCCTTTCCCGCCGCGGCGACCGCCGCCACCAGCTTCGAGGCCGAGTCCGCGTACGCGCCGGCGGGCGGCGTGCGGACGGACGGGCTGAACGACGGCGTCGAGATCCGCGGCCTCGTCCGGGGCGATGACGGCCACGCGGTCGGTCACGCCACGCTGACGCTGGTCGACGTGCGTGGTCACCAGCTCGGCCGCTCCGTGGCCGGGGCCGACGGCGGCTACCGCATCTGGACGCCCGGCATGGGGACCTATGTCCTGATCGCGTCGGCCGCCGACCGCGACCCCCAGGTGGCCACTCTCGTGGTGGGGGACCAGCCGGTCGACTACAACCTGGTGCTCACCGGCTCCAGCAAGCTGACCGGTGTCGTACGCGACCTCGAGGGCAAGCCGGTCCCCGGGGCGGTGGCCGTGCTGACCGACGTCCGCGGCGAGGTCGTCACCACGGGCACGACCGACGCGGAGGGCTCCTACGCCTTCTCCGGGGTGCTCCCCGGCGGCTACACGCTCGCGGTCAGCGCGGACTCCTACCGCCCGGCCGCCGTTCCCGCCGAGGTCGTCGGCACCGGCCAGACCAGGCAGGACGTCGAGCTGCGGCCCGGCGCCCGGCTACGGGGCACCGTACGGGTGCGCCACGGCGGCCCGCTGACCGACGCGCGGGTGACGCTGCTGGACGCGGCCGGGAACGTGGTCGGCACGACGACCACCGGCGAGGACGGCGCGTACGCCTTCGCCGACCTGACCGGCGGCCAGTACACCCTCATCGCCACCGGATACCCGCCCGTGGCCGACACCGTAACCGTCAACGGCCGGGACGAGGACGACCGGGACCTGTGGCTGGCCCACACCGAGTGACGCCGCGGCACCACCGCGAGGAAGCGACGAGCAGAGCAGGAGCACCATGTACACCAGCCACGAGGCCGCCCACACCAGCCGGCCGGCCGAGCCGGGCGGCCCGGCCGGTCGCCGGGGGCTGCGCGCCCTGATCCGGACGAAGGACGGATGGCCCGTGCGCCAGGCCGTCGTCACGGTGACCGACCTGACCGGGCAGCAGGTCGTACGGGCCGAGGCGGACGCCGACGGCGTCGGGTCGACCGGCCCGCTGGCGCCCGGCACGTACACGGTCGTGGTCACCGCGGCCGGGTACGCCCCCGCCGCCATGACGGCCATCGCCACCGCAAGCGGCGCCGCCGAGCTGGGCACGGTGGTGCTGGCCCGGCAGGGCGGCACCGACCTCCCCCCTCCCGGCGTCTGGACGCTCGACCCCGCCCACTGCACGATCGCGGCGACCGCCCAGCACCTGGGGCTCAGCACGGTCCGTGGGCGCTTCACCGAGTTCGGCGGGCGGATCGAGATCGGCCCGAGCCCGGAGACCTCCGCGGTGGCCGCCGACATCGTGGCCGCGTCCATCGACACGGGGAACGGCATGCGGGACGACCACCTGCGCTCGCCCGACTTCCTGAACGCCGCCGCGTACCGGATGATCTCCTACCGCAGCACCGGGCTCACCCCCGCGGGCACCGACCGGTGGATCGTGCACGGGACGCTGACGCTCGCCGGGGTGGCGCGGCCGGTCGATCTCGACCTGGCGTACCTGGGGACCGGGCCGGACCCGTGGGGCGGCCTGCGGGCGGCGTTCCGGGCCGAGACGGAGCTGCGTCGCGAGGACTTCGCGATGACGTACAACCAGGTCGTGCGGGCCGGGGTCAATCTGATCGGCGCGACGCTCAAGGTGCAGCTGGACATCCAGGCCGTACAGGGTGTGTCGCTGCCCTAGCGGCACATAGTCGGTGGCCGACTACCGATTGCTACGCTTTGCCCGTGACCATCGGCAGTACCCGGGGGCTGCGCGCCGACGCGGCCCGCAACTCCGAAAGGATCCTGCGCGCCGCCCGGCAGGTCTGGGCCGAGCACGGCCCCGACGCGCACCTCGAAGAGATCGCCCGCCGCGCCGGCGTGGGCATCGCCACGCTCTACCGCCGCTTCCCGGACAAGGCGGAGCTGGTACGCGCCGCCCTCGACCAGAGCATCTCCGAGGACATCGCTCCCGCCATCGATCAGGCGCTGGACGACGACGACCCGCGACGTGGCCTGGTCACCGTGCTGGAGGCGGCCCTGTCCATGGCGGCCCGCGAACACAACACCCTGGCCGCCGCCCGCAACTCCGGCGCCATGACCGCGCAGGCCGGCACCCCGTTCTTCGACTCGCTGACCCTGCTCGCCCGCCGGGCGCAGGAGGCCGGACTCATCCGCGCCGACCTCGTCCCCGACGACATGCCCAGGATCATGGTCATGCTCGTGGGCGTGCTGTGGACCATGGACCCCAGCAGCGACGGCTGGCGGCGCTACCTCACGTTCGTCCTCGACGCGCTCTCTCCCGAAGCGGCCACTCCGCTGCCGCCCGTGGTGCCGCTCCGGCAGCCGGGCGACTGTCCCGTGCGGCGATGAAGGGGCGCCCGTCCGGGGACGGGCGCCCCTTGCCGGTTACGGCTGTACGGCGGGTAGCTTCCCGAAGCCGACCTGGTCGGCCTCCTGGGCGCCGCTGCGGTCGTCCAGGGTGACGACCAGCCAGCCCTTCGCCGGCGTGGTGGCCAGCCTCGCCCGGTCGACGGTGAGCCGGACGGTGGCGGACGCGCCCGGCTCGAGCTGGGCGTACGCCCCCGTGGAGATCGCCGGGGCGAAGGCGTCGAACGCCGCCGCCTCGGTCTCGTCCACGAGCCCGTCGGGCACCTTCGAGAAACCGGTCGCCGAGTACGTGAAGCGCGACGCGCCCTCGGCCAGCCCCACCTCAGAGGCGAGCACCGGCATCAGCAGCGTGCCGCCGTTCATGGGAGCCGTGGCGACCCACGCGTCCACCAGGGACCCGTCGGCCTTGAAGACGAACGTGGCGAACCGCCCGTCGAGGTCGCCCGTGGTGACCAGACCGTAGTCCGCGCCGACCAGGAAGTAGTCGGGCGTTCCGTCGTTGGTGGTGTCGATCGACACGTCGAACTCGTTGGCCGCGGCGTTGGACCACCGGCCGGAGGTGTTGACCGCGAAGACCAGCGCCCGGTCGGTGTCGGCGCCGCCGAGCGCCGAGCCCGGGAGCGTCTGCACCCCGACCGTGCGGATGTCCATCGAGTCCTCGGCGCCCTTGACGTCGTCGGCGTCCGTGATGCCCCAGGCGTAGACGTCCGCGGCGCCGGGGTGCGCGCCGTCGTTGCGGACGTCGACGGAGGTCACGAGCCCGCCGTCGCCGGGCGTGTACGTACCCGTCCTGGACGGGCGCACCCGGGACTCGGCGTCGGGCACGAGCAGGAACGCGGAGCGCAGCGGGTAGACGCCCTCGGCGGCCTTCCGCGGCGTGGCGGTCACCGCGCCCTGGATGTGCACGACCGTGCCGAAGTTGGACGTCTCGGCGGCGGGCAGCGCGGCCACGGCCTGGGCGCTGAGCGACAGCGTGACCTGGACGGTACGGCTGCTCTCCCGGCCCACGGTCACGGTCGCGGGCGAGACCGTGACCTTCGCGCCGTAGGACTGACCGGTGAAGGCGGCGGCCAGGTCGTAGGTGACCGGGGTCTTGCCCTTGTTGTGGAGGGTGAGGCTCTCGCTCTGCCGGTAGGGGCCGTTCAGCGCCTTCAGGCCGAACGACAGGTTGGGCGAGCCGTCCTTCGCCTCGCTGATCACCGAGGCGCCGACCGCCTGCCGCGCGGCCACCACGCCGGAGCCGGCGACCCTGGCGGTGTAGCCCTTGATCTTGGACGTGGCGTCGGCGGTGCTGACGATCGCGGCCTTGATCTGGCCGGGGCGCCAGCGCGGATGCGCCTGCTTCACCAGCGCCGCCACGCCGGCGACCATCGGCGAGGCCATCGACGTGCCCGAGATCGTCGCGGGGCCGGAGCCGGTGCCCACCCCGGTCGAGACGACGGCGACGCCGGGCGCGGTGACGTCCGGCTTCAGGAAGCTGCTGACGTTCGCCGGGCCGCCGGAGGAGAACGAGGCGAGCGCGGCGTAGCTGGGGTTGGGCACGGTCAGCGCCGCCAGCGTGGTGGTCTTGCCGTCCAGCGCCGCGGCCGCGGCGCCGTCGGTGCTCTTGATCCCGAGGAACGGGATGGTCACCGTGTACGGCGCACCGGTGTCCGGGTCGGACGTGATCGGTCCTTCCAGGGGCGGGAACGCGGCATCGGTGTTGATCATCGCGACCGCGGCGGCACCGGCCTGCTGGCCCAGGATGGCCCGCTTCACCCGCGCGCAGGAACCGCGCAGGGTGATCACGAGCTTGCCGGTCACGCCGCCCGGATAGGCCGCGTAGTCGGCGGGGTCGCAGCCCAGCGAGAGTGCCCCGGACGGGTAACTCGTGCGGAGCACCGCGATCGGCAGGGCGGCCGAGGGCAGGGCCGCCTCGTTGGAGTTCTGCGCGATGATCTCGGTGCCGTTCGCCGAGATCTTCGCCGCGGGCAGCTGCGCGCGTGCCGCGTCGAGGGCGGCGACGGCGATGGCCGTGGGGGCGACGGCGGGCGCCCCGACCAGGTACGCGTTCTGCCCCGAGTTGCCGGCGGAGGTGACCACGGTCACGCCCGCGCGGGTCAGCGTCCGGACGGCCTGCGCCGAGGGCTCCTCGATGCGGCCGTAGGGCGAGCCGAGCGACATGTTGACGACGTCGGCGCCGTCCTTCAGTGCCCGTTCCATGGCCGAGACGATGACGTCCTCGCTGGCCGAGCCCTCACAGCCGAAGACGCGGTAGGCCAGCAGCGAGGCGGCCGGCGCCACACCCGGTCCGACCTTGAAGGCCCTGGTGTGCGTGGTGCTGTCGTACGGGCCGGTGTAGGTCTTGCCGTCCGCGGTCACCCCGAGGCCGGCCGAGCTGCCCGCCACGTGGGAGCCGTGGCCGTTGCAGTCAAGCGGGTCGGGGTCGGGCTTGGGCGTCGAGGCGGGGTCGTTGGCGTCGTAGTCGTCGCCCACGAAGTCGTAACCGCCGATCACCTTGGCGGTCGGGAACGTGCCCGGCTCGATCACGGCGCCGTTGTTGCTCTTGAAGTCGGCCGGGTCGCCGGAGCCGCCGAAGTTGGCGTGCGTGTAGTCGATCCCGGTGTCGATGACCGCCACCTTCACGCCGGCGCCGGTCTTCCCCAGCTCCTGCCAGGTCTGCGGGGCCCCGATGTAGGGAATGGCCGCGGTGTTGTCCGGCCTGAACGTACGCACCGGGTGCACGGAGAGCACTCCGGGGGCCTCCTGGATCGCCGGCAGGCTGCGGCGCGGGATCGAGGCGGCGATGCCGTTGAAGGTGTCGGTATAGGTGGTGAGGACCTTTCCGCCCTCGGCCTTCACCTTCTCCTCGACGCTCTGCTGTTTGTCGTGGAGCGCGGCACGTAAGGTCGGCCGGTCGACCGTCTTGCCGGCCTCGGCGGCGTCGGCGGCGGCGTCGCCGACCGGCGTGCCGTCGACCTGGATGAGGACCTTGACCTGACGGGCCTGGTCGAGCGCGGCCGGCTTGAAACCGGCGTAGCCGAACGCGCCGTCCAGATGCTGGAAGCGGTCAGGACGGGCGGGTTCGGCGTTCGCCGTTGACGGCATCACGGTCAGCGGAAGCGCAATGCCCGTGGACGCGAGGACTGCGAGCAGCAGACGCCTCTTCAATGATCACCTCGGGGGTGCATGGGGACAGGGCTGATCAAAGAGTGAACCCGGCACAAACGCTTCAGATCGCACTTAGGTAACAAAAGGAACACAGGATCTACGAAGCGATCAGCAGCTCAGATTCGGGCAGCTCAGCGCCAGCACCAGGCGGTCGCTCCCGTACGCGCCGGCATAGTCCCCGCGGAACTCGTTGACCAGCCACACCTCGCCGCTCGCCGGCCAGTACGAGACGTTCTGGGCGTTGGCGGGAACGGTCGTCATGTAGTGGACGTCGAGGGTGCGGCGGTCGGCGGAGATCGTGACGCGGTGCAGGCAGGACTTGCGGTAGTCGCCCGAGATGTTCGCCGTCCCGCCCGGCATGTAGCTCACCGCGGGCGCGCCGTCGGGGCACAGTCCCACGAGGATGCCGTTGGCGCCGGTGAACACGCCGCCCTGGAGTTCCCAGACCGGGCTGGTCCAGCCCTCGGTGGGGTGCACGAGCCCGTCGGAGCCGGTCTTGAGCAGAGCGGTGAGCGAGTCCAGGGGCCAGCGAAGGATCTTCCCGCCGGAGGCGCCCCTCTTGTACTCGACGGTGGTGAGGTGGTCGGCGCCGCTCCGGTCGAGCGAGACGCCGTTGAAGCAGGGCCTCGCCAGGTCGAGGCTGACGCACACCGACGGCGGGTCGAGCCGGTAGTAGCCGATCTGCGGCAGGGCGAAGCCCGAGTACGCCGCCGAGCAGACGCCGCCGACGCAGCCGACGTTCCCCGACGTGGTGGAGTTCATCCTCCAGAAATGGGTGAGGTCGAAGACCCGTATCAGCCGGTCGCCGCCGGACACGTCCGGGTCGCCGCCGGTGACGACGAAGAGCTTGTTGCCGTACCACGAGATGCCGTCGGCGTGGGTGGCGATCTCGTGGAAGCCCTCGGCACCGCCGTCGGGCTCGACCAGCACGACATGCCGGTACGGCGCCCCCGCCGTTCCGTCGGTGACGTCGACGAAGGTGACCCTGGCCAGGCGGTTGGCCCCGTACTCGTGGGAGGCGCCGCTGCGCCAGCTCACCGCCACGACTTTCCGGCCCGCGCAGCCGTCGCAGGGCGGGTAGAGCGCCGAGCCGTTCATGCCGTCGCCGCTGCCCGTGATGCCTTGCGGGAACCAGTTCGCGGTCGTGTCGTCCGTACTGTTCCAGCAGAATCCGCTGACCTGGACCGAGACATGGAGGTCGGTGGGGTGGCAGATCGCGCGGGTGGCGTACCCGCCGGCCAGGACGGCGTCCATTCGCACCTTGGTCACCGGCAGGGTGGCGGCCGTCGCGTCCCGCTCCGGCATGGTCGAGGTGAAGGCCAGCGGCCGGACCTGGGCCAGTTGCGAGGCCGTCAACGCCTGGCCGGTGGCGGCGGCTGCGGGAAGAGGGACGGTCAGTGAGGCGGCGAGGAGCAGGACCAGGGAGGCTAAGCGCAGGATCAAGTGGTTCTCCCGGCGTCATTATGAAGGTCTCCTTCATTAGTTATCTCAGGCGAGCCGAGAGATCAACTGGTTCATTCCATGTGCTTGCAGTCCTAGGACAGAGCTTGTCCTAGGCCTTTCATAGGGTGGCTGTTCGTGAGCGAAGCGATGATCGGATTTCCAATCCATGTTCCCAGGACCGCCTTGACGCCCCTGCGCCACCGGACGGGTGCGTCGCCTGGCGCGGTGGCGGAGCTGTCCTGGCCCGACATATGGGGCCGGCGGCTCGAACGGCACGGGCTGTCCGCCCCGATCCACGACGGCCGGCCGGCCGATGCCGTTGCCGCCATGTGCGGGGCGCACGCCCAGGTGCTCTCCGCCGCCGAGCTCTCCATCGGGCTGCGCGTCGCCGGCGCCACCCGCAACGACGTCCGGCACGCGCTGTGGGAGGAACGTAGCCTGGTCAAGACGTTCGGCCCGCGCGGCACCGTCCACCTGCTACCGGCGCACGAGCTGCCCCTGTGGACCGGCGCGCTCGGCGCGTTGCCGGCGCCTCCGAACAGCCTGCCCGCCGACGCGCGGCTGACCCCGGACCAGACTCACGAGGTCGTCACGGCCATCGCAGAAGCACTGACCGGCACGGAACTGACCGCCGACGAACTCAACGCGGCGGTGGCCACCCGCACCGGCCCCTGGGCCACCGACCCGGTGGTGCCGGGGTTCGGGAGCATGCGGCCACGCTGGCAACAGGCGATCCATCTCGCCGCACACCGCGGTGTCCTGTGCTTCGGCCCGAACCGCGGGCGAAAGGTCACCTACACCAGCCCGCAGCGATGGCTCCCAGGATTCCGGCCCGCCCCGGCGCCCGGCGCCCTCGCCGGGCTGGTCCGGCGCTACCTGCACGCGTACGGCCCGGCCAAGCCGCAGCAGTTCGCGCAGTGGCTGTCCGCCCCCCGCCGCTGGGCGTCCGAACTGTTCGGCTCCCTCGCCGATCAACTGCACCAGGTCGACGTCGCCGGCACTGCTGCCTGGGTCCTGGCCGGTGACACCGCGCCGGCGCCCGTGCCCCCACACGGGGTGAGGCTCCTGCCGTACTTCGACGCCTACACCGTTGGCTGCCACCCACGTGACCGGCTCTTCCCCGCGACTGCCGCACAGCGCGCGCTCTCCGGCGGCCAAGCCGGCAACTTTCCCGTACTGCTCGTCGACGGCACGGTCGCCGGGATCTGGCACCACCGTCGCTCCGGCCGCAAACTGGACATCACGGTCGAACTGTTGACCACACTCACCACCGACGGGCACCGCGAACTCGCCGCCCAGGTGACGCGCATCGGGGAGATCCTGGAGAGCGAACCACGGCTGACCATGGGCAAGGTCGCCGTACGCGGCCACCTGTAGGCCGCCGCGCCTCGACGAGCCGCAGGTCAGGCTCCTTCGCGCGCGAACGGGAGGTCTGTCCATGAAAGGACCGGCAGGACGGCGGGCAACGGTTGAGAGTTCCTCGTTGCGCGCTGTCGCAAGCGCTGACGTCGTGGGCGCCGGCGGCGCGGACCGCCCCGGGTGTGGTCAGTGGTGTGGTCCGTGGCGTTGGCGTAGTTCTTCGTTGATGCGCAGCGCCTCGGCGAGCTGGTCTTCCAAGATGATGATGCGGCAGGCCGCCTCCAGTGCGGTGCCGGCGTCGACGAGTTCGCGGGCGCGGGCGGCCAGGCGCAACTGGTAACGGGAGAAGCGGCGATGGCCGCCCTCCGAGCGCAGCGGCTCGATCAGCTTGGCGGCGCCGAGACTGCGCAGGAACGCCGGGGTGACACCGAGAATCTCAGCGGCCCGACCCATACTGTAGGCGGGGTAGTCCTCATCATCGAGCCGGAGCTCGGGACTGTCACCCGAGGCGCCGACCGGCTCCTGGCTCTGGCGGGACCGGTCGCGCCTGGAGCTGGTGGCCGATGCCTGGTGTGTTTGATCCATTCAACCTTCCTGAATGCGGACAGGGGCCCCGGCGCCATGATGCGCCGGGGCCCGAATGAGGTTTAACACCATCGACCGGCCCTGAGGCCGGTTCACCTGTTCCGCACCAGCCGCCCGATGCGGCGGGGGTGCGGGGATCGCGTAAGCGTGACCGTAGACCACCGTCCTGTTCGTGGAGCTGCGGTACCCGTGCGGCGCCTTGGGGCCGGCGACGGGCGATCCTGATGGCGTTCAACACTCCTTTCCGGTTTATCCGTACCTCGACACGTCTACCGCTGTGTCGACTTCCTGTGACGGCAGCGCGTCCACCGCCCCGGCCCTTCTTTCGACTGCACTGGCCGCGGCGATCCGACCTTCTGCCTTCTCTTCGTTGCGAACTTGCTGTCCACGTCGTCCGGGCAGTTCATCGTGGTGCGTCCTGCGCTGCCCTCGTGGATTCATCCCTTGCGATGTCAGAAACTCTACCTCCATCTGGCGCAAATGTCTATCGTGACGGATGCAGATTTTCTTGCTCGCGAACGGCAGGAAACAGCCTCCTGCGCCACATGATCGACGGGAGAGCTCGGGCTGCCTCCCGCTTCGCCCACCGCTACGACAGCCGGGCGGCGGTGGCCCTTCACCCCCGTTCGGACAGCCGACGTTCATCGGCGGCGTGCCGCGACGACGACCGTCGGCACGATGGCCAGTGCCAGGAGGCCGCCGCCGACGGCCAGGAGGGGATAGCCGGCAGCGGCGACGACCACGCCCGAGGCCATGCCGCCGGCGGCGCCTGCGATGGCGATGGAGACGTCGACCATGCCCTGGGTTCTGGCGCGGGTGGCCGGCGGGACGGCGTCGGTGATGATCGCGGTGCCGGCGACAAGGCCCAGGTTCCAGCCCATGCCGAGCAGCGTGAGAGCGACCGCGAACGGGGCGACGGAGTCGCCAGGGGCATGGGCGGCAACCGTTCCGGCGGCCAGCAGAGCCAACGCGGAGGCGGCGGCGATCGTGAGGGGGCCGAAGCGATCGACGAGCCAGCCAGTCAGCGGCGAAGGCAGGTACATCGCGCCGATGTGTATGGCGATGACGAGGCCGGAGACGGCGGTGCCGTGGCCGTGGTCGTGCATGTGGACGGGCGTCATGGTCATGATCGCGACCATGACCGCCTGGGTGAACACCATGACCAGCGCGCCGACCAGTACGCCGGAGGGGCGCCGTTCGGCTCCCGGGCCCGGCCGGCCGCCGGCATCGCCCGGCTGCGCGTGCGCCGCGGCGGTGCGTTCGGCCTCCAGCGTGCGGGCGAGGAGCAGCGGGTCGGGGCGCAGCCAGATGGTCAGGATCAAGGCGGCCATCGCGTAGGCCGCGCCGGCGAAGAGGAACGGCCCGGCCAGGTGGGGGATGCCGAGGGCGTGAGCGAGGTCGCCGGTGGGCGCCGCGAGGTTGGGGCCGACCACGCCGCCCAGAGTGGTGGCGACCAACACCGTGGACACGGCGCGGGCGCGGCGCGCAGGGGCTGCCAGGTCGGCTCCGGCGTAGCGGGCCTGCAGGTTGGTGGCTGTGCCGGCTCCGTAGACGAACATCGCGACGAACAGCAGGACGGCGTTGTCGGCGACGGCGGCGGCTATGACGCCCGCGCTGCCGACGGCGCCGGCCAGGTACCCGGTGGCGAGGCCGGGGCGGCGGCCGCGCGCTTGAGAGAGGCGCCCGACGGCGACGGCCGCCAGCGCGGAACCGATGGTGGACAGGGCACTGAGCAGACCGGCCAGGCTGGTGGAGCCGAGCATGTCCTGCGCGAGCAGGGCACCCACGGTCACGCCGGCCGCCAGTCCGGTGCCGCTGAGGACCTGAGCGGCGACCAGGACGATCACGGTACGGCGCTGCGCCCGAAAGCGCGGGAGGGCTTCGATCCGGGCAGGCACGGTGGTTCTCACAAGAGAGTTCTTTCGATAGGCGGGACCCGGCTGGAAGGCGCGACCAGCGCGGTCCGAAGGGTGGGGCCGACGAGAGGTGACGGGCGGCCCGGGGGAGAAGCGCCCCACGGGCCGGCGACAGCGCGGCGCCGTCAGCGCGCGGTCAGTGTCAGGTCCATGGCGGACGAACGCCGGAGAAGGCGTGCGGGTGCCGCTGTGGCGGGCTGAGCCGCCGGGCGGGGCAGACCTGGTGCCGGTCAGCCCAGATGGCCGAGGTCCAGGCGGTCGACCAGCCCGGCGGCGGTGAAAGCGGCTATCAGTTCGGCACGGCCCTCGGTGAAGTGCGCCCAGCCGTCGTAGTGGATGGGGACCACCTGACGCGCGCCGAGGATCGCGGCGGCCTCGGCGGCCTGCGCGCTGTCGAGAACGATCAGTGCGCCGTCGAAGAGGACGGCGAAACGGGGAGCCCCGGCGAAGAGGATGGCGGTGTCCACCGGGCCGAAGCGTTCGGCGATCTCCTTGACCGCCTGGAGCGAGGCGTTGTCGCCGCTGACGTAGACCGTGGGCAGGCCCTCCCCGGTCAGGACGAATCCGACGACGTGCCCGGTGATCGGTTCGACCTCCTCGCGTGCGCCGGGCCCGTGGATGGCGGGCACGCCCGTGACGGTGATCACGCCGCCGCCGGGGCGGTCCAGCTCGATCGACTCCCAGTCGGCCAGTCCCCTGGCCCCATTCCCAAGGCGCCGGCTGCCCCCGGGCGTGGTGAGGGTGAGCGGGACGTCGGCCAGCAGTGCCCGGCCGGAGTGGTCGAGGTGGTCGGGGTGCTCGTCATGGGAGAGCAGGACCACGTCGATACGGCCGAGATCGGCCGGCGCGGCGGCGGAGGGCGCCGTCTTGGTCAGCTTCCCGCCCGGCACGTGATAGTCGCCGGGAGCGTCGAAGGTCGGATCGGTCAAGAACCGCAGGCCACCGTATTCGAAAAGGGCGGTCGGGCCGCCGAAGACGCGGACGGGGAGCTGCTCAGGGGTCGTGCTGGTTCCAGCCATCAAAGATTCCTCACGGATGGGAAGCGGTTTATCCGTGAAGGACGGTAGCGGTGTTTCACGGATGGATGCAAGCCGTACCATGAGAGCCATGAGCGAGACCCTGACCGTCGAGGCTGTGCTGCCGCCCGCGCCGGGGGCGGAGGACTACCTCGCCCTCGACTTCGTCAACAGCGCCATCGCGCTGCCCGGAGGGCAGTTCATCGATCTCCTCGGCACCCCTGAGGCGACGAATCGGTGGCTCACCGAACGCGGCCTCGCTCCGGCCGACGCCGGCGTGCAGGAGATGTGCACGACGCAGCTGCGCTCACTGCGTGAACACCTGAGGGCATTGTTCGCCGCCCGTGTCGCAGGGCTGCCCGCCCTGCCCGCGGCTCTGTCCGCCGTCAATGACGCGCTGAGCAAGGCGCCCACAGCGGCCCTGCTGCACTGGGACGAGAAGGCCGGCCCCTACCGCGCGGCGCCGTGCCCCACCAACGAGATCCTCGACCGCGCTCTCGCGACCCTTGCCGCCAACGCGGCCGACCTCCTCACCAGCCCCGACGCCGACCGTCTCATCGCCTGCGGTTCCGCCCCTTGCAACCGCTACCTGCTGCGTCACGGCCGCCGCCACTGGTGCTCCACCCGCTGCGGCGACCGCGCCCGCGCCGCCCGCGCCTACGCCCGGCGCACCCAGCCGAAGCCGGACTGACGAACCCGCCCCCGGGAGTGGTGTACGAGTTTGGCTCGGTCACAGGCGTGGCGTCTGGCGTTTGAGCTGGTGGCGGTGGTGCGGAGTCGTCATGCCCGCTCCTGGTGGGTGTGCAGGAAGTCCAGGACGATCGCGGCGGTCTCGTCGGGACGCTCGTAGTGCGGCAGGTGGCCCACGCCGTCGAGCAGGCGCAGGTCGGCGCGGGAGAACACGGCGCGCAGCACATCTTGCGGCGGCATCGGGGTCACCGGGTCCTGGCGCCCCCACACCACCTGGACGGGTATGTCGCGGGTGTCGAGGAACCGGTACAGGTACTCGGCGGCGTGGACGGGGACGTTGCCGAGCGCGGACAGCAGGCTGCGCTTGAAGCCTTGGTAGCGCAGTTCCGGTGACAGGCGGGCTTGGATACGGGCCACCACGCGGGGGTCGCGCGAGTAGCCGGGCAGGCGGGACTTCAACGCCCGGTCGCCGACGAGGTGGAAGAAGGGCAGGCCGACGCCGGGCAGCATGGCCAGGCGCACCCCGAGGTTGAGCGGAGTGGCGAAGCCGTCGGGGGACATCAGGCACAGGCGGGAGACGCGTTCGGGGTGGTGCACGGCGAACTCGGCCGCGATCGGGCCGCCGAAGGCCAAGGCGACGAGCGTGACCGGTCGGTCGATGCCGAGCGCGTCCAGCAGGTCGGCGATCTGGTCTTCGAACAGGTGCTGGTTGTAGTCGACTTCGGGGCGGTCGCTGAAGCCCATGCCATAGCGGTCGTAGCGGATGGTGCGGTAGCCGGCCTTGGCCAGCCGTTCGAACAGGCCGTCCCACACCCACTGCGACAGCGTCGCCCCAGGGATGAACAAGATGGGCTCTCCCGTTTCGGGTCCGTCGGTCACGACGTGGGTGATGCCGTGGCGAAGCCGGACGAACGAGCCGGGCGCGTCCTGCCGGGCTCGGGCGTCCATCGGGATGGTCTCGCGGGTGCGGTTCAGCAGGACGGGCAGGGCGATCGCCGTGGCGGCCAGTGCGAGTCCGGTGCGCAGGCTCATTGGTCGTCACTCCTTTGCAGAGGGGAACCGGTAAGCTAATGACCGTTGGTCATTCTTATGACCGCCGGTCATTCTGCAGGAATGACCGGCGGTCAGTCAACCGGGCGGGAGGGCATGACCTGTGAGCGGAGGCTCGGAGGCGACGCGGAAACGCGTGATCAAACCGGCGGGCGAGCGCCGTGCCGAACTACTGGACGCTGCCTGGGACGTCTTCGCCGAGCGAGGGGTGGCCGACGCCACCGTGAGCGACATCGCCGCGCGGGCGGAGGTCGCCAAGGGCAGCTTCTACCTGCACTTCTCCGCCAAAGAGCAGGTCGTGGCGGCCTTGTGGGAACGCTACGTGGCCGGCTATCTCCGGCTCGCCGAAGACGTCCTCGGCGACCGGACACCGCAGGACGACTGGATCGGCGTGCTCACCGGGCTGCTCGACAATCTGATCGATCACTCCATGGAGCATGCCGACTTGCATCGCATCATCTACGGTTCCGCCGACGCCAAGGCGCTCGCTCTGTGCGAGGAGACCAACCAGCAGGTCATCGCCCTGCTCGCTGAGGCGATCCAGCGCGGAATGGATGCCGGGGTGCTGCGGCCAGGGTCCGCTGAGGTCTTCGCCCGTGTCCTGTATCACGGAGTCCACGGCGCCCTGCACGACATGATCTCCGGCACCGTGCCCTACGGCAAGGACGAGGTCGTCGCGACCGTCCGCAACATCGCCGGCCGCGTCCTGCGCCCCGGCCCGGCCGCTGGTCGAGAGCAGCGGCGAGAATGACATCTTCCGCTAGGATTCCGTCGCGACATCGGGACCTGACCGGCCGTCACTCGAACGGGGGAGCCGGACGTCCACCCGGCGAGAGCGGTGACGACCGCCGTCGTCGGCGCGCAACCAGCGCAACGGCTGATTCTGGCCCGCCGAGCCGAACCTGATCCACGTTCAGCTTGAGGCGTCTTAGTTGTCGTTCTGGTCATCGCGCTGGGCGGGCTGCGGGGCCTCGAAGCAGGCGAGCCAGGTGGTGAGCAGCGACTCCAGTTGGGCGGCCTGCTCGGGCGACAGTCCATCGAGGAGGCGGCGTTCGTTCGCCATGTGATCGGTGAACGCCTGGTCGATCACCTCCCTGCCGGCTCGGGTGAGCGCGACGAGCCGGCCGCGGCCGTCGTTCGCGCTGCGCCGGCGGGTGACCAGGCCGGCGCGTTCGAGCCGGTCGATGCGCTTGGTCATGGCGCCCGTGGTGACCATGGTGTGCGCGGCCAGTTCGCCGGGCGCGCGTTCGTAGGGCGCTCCGGCACGCCGGAGGGCGGCGAGCACGTCGAACTCGCCCTCGCCCAGCCCGTACTGCTGATAGACCACGCACAGCCGCTCGGTCAGGTGGCCGGCGAGGCGGTGCAGCCGGCCGATCACGCCCTGGGGGCTCACGTCCACGTCGGGCCGCTCGCGCGCCCATGCCTGCTGGATGCGGGCGACGTGGTCCAAGTTGTCCGTCACGGCACCAATATACCTTCCGAGGAAGCTATATTGCTTCCATGGAAGGTACTTTCCGGTGGGCGGCCGTGACCGCGCTCGCGCCCATCGCCTGGGGCTCCACCTATCTGGTCACCCACCGGTTCCTGCCGCCCGATCACCCGTTGTACGGGGCCGTGATCCGGGCACTGCCGGCCGGGCTGCTCCTCCTGCTCCTCGCCCGGAAGCTCCCCCGCGGAGCGTGGTGGTGGCGCTCGCTGGTGCTCGGCACGCTCAACATGGGGGCGTTCTTCGCGCTGGTCTACCTGGCCGCGCAGAAGCTGCCGACGAGCGTGGCATCGACGATCATGGCGACCTCCCCGGTGGTGATGATGCTGTTCGCCTGGGCGGCGCTGGCCGAGCGCCCGAGGGTGGCGCACGTGGCCGGGGCCGGGATCGGGATCGGGGGCGTGTGCCTGCTGCTGCTCGACGGTACGGCGTCGGTCGACGCGTCCGGCGTGCTGGCCTCCGTCCTGGCCATGGTCATGTCGTCGTTCGGCTATGTGCTGGCCAAACGGTGGAGCGAGGACGTCGACGTCTTCTCGCTGACCTCCTGGCAGCTCGTCGCCGGAGGGATCGTCCTGCTACCGGTAGCCGTCGCGGTGGAGGGTGCGCCGCCGTCCCTGGACGGTCCGGCGCTGCTCGGCTTCGGCTACGTCACGGTCGTCGCGACCGCGCTGGCGTTCGCCGCCTGGTTCACGGGGCTGCGACACCTGACCGCCGCGACGGTGGGCCTGATCGGACTGCTCAACCCGATAACCGGCGTCCTGCTCGGCACGGCGCTCGCCGGCGAGACGCTCACCGCGCAGCAGTTCGGCGGGCTGATCCTGGTTCTGGCCGGCATCATGCTGGGCCAGCCGGCCACGGCGCGCCTCCGCACGCTGATCATGGCGAGAGCAGGACGTGGCCGGCGCGCCCGGGTGGTGGCAGAGCCTCATGAGGGCGTTCGGGTGTGACCCTCCACCAGGGCGGCGAAACCGTCGAGATGGCGGGCCAGGCTGTACTCGAAGAGTCCGTCCAGGTCCGACACCACCTCCTCGGGAACCGTGGCCAGGAGCGGGAAACGTCCGCTGTCGAGAAGCTCGCCGGCCCGTTGCCGCTGTTCGAGCCGCCATCCGGTGAGTGTCACCCCGGTCTCCTGCTCCGCCTCGACCTCGCTGGCCATGGACAGGGCGACGGTGACGACCAGCGCGTGCAGCGTGAGCGCCTCTCGAATCCGTAGTGTCATGGGCAGGCCGAGCCCGTCGAGCGCGCGCAGGGTCCACTCGGTGTCGGCCATCATGCTGGGCACGGGCAACGGGCGGGTGAACGAGATCGCCCTGGGCAGCCAGAGGTGCCGCCGGGCCAGCTCCCATTGCCGGCGGGCGACCAGTTCGAGCTTGGCCCTCCAGCCCTCCGGCCCAGGGTCGGGTAGCTCTTGCGCGCCGAAGACCTCGTCGACCATCTGTGTCACCAGCTCGTCCTTGTTCGCCACGTGCCGGTACAGCGACATCGGGCCGACGCCCAGCTCGGTCGCGAGCCGCCGCATGGACACGGCGCCGAGTCCCTCGGCGTCGGCGATCGCGATGGCGGTCCGGAGAACTTGTTCGCGGTTCAGCCCCTGCTTCGGGGCGCCGGTTTCCCGCCCTCCCCGGGACGTGGCCGGGGCGACCGGCTGCTGCTGGCTCGCACGTGCGCTGACCACCGTGCCGGCGCCGACCCTCGCCTCGACCAGCCCCTCGTCGCGCAGAGCCGCTATCACCTTGGTCGCGGTAGCGACCGCGACACCCCGTCGCTGGGCGATCTGCCGGATGGACGGCATCCGATCGCCTGGCCGCAGGTCCCCGGCCAGAATCCGGGCACGGAATTCCGCGACGATGCGCAGGTAGGGCGGATCCGGCCGGTGCGTTGACGACTGCATGGGACTCCCAGCTCATCGGGGGTATCGAGTGTGCCTGGCGGACAAGTGTACTAGTTCAATTTCTACAGCACTAGTTCACTTTCTCCGTCGAGCTGCTGATATTAGTCGTACTTCTGTGCATACGATGTACGCATGACACTCAATACACCGTACGCATCCGAATGGCGGGCGTCCTGCGTGGAGCAATCGGAGCGGCTCGCTCCAACGGTGCTCAGCACGGCGGCCACCAGTGTGGACGGCGCAGGATCGGAGATCGGATGAGCCAGTTAGAGGGCCAGTTGTCCTACTCGTATCCCGACGTGCGGACGTGGCACCGACCATTGATGATCATGGTGTCATCGATGTCCGCGCTCGTCGTCTTCTCGGCCATCGGTATGGTCGTGGACGATCGTGAGCTCCTGCAGGCGTCGATCTGGGCGAAGCCGTTCAAGTTCGGGGTGTCGTTCGTCACGTACGGGGCGACGCTCGCCTGGCTGCTGCCGCAGCTTCGCAAGGCGAGGCGCACGATGTGGACCCTCGGAACGGTCTTCGCCGTCACCGGGATGATCGACGTCGGTTTCATCGTGATCCAGGCCGCCCGCGGCACCTATAGTCACTTCAACATCAACACCGATAAGTTCAATGAAATCGGACAGATCGTCTTCTCTGCCGGTGTGGTCGGATTGTTCGGGGCGAGCCTGCTCATCGCTGTCATGCTGCTGTTCCAGCGGGTCGGCGACACGGCGCTCACCTGGGCATTGCGCGCCGGGATCGGGCTGTCCGTCATCGGCATGGCGCTGGCGTCGTTCATCCGCGGATGGGCGTCGACCGGACAACCGCGGACGGTGAAGGACGCTTACGGAAACCCGGTCTCGCTCCTGGGGCAGCACGGGGTGGGCGTGCCGGACGGCGAAGGCATGCCGATCACGAACTGGAGCGCCGTGGGCGGCGACCTGCGCGTCCCGCACTTCATCGGCTTGCACTCCATCCAGGTGTTCGTGCTCGCCGTGGTGGTTCTCACCGCCCTCGCGGCCCGGGTCACCTGGCTGCGCGGCGAACGCGTACGCACCCAGCTGACCGGGGTCGTCATCCTGGGCTACACCGGGGTGTTCGTCATCACGGTGTGGCAGGCGATGCGCGGTCAGTCGCTGATCCACCCCGACGCGGCCACATGGATTGCGCTCGTGGTGACTGTCGCCGTAACCATGCTGCCGGCGGCCCTGGTCATCGTGTCGGCCCACCGCGCCGCCGAGAACCGGCACCCGTCCGACGTGCTGCGGGCGCGTGAGCCCGCGGGGTCCTTCGGGCGGGACGGTACCGCGGTCCGGTGAGCGGTCGTGGCGTCGGCCTGGGGCGGTCGGTCACGCCGACGTCAGTTCCCGGCCGATCAGGGGGCCACACCTTTTCTTGAGTCTACTGACCAATGGCAGGGGCCGGCTTATCTGTGCTGGACAGATAAGCCGGACCCCGCGGAAGCCGTGATGAAGGTGTCAGGCGGCGGTGCAGGTTGGCGCAGGGGCGTTGTTGGTGCCGTTCCACGACCCGAGGAATCCGAAGGTCGTGCTCGCTCCGGCGGCGAGGCCGCCGTTGTAGCTCATGTTGCGGGCGGTCACGCCGGACCCGCTGCTGCTGACCGTGGCGTTCCAGGCGTTGGTGACGGTCTGGCCGTTGGCGAAGGTCCACGTCACCGTCCAGCCCTTGATCGCCGAGCTGCCCGCGGTGACCTTGACCTCGCCTTGGAAGCCGCCGCCCCACTGACCGACCACCTTGTAGGTGGCCGAGCATCCGCCGGGCTGAGGCGTCGGCGTAGGCGTAGGAGTGGGAGTCGGCGTGGGAGTGGGCGTGGGGGTCGGGGTGCCGGTTCCGCCGTAGATCGTGGCCTCCGTGGCGGTCGCCTTGAGGCCGTTGGCGCCGGTGGAGATCCTCGTGCCCCAGGTGGTGAGCTGGTTCGGGTCGAAGTTGACCGTCATGTCCAGGATCGGATCGTTGTTGCCGCTCCAGGACCAGGCGAGCCAGCCCAGGCCACGCGACTGCGCCTCGGCCAGGATCGTCTCGTGATCGACCTCATTGGAGTTGAACCGCCAGCCGAACTCGCCGATGACCAGCGGCCATCCCTTCGACTGGAACCGGTTGAGGTAGTCGACGATGCTCGCGGCGGTGTTGAAGACGCTGTACATGTGGATCGACAGCACGGTGTTGTGCCGGCTGTCGGCGTCCAGGATCGTCTGCGCGTTGTCCCGCATGACGTACTGCCAGTCCTGGCCCCAGTTGGGTGCGTCGACCATGATCAGGTGCTCGAAGCCGTTGCTGCGCAGCTTCTTGATCGCGTTCGTGGTGGCGTCGATCCACTGGGCGGCGTCGGTGTTGCCGATCGGCTCGTTGCCGATGTTGATGACGACGTAGTTCTCCTGCCCGACCAGGGCGCTCTTCTGGCTGATCCAGTAGTCGGCCGCCTCGTCGAGTGAGGCGGCGGCGCCTTCCTCGCCGTACCCGGTGGTGTCGTGCACCTCCAGCACGCAGATCAGCCGGTTCTGCTTGCACAGGGAGATCACGTTGGGGACGTCGGTGGACGGGCCCCACCGCTTGCCGCTGCCGAGCACGACGCGGACGGTGTTGGCGCCGGCCGCCTTGATGTTGGCGAAGGAGCTGGTCTGGCCGGTGAACCAGACATGGGGGTGGTTGATGCCCCGCATGACGAACTGCCGGCCGTTCGCCTCGACGATCTTCGTACCGCTGATGTGCAGGCCCGTGGCCGCGGACGAGGGCTGGCCGTACAGCATGGTGGAGGCGATGGCCGCGAGTAAGGCGGCGGAGAGGGCGAGAAGTGTTCTCCTCATGACCTACCTCGTGGTGGGGGGAGGCGGCGTTCCTGCCGACCGTGGCGGCGCCACGGTGGCAGTCAAGAAGTGCGGTGAACGGACGGCCCGAACGCTACAAACGATCGGCACGCAGGGAAAGACGTGAACGTTCACCACCGACTCGACCGGCGGCAACCGCTCCCTCGATCCTGCCTTCACCTGCGGCAACGCCATCTGCCGACAATCGGGCCCGCCGATCGGTCCGTGGAAGTTTCATCCGCGGGCGCGCTCTGATCATGACAGTGGCGGATGGATAATCTGGTCAGCACCGCTCAGAAGGCCGACCACAGGAGCCGGAGACATCGATGGCCAAGCGGGTGACGATCCATGACGTGGCAGCACTCGCAGGGGTCTCCCGTCAGACCGTGACCAGGGCGCTCAACGACATGGACGGCATCAACGACGAGACGAAGCAGCGCGTCCTGGAGGCGACCAAGAGGCTGGGTTACCGCCCGAGCAGATTCGCTCGCAGCCTGGTCGCGCGGGAGAAGACACGCACGCTCGGCCTCGTGGTCAGCTCCTTCCGCAACCCGTACTACACCGAGATTGCCGGCGAACTACTCGACTGCGCCGCCTCCCGGAACTGGCAGGTCGTCATGGCGTCCAGCGAGTCCGCCGGCGAGGCCGCGGCGCTGCACACGCTGATCCCCCAGGTGGACGTCGTCATCGGGCACTTCTGGACGTCCGAGAAGCAGATCGAGCAGGCGCGGAACGGTATCCCCCTGGTGGTGCTGGACCGCGTCAAGCCCATGCCGGGCACCCACTCGGTGGCGCTCGATCTCCGCTCGGGAATCGAGGAGGCCCTGCACGCACTACGGGCCAAAGGCGCCCGCACCATCGGAATGATCGATTCGACCAACCACGTACTCCGGTCATCCGTCTATGCTCCCTCCACCAGGCGCCGCGACTTCGAAGAGCTCATCGGTACCGGCCGGCCGAAGGCGGTGGTCGCCGGGGAGGAGTCGATCAGGGGAGGCTCGCGCGCCTTCGTCGAGCTCATGCGCGCCCACCCTCAGGTTGACGCGGTGCTGGTGTTCAACGATCTGATGGCCATCGGTGCGCTCCACGCCGCGGACATCCTCAACATCAAGGTTCCCGACCGCGTGAGGGTCCTCGGCATCGACGGGCTGAGCTTGGGGGAGGCGGTGCATCCCCCGCTGAGCACGATCTCGATCGACCGCAAGGCGCTCGCGGCCCGTGCGCTGGACGTGGTGGACGCCCTGGCCGCGATCGACTTCGTCGAGACGATCCCCATCCGGCACGTCGTACGACCACGCCTCCTGTGGCGCGAATCAGCATGACGTGAGTGCGGCCACCGCCTGGAGCGGGACCGTTCGCACGGTTCCGTTGCAGGCGGTGGCCGGGTACCGAGGCGGCGCGCGAAGATCGTACAGTCCCGTATGTGGAGGTGTGATGATGCCGCAATGGCTTGAGGCGGGGCTGTGGGGGCTGCTGGCCGGTGGGGCCCTGGTCCTGGGGGCCGGGTTCGCCTGGCTGGAGCGGGTTCCGGAGCGGGCGATCGCCATGATCATGGCTTTCGGGGCCGGTGTCCTGATCTCGGCGCTCTCGTTCGAGCTGATGGACGAGGCCGAGCGCTCCGGCGGGCTCCTGCCGACCGCCGCCGGCTTCCTCGCCGGCGCCTGCGTCTACGTGGCGGCCAACGCCCTGCTGGCCCGGCGCGGCGCCCGCCACCGCAAGCGCTCGGGCGATCAGCAGCCGAGCGAGGCCGACGTCCAGGGGAGCGGCGCGGCGATCGCCGTCGGCGCCCTGCTCGACGGCGTGCCCGAGTCCGTGGTGCTCGGCGTGTCCCTCGTGGGCGGCGGGGAGATCGGGCTCGCCGTCGTCGCCGCGGTGTTCATCTCGAACGTCCCCGAAGGGCTCTCCAGCGCCGCCGGGATGAAGCGCGCGGGCCGTAGCGCCCGCTACGTGTTCGGCATCTGGGGAGGCATCGCGCTGGCCAGCGGCGTGGCGGCGCTCCTCGGCAACCTGGCCATGCAGTCCGCCTCGCCGGCGGTCACCTCGGTCATCATGGGCGTCGCGGCGGGCGCGATCCTCGCCATGGTGGCCGACACGATGATCCCCGAGGCCTTCGAGCGCGCGCACACCCTCACGGGGCTCATCGCCACCATCGGCTTCCTGTCGGCCTTCGCCATCGAGCGCCTGGCCGAGTGATCTCGTACTGAGGAAGGAGCCCCGGCCCCGGGCGTCAGTGCGCAGGCCCGCCCCTTGATCTACCGCCGTGCGCGCACCAGCATGGTCAACGGCAGCCGATGACAAGGGAGACATGCCGGCGTGAACGACCACAGCGGGGACGCGCGCAAGGTCCGGCGCCCGACCGCGCACGAGACCTGCCCGGTCAGGCACGCCGGCGACGGCACGTGGGAGGTCCGCGGTTACGCCCAGGCCCGCGCCGTGCTGCGCGGCGACGGCACCGTCCAGGCCGGGCTGGGCGTCGAGACCGTGGAGAAGCTGCCCGCCAGGATCCGCCGTCCCGTCCTCTACCGGGACGGGCCCGAGCACCGCGAGCACCGCCGGCAGACCGCGAAGTACTTCACCCCCCGCCGCGTGGACGAGCGCTATCGCGCTCTGATGGCGGAGACCGCCGAAAGGCAGCTCGCCACGTTGCGGGAAGCGGGCGAGGCACAGCTCTCCGAGCTGAGCTTCGGCATGGCGATCGAGGTGGCGAGCGCGATCATCGGCCTCACGTCGAGCAGGCCCGGCATCCGTGGCAGGCTGGAACGCTTCTTTCCGGAGAAGTTCGGCAGGCCCGGCCTGACCAGCCCGCGCGGGATCTACTGGCTGGTCCGGCAGAACGTCAACTGGCTGCGCGTCTACCTGGCCGACGTCCGCCCGGCGATCCGCGACCACCGCCGCGAGCCGCGCGACGACCTCATCTCGCACCTGCTCTCCGAGGGCTGCACGGCCGCCGAGATCCTCGGCGAGTGCCTGACCTTCGCCGCGGCCGGCATGGTGACCACGCGCGAGTTCATCTGCGTCGCGGCCTGGCACCTGTTCACCGATGACGGGCTGCTGGAGCGCTATCGCGCGGCGGACGAGCCCGGCCGCCTCGCCGTCCTGCACGAGATCCTGCGGCTCGAACCCGTCGTGGCGCGGCTGCGCCGGCGCACCACGGCCCCGCTCGACCTGCCCGGCGACGACGGGCCGGTCACGGTGCCCGCGGGCGCGCTGATCGACGTGTTCGTCGACGCGGCGAACACCGATCCCCGAGCCGTGGGCTCGCAGCCGCTGTCGATGTGCCCCGGCCGCGCCATCGACGGCGGCGGTACGGGCGCCGCGGCCCTGTCCTTCGGCGACGGCCCGCACCGGTGTCCCGGAGCGGGCATCGCCGTCCTGGAGGCCGACGTCTTCCTCAGCCGCCTCTTCGCCATGGACGGCGTCCGGATGGCGTCGGCGCCCCAGGTGAGCTTCAACAACGACATCGGCGGATACGAGCTCCGCAGGCTGACCGTCAGAACGGGGCCGTGAGCGCCGTCCGCCTAGTTCCAGATCCCCGGGGCCTGGTACGGCACGTCGTCCGCGACCTGCTCCCGGTCGATCACCTCTCCCCGCAGAGGCAGGAGAACGGTGACCTGACGGCCCCAGTCCGCGTACCGGCTGCTCGACTCGATCGTGACGGAGCCCTTGGCGCGGGGCAGGACGGCCTTGGCGGACAGGCGCTCGACCAGGCCGGCCGGGCCGAGCCACAGGGTGTAGGAGATCTTGCCGTCGCGGCCCTTCTTGAAGCGCGTCCCGAAGCGCGAGGCGAAGGAGGAGGAGACCGCGGCGAGCTTGGTGGCCTTGATCGATCCCTTCACCACCCCGTCGCGGTAGGAGGTCCGGTGGGCCAGGAGCGTCTTGAGCGTGGCAGGCTCCAGGATCTCGAGCAGCAGATTGCTCGCCGGCAGCTCCGTCCGCCGGTAGCGCACCCAGCTCGTGCCCTCGGGCAGCGCGTCGTCGACCACCGGACCGGAGACGTAGCTCGCGTCCCCGGAGGAAATCATTCTGATCGGCCCTTCCTGCAGGGCCTCGGTCTCCTCCGGGCTCGCCTTCATCATGCTGCGGCGCAGCTTCTCGCTGTACCGCAGGGTCTGGGCCACATCGGACGCGGTCGCGCCCCGAGGGCCGAATCCGATCGTGCCCTCCAGGTCGGAGGTGGTGACGAGGTCGCGCGCGAAGGTCACCTTCACCGTGGACCGGACGTTGACGGCCCTGCCGGCGGCCAACTCGGACGTGAGCGCCTTGACCGGGTCTATCTTGGTTGCTGCCTGCGCGGGCGTGGTGGCGAGCTGCACCATGCCCGCGACCACGACGACACCGACGATGCTTCGCTTCATGGGTTTCCTTGGGAACGGTCCTGAAAGACGCGAACAATCTGGTGCATCGAAGATCATCCGTCAAGCCGTTCCCCCGGAGTCGTCCCAGGGCCGCTCCCGCCCGGAGGCGGGTCAGCGCAGGTGAGCCGCCGTCCAGCAGTCCACCGCGCCGGGCTTGCCGCAACTCACGAGAGCGGCCAGGGCCTTGCTCAGGCCGGCCGTTCTGGCGTTGCGCGGGTCGTTGGACTCCTCCCGTGGATCGGTGACGGTGTTGTAGTACTCGGGCGTCGGATCGCCCTTGTACTCGACGTACAGGTCCCCGGCGGTCCGCACGGCGTTGTAGGTGGGCGGACGGGAGTTGCCCTTCTTGAGGGCGTCCGCGTCGGGGTCCTGCTGGCCGGGCGCGTTCGGGGTCGGCTTGACGTGCTCGATCAGTGCCGCGTCGCGCCAGCCGGTCACCTTCTGGCCCTGGATGAGGGGGAGCAGGCTGCGGCCGTCGCGGCTGTCACGCGTCGCCCTGTCGACGCCGGCCATGTCGAGGAAGGTCGCGAACAGGTCCACGTTCTGGGCGATGGCGCTGGTCGCGAAGTCGCCGCGCGGCCCGGCGGCCGGGCGCCGTACCAGGAGCGGCACCCGTACGTCGTGGTCGTAGGCGGTGGCCTTGCCGCGCACCAGGCGGTGCTGCCCGAGGTGGAAGCCGTTGTCGCTGGTGAAGACGATGTACGTGTTCTGCTTCTCCTGCTCGGTCAGCGCGGACAGGACGTGCCCCACCATGTCGTCGATCGACTGCACCATGCGGATCCGGTCGCGGAAGTCCTCACGGAGCTGGTTGACGATCTTCGGGCCGAGCGGCGCCCGCCGTACCCAGGAGGGCTTGTCGGCGGTGTCCTCGTTGAACGAGGGCAGGGACGCCACGTCGATGCTGTCGCAGTCGGGACCCCCGCAGTCGCCGTGGGGGAACTCCCCGCCGGGGAAGCGGTCCTTCGGCCGGTCACGTTCCGCCGGCGGGAAGCGCGGCTCCGTGTCGCCGGGCTTGACGTTGACCCGGTTGTGCGGCGAGAAGGGGGAGACCTGGAGGAAGAACGGCTCGCCCGGGGCGTACCTGCGGGAGCGCTCGATGAAGCCGACCGCCCGCTGCCCCAGCTCGTCCACCAGGTACTTGCCGCCAGAGGGATCGGTCTTCCGCCTGTTGCCCGACTCCTCCCTGATGTAGTGGGTGAGCCGGTACTTGAACTCGTTGTAGCCGCCGGCCGCGCTCACATGCCACTCGTCCCAGCCCGGCGGCACCTTGTAGCCGCGTCCCGCGGGGTACTCGTTGATGTACTTGCCGAGGTAGCCCGTGCGGTATCCGGCCTGGTGCAGGGAGACGGCGTACGTCCTGCTCTCATGCTTCTGGAACGCCGAATAGCCGCCGTGATCGTAGCCCTGGTTGGTGCGCACGCCGGTGTTGTGCGGGAACTCGCCGGTGAACATGGTCGCCCGGGACGGGCAGCAGAGCGAGTCGGCCACGTAGTAGTCGCTGAACGTGGTGCCGTCGTGGGCGAGGCTCTTGACCGTGTCCATGTACTGGAGCAGCTCGGCCGACATGTCGTCGACGAGGAAGAAGATGATGTTCGGCCGCTTGGGCGCGGACGCGGTGGCGGCGGACGCCGGGGACGCCATGGCCAAGGCGAGGACGATGGCGACCACCACCGCCCAGCTTTTCCTGATATTTCGGGACATAGCCATGACCAGCCTCTTTGGGACGCATAGGAGGATTCGGGGGGTGCCGCTGTACAGTAATTCATGACAAACCGCCCAAACAACTCGATACCTCCTAAAGAGGTGTATTTCGCTGGATGTGCGGGTTGGTGCCCAGGAGAGCAGGCTCGGCGTAGCCGGACGCTGAGGGGCGCCGGCGCCTCCGGTGAGACGCGGGCGTAGCGGGCCAGCGAGGCGACCGAGGTGTGGCCTGAGCAGGCCGGCGGCGTGGAGGTGTCGGCGCCCTCTCCGGCAGCGTGGGTCAGCGCGCTGTCACGCGGTTGGTGCAGCCTGCACGAGCCGCCAGGCAGATCAGTGGTTGCTTGCTCGAACAGCTCGGCGGCCCAGCGCCAGGACAGCCGGGCCCGGCCGGAGGCGGGCTCGAGGTCGGCCGGCGGCAGCGCCAGGCAGGCGCGCCGGTCGGTGCGGAACACCGGCCCGGCCCGGCGGCCGTCCAGCAAGCGCGGCAGCAGCCGGGGCGTCGGCGCTTGCCAGACGATGATGTCGAGCGCGCCGCCCTTGCGCCGTACGCGAGCGCGTCGGTTGCGCTGGTCGAGGCCGGCGACGCCGAGTGCCCAGACCTCTTCCGCGCGGGCCGCGCTCTCGTACGGCAGGCGGAACAGGGTGCGCTCTCACCGGTCCGGTGCGGCCACACCGCGGCGGACGCCTCGTAGGTTCCCGCCATTCCGACCGACATCTTGTCGACCCACCTCAAGCAACTCGAGGAGGCGGGCCTGGCTACCCGCCGCGCGCTGGCCCACCCCGAGCGCGCGATCGTCTACGAGCTCACCGACCACGGACGCGATCTGGAATCGGCACTGACCGAGCTCGGCCGCTGGGGCGCCCGCACGATGACCGAGCCCTGCCCCGGCGAACCCTGCCCCGGCGAACCCTGCCCCGGTGAGCCCTGCCCTGGTGAGCCCTGCCCGGCGAACCCTGCCCCGGCGAACCCTGCCCCGGCGAACCCTGCCCCGGTGAGCCCTGCCCTGGTGAGCCCTGCCCGGCGAGGTCGTCACCGCCGAATCGGTGGCCATGGCCTTCCGCGCCACCTGCCACCCGGAGGTGGCCCGGGATGCCACCGTCGGCTTTGAGGTGCGCATGGGCGAGTTCGCCCTCCGCCTACAGATCACCGTCAGAGCCCTGACGGTCGGCATCGGTCCGCATCCGGCCCCGGACGTGGAGGGCCCACGGGCGCACCCGGCATCAGCCACCAGACGAAGGAAGCGGCGTGAGCTTGGATGTGGTGTCCCTTGTTCGGTCAGTCGGAGAGGCGCGGGAGCGGGTCGCGGCGCCAACCCTGCCGGACGGGCCCACCAGGATTTTCGCAGACGTACGGGGGCGCAGGCGATGAAAGTTTCCATCACAGGCATCCTCGGATAGTGGGATGCCGGCTCCATAGAGGCAGATGAGGCTCTGCGTGCGGCGTAAGGGCCCGCGGGAAGGGCGGCTGGGCCTTGACGGATCCGGTCGCCTCGTATTGGCTCTGCGGTACCACCGTCCATGACTCCTTCAAGGAGTGGAGCTTCGGTTCGCCCATACTTTGTTAGCGTTAACAAGTGCACTGAAGTCAACCTGCCGGGCTGGCCTCGCGTTGGGGACTGAGTGATTCTGGCACCCCGGCGAGAGCGCCCGTCATTCTTGCCGGCAGCGACCCGTCCTGGTCTGTTCGCGCCAACAGCAACCGTGTCCTTGAGACGCCCAGGAGGCCATGTGTCGTCCTCATCGTTCAGCCGCCGCCGGTTGCTCCAGGCCGCCGGCATCTCCGTCGCCGCCTCCGCCATCGGGCAGGTCGGCGTCTCCGCGGCCAGGGCCGCGGTCGCCCCGGCTCGACCGGACATCGGTGTATCGGCGTATGCGTTCGAACTCGGTCAGGTGCGGCTGACCGCCAGTCGCTGGCTGGACAACCAGAACCGTACGCTGAACTATCTGCGGTTCGTCGATGTCAATCGGTTGCTGTACAACTTCCGGGCCAACCACCGGTTGTCCACCAACGGTGCCGCCTCCAACGGCGGTTGGGACGCGCGCGACTTCCCGTTCCGCACCCATGTGCAGGGGCACTTCCTCGCGGCATGGGCGCAGGCCTATGCGGTGACAGGGGACACCACCTGCCGGGACAAGGCCAACTCCATGGTGGCGGAGCTGGCCAAGTGCCAAGCCAACAACGGCGCCGCCGGGTTCAACACCGGGTATCTGTCCGGCTTCCCGGAGTCCGACTTCAGCGCTCTCGAGGCAGGCACTTTGTCCAACGGCAACGTGCCGTACTACTGCATCCACAAGACCCTGGCGGGCCTGCTGGAGGTCTGGCGCCATTTGGGCAGTACCCAGGCCCGAGACGTGCTGTTGAGCCTGGCTGGGTGGGTCGACTGGCGCACAGGTCGGCTGAGCGGCCAACAGATGCAGTCCATGTTGCGGACCGAGTTCGGTGGCATGAACGCCGTGCTGACGGACATCTACCAGCAGACCGGCGACGCGCGCTGGCTGACCGCCGCGCAACGGTTCGACCACGCCGCGGTGTTCAACCCGCTCGCGGCCAACCAGGACCAGCTCAACGGACTGCACGCTAACACCCAGGTTCCCAAGTGGATCGGCGCAGCCCGGGAGTACAAGGCCACCGGCACCACACGCTACCGCGACATCGCCACCAACGCCTGGAACATGTGCGTCAACGCGCACACCTACATCATCGGCGGCAACAGCCAGGCCGAGCACTTCCGGCCGCCCAACGCCATCGCCGCCTACCTGAACCAGGACACGTGCGAAAGCTGCAACACCTTCAACATGCTGACGCTCACCCGGGAGCTGTTCTCGCTGGATCCGAACCGGGCCGCGCTGTTCGACTACTACGAGCGGGCGTGGCTGAACCAGATGATCGGCCAGCAGAATCCCGCCGACAGCCACGGGCACGTCACCTACTTCACCCCGCTCAAGCCGGGAGGCCGCCGTGGTGTGGGACCGGCGTGGGGCGGCGGCACCTGGAGCACCGACTATGACAGCTTCTGGTGCTGCCAGGGCACCGGCCTGGAAATGCACACCAGGCTGATGGACTCCATCTACTTCTACAGCGACAGCACGCTGATCGTGAACATGTTCCTGCCGTCGGTGCTGACCTGGTCACAGCGCGGGATCACGGTCACCCAGACCACCTCCTACCCCGTCGGCGACACCACGACTCTGGAGGTCACCGGCGACGTGAGCGGGTCATGGTCGATGCGTATCCGTATCCCCTCCTGGACCAGCGGGGCCACTGTCAGCGTCAACGGCACCGCACAGAACATCGCCACCACGCCCGGCGGCTACGCCATCCTCACCCGCTCCTGGACCTCCGGCGACACCGTCACCGTGCGCCTGCCCATGCAAATCGTCATGCGGGCGGCCAACGACAACGCGAACGTGGTCGCGGCGACCTATGGACCGGTCGTGTTGTCCGGTAACTACGGCAACACCACGCTCAGCTCCCTGCCGTCCCTGAACACCTCCTCGATCAGGCGGACCAGCGGCACCGAGCTTGCCTTCACCGCGACCGCCAACGGATCCACGGTCAACTTAGGCCCGTTCTATGAGGCGCACGGCCACAACTACACGGTCTACTGGAACGCCAGTGGGCAGAGCGTCGCGAGCCACCGCCTCGTGAACGTGGGCAGCGGCCTGGTGCTGGGCATCCAGAACATGTCCACAGCCGACGGCGGCCTCGCGCTGCAGTGGTCGGACTCCGGTACCGCCGACCACAACTGGGAGATGATCGCGGATGGCGACGCAGTACGGTTCCGCAACGTCAACAGCCGTAAGGTGCTCGGCGTGCGCGACATGTCAACCGCGGACGGCGCACAGGTACTCCAATGGTCCGACAACGGCACCGCCGACCACCGCTGGACCCTCGTCGACCTCGGCGACGGCACCTACAAGATTCGCAACGTGAACAGCGGCAAGCTGCTCGCCATCCAGAACAACTCCACGGCTGTCGGCGCATTCGCGGTCCAGGACTCGGACAACGGCACCGCCGACAATCGGTGGCGGCTCGTGCGCAACGGCTAGCTAGGAAGACTTGACCGTGAGAACCCATCGCCCTGCGCTACCGCCTGGCCGGGGAGGTCTCAGCTGCCCCGCTCGTTGGCAGGGGCGACGTACGAGGCCGGCATGCAGGACCCGCGCCGGTGGCGTGACATCCTCGCGGCGATGAGCGATGAGTTGACCTCGGCTATCAGCGGCAGAACGCCAGCACTCGCTTGGCCACGACCCGGGCTGATTTGCCTTCCGGGCCAAAGTGGTTCAACCCCTCCAGGGTTTCGTAGGTGGCGTGGGGCAGGGTGTCGCGCAGAGCGGCGCAGTTGGCCTTGGCGGCGGGGGTGCTGCGGCTGCCGTCAAGGATCAGCACCTGCGCGCTGACGGCGGCGAACTCGGGGAGCCGTCCGTATTGGGCCGCTAACTGCTCGTGTTCGGCCAGGTTGGGCTCGAGCAGGCTCCGCCAGGCCGGCCCCCGGAAAACGACGCGGAGCACCAGGCGCAGATACCAGTCCGGCATCTTGGTCATGAAGGCCGGTGCGCCTCCCGAACCGCGAATGAAATGGATGAACGCGCCATAAGCGTCGCCCGCGGCGAGGCGTTCGCGGTAAGGCGCCATCCAGGCGGTGGGTTCGGGCTGAGCGATGACGCCGGGTTCGTAGACGGCGACGCGATCGAAGAGCTGGAGCACGCGCGCGGTTTCCATGACGACCAGACCGCCGTAGCTGTGACCGACCGCCAGGCGTGCCCCCGTCCGCTTCTGGACGGCAAGGAGGTCTTCCACCTCCTTCTCCAGGCTGTAGTCGGGTCCCTGGGGGCCGCTGGCGCCGCGCCCGCGCCGGTCGACCACGTGCACGGTGAAGGCGCCGGCCAACGCGGTGGCCAGCGGCAGGTAATCCTTGGCGGTGCGATTCGCGCCACCCACGATGAGGAGGTCAGGACCGGATCCCACGCTCTGGTAGCTGATCGGCGTGCCATCGGCGGAGTGGGCGATCGTGCTCATGTGGACACCTCTCGTTCCCTTTCAAGGCGGTCGAACGTCTCAAGCAGCTGGGCGGTGTAACGGACATACTGGTCGTACGGCACGCCGCTTTCGGCCACCACCATGGCCAGCCGGTCTTCGAGGGTCCGCTGTCCCGCGGCGACGAGTCGCGCACCCCGCTCTGTCAGACGCAGCCGGCGGCGGTTGCCCCCGGCCGGGTCGGGCTGCACGTCAAGCAGCCCCTCGCCGGCCAGGACGCCGGTCATGCGGCTCACCGACGGCTCCGTGACGCCGAGGTATTCGGCCAGGACGCGTTGAGTGGCGCCCTCGAGCTCGCCGACCAGGGCGAGGGCGAGGAAGCGGCTGTAGGACACGTTGTGCTCGGCCCGCAGGATCCGGTCAGCCGCCCGATCCAGGCGGGCCGTCAGAACGTGCAGGTAGAAGCTCAGGCTGCGTTCCACATCCAGTAACTTAACATGCTAACTTAGCCAAGACAAGTTACGTCCGCGACCGCATCCTGGAGGGCAACGCGACCACGACACCCCGCCGGCGTCAGCGCGGCGGTGCCGGCTCACCGGGCGCCGCCCCCGCGACCCTGGCCTCTCCCGGACTGCGGGGCAGCAGGGCCACCGCCAGAGCCGGGACGGCGGCGAGGAGCAACCATGGCACGGCGGTAGGGAGGCCCAGGTCGAACAGGAAGCCGGTGGCGGAGCTGCCGATGAGGACGATCAGTCCGGAGACAGAGGACAGCGCGCCGGTGTAGAGGCCGAGCCGTCCGTTCTCGGCGAGATCGGGCACCCAGGCGCGGGCTGCGGGGACGACCAGCATCTGGCCGAGGGTGAGCAGGACGACGTATCCCGCGGCGGGGAGCAGACCGGCGACACCCGTCCAGTCAGCGGGGCGCGCGGCGGCGACGACCGCGAAGCCGGCCGCGACGAGGAGCAGCCCGATGGCCATGGAGCGGCGCAGGTCGAGCCGGTCGCCGATCCCGCGGGTGACGGGGAGCTGGGCGAAGACGACCAGCAGGGAGGAGAGAGCGAACAGCCAGGACAGGGGCGTCTGGGAGCCGGCCGCGCGCTCCACCTCGTCCGGCAGGGAGAGGTAGAGCTGGTTGTAGGCGAGCAGATAGGCGCCGTACGCGCAGCACAGGGCGAGGAAGCGGCGGTTACGCAGCATCGCGCGTACCCCGCCTCGCTCCCGGGTCGGCGTACGGCCGGGGATGTGCTGGGGCATCAGCCACGCGTGCCCGGCCAGGACGAACACGAAGACGGTGGCCCCGGCAAGGCAGGCGATGCGGAAGTCCACGGCGAGCAGCAGGCCACCGAGCAGCGGGCCGACGAAGGCACCCGCCTGGCCGGCCACGGTGAACAGCGCCAGCACCCTCGTGCGGGGGCCGTGCCCCTCCTGCTCCGTGATCATCGCCTGCCGGGCCACCTCGGATTCGACGGCGGGGGAGAACAGGGCGGCGGCGAAGCCGATCGACAGCACCGCCCCGATCACGGCCCAGGTCGTCTCGGCGTACCCCAGCCAGGCGAACCCGGCGATCCGCAGGGTGCAGCCGGTCAGGACGATCGGGCGTACGCCGTAGCGGTCCACGAGCCACCCGCCGACGACGAACAGTCCCTGTTGGCTGAAGGTGCGCAAACCCAGGACGAAGCCCACCATCCAGCCGGCCATGCCGATCGCGGTGCCGAGGTGTTGGGCCAGGAACGGCAGTACGGCGTAGAAGCCGATGTTGAAGGCGAACTGGGTGAGGATTAGCAGGCGCAGGAGCGGTGACAGCTTCGTCCAGGTCCGCCGGCGTGCGGGCTTCGGGATCCGGGTGGCTCGGGCGAGGGTGCGGGAGATCAAGTACGTCATGGGGGGCCGCTCAAGGAGTGTGCGTGGGTGGTGTGAGTAGGGGTGTTTGGGGTGGCTCCGGCACGAGTTGCGCCGGCTGGGCCGGCTGGCCTGAGCGCGGCTTCAGCCGGGGCCGGCGTACGCCGCCCGCCGCCGTCACCGCCAGCGCGCCGAGCAGGGCGAGGACGGCGGCCGGGGTGAGGACGGCCCAGGGGGCGCGTTCTGCGTAGGGCTGGTTCTCGGCGAGCAGCAGGCCCCACTCCGGGGACGGCGGCTGGGAGCCGAGGCCGAGGAAGCCGAGGGCGGCCAGGCTCAGGGCGATGCCGGGCAGCCGTAGCAGGGCATGGCGGATCACGGGTGGCAGGACGGCTGGGAGCAGCTCTCGGGTGAGCAGGTACCAGGGTCCGGCGCCGAGCGCTCGGGTGGCGGTCAGGTGGGTGGTGGCGCGCTCCTGCTCCAGGAGGGCCGAGGTGTGGGTCGCCAGCGGTGCCCAGGCGACGGCGGCGACCGCGAGTGCGGGTGTCCACGGGCCGCCGCCCGCGATCCCAGTGACAAGGAGGCCGGCCAGGACGGCGGGTACGGCGTTGACGGTGTCGGCCATCGGTCTGGACAGCCGGGGCAGCAGACCCAGGAGCGCGCCGGTGACGAGGGCGGCGGCGCTCACCGCCAGGGCGATGGCGAGGGTGTTCAGGGCGCCGTGGCCGATGCGGGCCAGGACGTCGCGGCCGAGGGCGTCGGTGCCGAACGGGTGCATCCAGGACGGGGCTTGGAGACGGGCGGCGGTGTCCAGGGCGAGCGGGTCGCGCTGAAGGCCGAGGCCGATGACGGCGGCGAGCAGCGCCCCGTACAGCAGTGGCAACGTCCGCGGCGCGGGCGGGGTGGGCCGGTGCAGGCTGTGCAGGGCGCCGTCGCGCAGCGCCGGTCCGATGAGCAGCCTGGCCGCGAGCCGGGCCAGCACCCCGGCGGTCGCCGCGAGCACGATCAGGGCGAGCGTGCCGGTCTGGAGGACGGGAAGGTCCTGGGCGAGCGCGGCGCGCAGGGTGAGCCGGCCGAGGCCGTGGATGTCGAAGATCTGCTCGACGGCCACGGCGCCGCCGCTCAGGCCGACCGCGAACAGCCCCAGGTTGGGCAGCAGCGCGGGCACGCAGCGCCGCAGCGCCTGCCGGGCCACCGACGTGGGCGGGATGCCGCGGGCGGCGGCTGCCAGGGCCCACGGCTCGACGAACGCGCCGGGCAGCAGGTCGTCCAGCATGCGACCGAGTACTGCTCCGGCCGGCAGGCCGAGGGCGAGCGAGGGCAGCACCATCCACTGCGGGCCGTACCAGCCGAGGGCGGGCAGCAAGCCGAGCTGCACGCCGATCACCGAGGCCAGAACGGAGGCGATGAGGAACTCCGGCAGCGCCGCCAGTACCGCTGTCGCCGTGCCGCCGGCCGCGCGTCCGCCGAGCCGGCGCCGCGAGCCGGACCACAGCGTGCGGATGCACACCGCCGCGGCCGTGCACACGGCAACCGTGAGGGACCCGGCCATCAGCATGAGGGACACGCCGAGGGCCTGGGCGGCGGAGGGCAGCACGTCGGTGCCGGAGACCCAGGACCGGCCGGCGTCCGCGCGCAGCAGCCCGCCGAGCCAGTGGACGAGCAGCCACAGCGGGCCGTCGTCCAGGCCGAGTTCGTCCCGTACGGCCCGCAAGGCCTCCGGGGTGGGATCGCCTTCCGCGGACCGCGCCTTGAGGACGGTCAGCGCCGGATCGGTGCGCGACAGCCACGGCAGCAGTCCGATTACGCACACCAGGGCGGCGGTGAGCGCTCCCCGCCACGCCAGCGTGAGCCCGCCGCCCCGCACGAAGGCGCGCAGCGCGGCGGGTATGACGGTGTTATCGCCTTTCACACGGCCGGACATCTGTTCAGCGCCGGGTTCCCGTGCCCACGACGAGACGCTCGTACGGGTCCATGAGCGTCCCCTTGACCGGCCTGGCGATGCCCATGGCGATCTTCATGTGCACCAGCGGGACCACCGCGCCCGTGGCCAGGACGGCGGCTTCGGCCGCCATGGCGGCGTCCTGGCGCTGGACGGCGTCGGTGACGGATGCGGCTTTGGCGACGGCCTGGTCGACCTTCTTGTCGCACAGCTGGGACTGGTTGTTGCTGCCCTCGCAGGTGTAGTCGCTGGCGAGGACGGAGACGGGGTCCCCGGTGTCCGACAAGACGTTGCGGGCGTAGACGACGGCGTCGAACTTCCCCGCCAGCGCGTCGCCTTCGAACCGCGCCACGTCACGTACGTCGAGCTTCACCTTGAACCCGGCCTTCTGCAGCTGCTGCTGCAGCACCTGGGCGACCTCGGGCAGCTCGGGCCGGTTGCTGTAGGTGGCGATCGTGATGGAGGCGCCGTTCGGATGTGTGGCCCTCGCCCGTCCCTTCGGCTCGATCCGCTTGCCCGCGGCCCAGGTCAGCGCGGGGCCGTAGATGCCCTGGCCGGGCTTGGCGTAGCCCTCGTACACGGTGTTGGCGAGGACGGAGGTGTCGATGGCCTCCCGGGCGGCGGCCCGCAGCGCCGGGTCGGCGAACGGGCCGGACTCCGTGTTCAGGTGCAGGACGACGTTGCGCGCGGTCGGCTTCTCATGGACCGTCGCCTTGTCCAGGGCGGCGAGCTGGGCGACGGGCAGGGACTCGGCGATGTCGGCCTGGCCGGTGCGCAGCGCGTTGGCGCGGGCGGTGCCGTCGGCTATGAACGTCGCGTCGATGCCGGGGGCCTGGGCGCGTCCGCCCCAATAGCCGTCGAAGCGGTCCAGGGAGGCCGCCGTGTCGCCGGTGATCTGCTTCAGTTGGAACGGCCCCGTGGCGGTGCCGACAGGGTTCACGGTGCCCTTGTTCGTGTACGCCTTCGGGGAGAACACCGCCAGGCGTGGACTGGACAGCCGCAGCGGCAGCACGGGGTCGGGGGTTTCGGTACTGACGCGCACCTGGTTGTCGCCCACGGCCTTGGCGGTCAGCTTCACCCCGGACAAGGCGACCAGCTCCGGCTCGGCCTGCGCGGCACGGGTGAGGGCGGACGCGACGGCGTCCGGGGTGACCTCACTGCCGTCCTGGAACTTCGCGTCCCGCAGCGTGAACAGCCAGCTGTGGCCGCCGTTCTCGGTGCTCCAGGACTCCGCGAGCGCCGGGATCGCGGTGCCGTTGGCATCCAGCTGGGTCAGGCCTTCCGAGACACCGAGCCGGGACAGTTGGTAGGCGTCATCCCCATACGGCGAGAAGTTCTCCGTGGGGGGGAAGGCGAGCGCCACCCGAAGCCGTCCGCCCTCTGAGGAGCCGGACGAGCCTGCGGGGGACGCGCCTCCGCCGGCAGGGGAGGCGAAACAGCCGGACAGGAAGGGGGTGAGGAGGAGGCCGGCTATCAGCCGACGGCGGGGGAGTCTCATGGTGCGCGTTGTCGTCTTTCTCGTCTTTCCGGTGTCCCGGCCATGGGGCACCTCTCGAAGAGTAACTGATTATGGTTTTCATTTTAAATTGGGGTGTCACCTCATCGGGATCTCGAAGTGGACGATCCCGCTCCCGCCGCCGGACACCTCATCGCGCTCGTCGCAGACAACCGTGCCCAGCGACCGCCACAGGTCCATCGCGCCCGGCGAATGCGGATACGTATGCAGATAGACCGACCGGTAGCCGCCGTCGGCCTTGGCGAACGCCACCAACTCGGCGACCAGCCGCCGGGCCAGCCCGCGCCGCCGGTGCTCGGGCCGCACGTACACCCGCCGCAGCTGCGCGGTCTCGCCCGACGGGTAACGCCCCGCCAGCCAGCGGGGGGACGGCGGGTGTGTGGGCCCGCGCGCGTCCAGTGCGGCCGTGGCGGCCACCGCCCCGTCCCGTTCGTCGACAGCCACCAGCAGCGTGTGCCGGGGCGGGGCGAGGTAGAAGCGCTCGGGATCGATGATGTCGCCGTGCCAGCGCGGTACGTATCCGGTGCCGAAGTCCCGATGGACGGTGTCGAGCATCACGGCCCGCGCCTCCTCGAGGTGGTCCCTGCTCGCCGTTTTGATGCCATAACTATGCATCTGCGAATTATATGCAACAGTGCATGGGCCATCGAGGTGGCTCTGGAGTGGACCCTGACCAAGGTGGCGGGCGCCCGGGGGGCGTGGGCGGGCTGCGGGCCCACATCGACCGGGGCATGGAGACCGCGCGCGTACCAGATGCGGAGGCCCTGACGGTCGGGCTGTGCGGGCGCGCGATGCTCGCGCACATCGCCGGGCGAGCTCGCCCTCCTCCTGGGCCGCCGGGACGAGGCCGCCGAGCACTTCCGGCACGCCGTGGAGGTCGCCCGCCGCTGGGGGGCGCCGCTCTGGGAGCGCGACGCGCTCCGCGCCGCCGCCCCGTAGCGGCTCTACTCCGGCTCGTTCTCCGCCGAGCCGCCCACGGTGAAGCGGGTGGTGACCCCCTCGTACACCAGGTGGGTGACGAGCCCCTGGGAGGCGTGGGGCAGGTTGTGGCAGTGGTCCATCCACACACCGGGGTTGTCGGCGACGAACGCGATCTCGTACGACTCGCCGGCCGCGACCTCGAGGGAGTCCACCCACCAGGGGCTGCCGGTGGCGGGCACGCCGTCGCGGCTGAGGACCACCGCGTGATGGCCGTGCAGGTGCATGGGATGGGGCTCACCGCTGTGGTTGGCGATGCGCATCCGCACCACGTCGCCCTCGGTCACGTGGAACATGGGCACGTCGGGGTAGAGGTGGCCGTTGATCGTCCACCACAGCCCCGGGACCCCGTCGAGGAAGCCGGGACGGCGCCCCATGTCGTACTCGAACCGCCGGTCGGGTCTGCCGGGGTCGAAGGCCGGCCGCGCCGGGGTGCCGTACGTGAGCGGGTCGAGCGTCGCCGCCGGCCGGGACACCGGGGGAGCGTCGTACGACGCCGAGCCGAGCACGACGCCGGTGGGGCCGCCCAGGTGGATCCGGACGGGGGAGCCGTTCTCGGGCATGGTCACCTCGATGTCGGCGCGTCCTCCGGCGGCGACCGCGAGGGCCTTGCCCGTGACCGGCGCGGGCCCGTTGACCTCCGTGCCGTCGACGGCCACCAGCCGGTACGGGGCGCCGCTGACCCAGGCCGGCATGACGCCGTACTCGGTGTTGACGACCCGCACCCGCGCCCGCGCGCCCGGCTTCGCCTCGACGCGGACGTCGCCCTCGAGCCCGTTGACGGTGCGGACCCCGTTGTACAGGTGCACCAGCGCCACGGCGTCGGTGACCTCGCCCTTGCCCGGTCCCGGCTCGACCACCAGCGCCCCGAGCAGCCCCCCTCGGACCTGCTCGTGCGACATCTGGTGAGAGTGGTACCAGAAGGTGCCCGCGCGATCGGCGACGAACCGGTAGGTGAACTCCTTGCCGATGCCGACCGCGTCCTGCGTGACGCCGGCGACCCCGTCCTCGGCGTTGGGCACGTCCACGCCGTGCCAGTGCAGCGTGATGCCGCCCGGCACCGACTCGTTGATCAGCCGCACCTGGACCAGCTGTCCCTTGGCCGCCTTGATGACGGGGCCGGGGGACTGGCCGTTGAGCGTGAAGCCGTCGAACGCGCGGCCGGAGGGCAGCCGGAAGGGCTGCTTGCGGGCGACCATGGTCACCGAGACGTCGGCCGGGCGGCCGGCGTCGGCGATCAGCTCCGTCACGTCGCGCCCGGCCCCCGGCCCGTGGGCCCCGGCATGAGCCCCGGCGTGGGCCGACGCATGGGCCGAGGCTCCTCCCGCCGCGTGCGTCTCGTGCCCGGAGGGGCCGTGCGGGCCGCCTCCGTAGTCGGCGTACCCCATGTCCATGACCGAGTACGCCTCCGGCATCAGGCTGTCCTGCCAGAGCCAGGCCAGCGGCCCGAGGACGGCCACCGTCGCGACCCCCGCGACGATGCGACGGACACGGCCGCCGCCCGGGGACTGTCGAACCATCGGACGCGCCGTCAGCCCTGAGCCGCGGGCTGAACGGCGACCGGCCCGCTCACGGCCGCGCCACGGCGCGCCGCGTAGATCGCCGAGCCGAACAGCAGCAGCGCGTTGATGCCGTGCACGGCGCCCACCAGCGGGATGTCGTGGCCGAAGAGACCGAACGTGACCTGCAGGACGACGAGCGCGAGCACCAGGCCGGCCGCCTTCACGGCTCCGGGGACCTTCGCCCAGAACGAGGTGATCAGCAGGAGCAGCGCGAGAGGCGGGATGACGAACATCCCGTTCATGCCGTGGATGACGACCCCCATGAACTCGGGGAACGGCGCCTGCCCGCTCTCGACGAGCGACTTGTCGACGACGCCGCCCTCCCCGACCCACTTGCCGAGCCCGGCGTCGAACCAGACCACCATCGACGCCTGTACGGCCACCTCGATCGCGATCAGATAGGCCAGGACCTTGTAGACCTGTCTCATTGAGCCCCTCCCCTTGCGAGACCGGCCGTCGAGGGCCGGTGTCCTCACGGTAGGGAGCGCGAGTTGCAGGGGAATGGTGGACGACTTGGCGCGCACTTGGCGGCAGTCCGTACCGACCACCACCGCCCGCCCCGAGCATCCGGCGGCCGCGCCGATCCACACCATGACGGACGCCGCAGGCCGCGCGATCTTCATGAAGGCTCAGTATGACCGAGCGGCTCACCCCATCCGAAGCGTCCGGCTAGGCCACCACCGCGCCGGAGCCGGGCAGACCCGCCTGGTCGGGTACGACGCGAGGCAGCCCGCGTAGCCATCCCTCCAGGTCGGTGGGCCACCACCGGCCCGCCGTCAGCCGGCCCAGCTCCTCGGCGACGGCCGCCGCCGAGGCGGGCACCGGCACGACCCGTACCGGCGCGGCTCCGCCCAGCACCCCGAGCCACCAGTGCCGCCACGTCTCCGTCATCCCGTCGGCGTCCAGCACCAGGTAGTAGTCGGGCAGCACCAGCCGGTCGGCGCGCAACTCGCCCAGCGCGGCCTCGACGGCCACCTCCAGGGCGCCGGCCACCCCGGTGCCGTCGAAGAACTCCGTCCAGGCCGCGGCGACGTCGGCGAGCGGATCGGCGTCGTGCACGACGTACGTCGCCGCCGACCGCCCGGCGATCTCCATCACCTCGGCAGGCCGGCGATCGCCCCGCGGGATCGCCCGTACGTTGTGCAGCCTGTCGAGCCCGGCGACCACGTCCGCGGCCCCGTCCCCCGCCACCACGACCACCGTACTGCTCAACCGCCGCATATCGGGCATTGTATCGACCAGGCCGGGTGTTGCCCTGACGTCGGTGTCAGGGTTCTACGATCCACTCCGTCCCTCGGAAGCGAGCAGAAGGAAGACGATGAAGTTCGGAGTCAGCTACAGCACGCCCTATCAAGGGGTCGATCCGGACAAGATCGTGGCCTTCGCCCGGCACGCGGAGGAGTGCGGCTTCGAATCGCTCTACCTGCCCGAGCACATCGTGCTGTACCCCGGCGCCGCGGTGGGGCCGTACGAGCTGCCGCCCACGCTGCCCTACGCCGATCCGCTCGACTGCCTGAGCTTCGTCGCCGCGGCCACGGAGCGGATCCTGCTCGGCACCGGCGTGCTGCTGCTGCCGTACCACCATCCGGTGACCCTCGCCAAGCGCCTGGTCACCATCGACGTGCTGTCCAAGGGCAGGATGCGGCTGCTGACCGTGGGACTGGGCGCGCTGCCGGGCGAGGCCCGGGCGGTGGGGGTGGAGTACGCCACCCGCGGCCGCCGCGCCGACGAGGCGATCGACGTGCTGCGCCTGCTGTGGGCCGGCGGCGAGGACGGCGTGAGCTACGCCGGCGAGTTCTTCACCTTCGAGAACCTGGTCAGCTTCCCCAAGCCCCACCAGGTCACTCAGCTGCCCATCCACGTCGGGGGGTCGAGCCGGGCGGCCGCGCGCCGGGCGGGGCGGCGCGGCGACGGCTACTTCCCCGGCGGGGCGCTGGACGCGCGGGAGCGGGCCCTCCAGTGGGAGCTCGCGCGCTCCACCGCCGCCGAGGCCGGCCGCGACCCGGACGCGCTGGAGTACACCCGCATGGGCTCGATCGACATGCCCGTCGAACGGGTCGAGCAGCTCGCCGCCCAGGGGGTCACCCGCCTCGTCGTCACCGTCGCGGCCACCGAACCGGAAGAGCAGCGCGAGGAGCTGTCCGCGTTCGCCAAGAGGTTCGGCCTCGCCCAGTAGGCTCTCCGGAAGGTCTAATTTGCCCACGTTTGACCTGGAGTGCGCTCCAGCGGGCAGGGTGTTCTCATGCACAACGCCATGAGAACGCGCGCCATCGGAAACCGCCAGGTCGGAGTGGTCGGGCTCGGTGCCATGCCGATGTCGGTGGCCGGGCACATGCCCGACGAGGACCAGTCGATCCGGACTATTCTCGCGGCCCTGGACGCCGGCATCACCCTGATCGACACAGCTGACGCCTACACCCCCTCGCACGACGACATCGGCCACAACGAGCGCCTGGTGGCCCGGGCCCTGTCGCTGTGGGGCGGAGACGCCGGCACCGTGCTCGTCGCGACCAAGGGCGGGCACACCCGCACGCCCGACGGCGGCTGGTCCGTCAACGGCCGCCCGTCGCACCTCAAGCAGGCCTGCGACCGCTCGCTGAAGGCCCTCGGCGTGGACAGCATCGGCCTCTACCAGCACCACCGGCCCGACCCGGGGGTGCCGTACGAGGAGACCATGGGCGCGCTCAAGGAGCTGCACGACGCCGGCAAGATCCAGATGGCCGGCATCTCGAACGCCGACCCGGCGCAGATCAGGCTCGCCCACAGCATCCTCGGCAGCGCCCTGGTGAGCGTCCAGAACGAGTACTCGCCGCGCTTCCGCTCCAGCGAGCCTGAGATCGACGTCTGCGCCGAGCTCGGCCTCGCCTTCCTCCCCTGGTCGCCCCTGGGAGGCATCGGCCGTACCGGGGAGCTGAGCCGGCTGAACGCCGCCTTCACCGAGATCGCCGCGGCGCGCGGCGTCTCGCCCCAGCAGGTCTGCCTCGCCTGGGAACTGGCCCGCAGCCCCGTCGTGATCCCCATCCCCGGCGCCAGCCGCCCGGAGACCATCATCGACTCGGCCGCGGCCGCCGACCTGGAGCTCAGCGAGGAGGAGCTGGCCCGCCTCGGCTGATGACGCTGATGACGTGCGCGGTGCGGCGGGCGGGCCGCCACCGGGCTCCATGGGTCCTCGTCACGCGTACTGCTTGAGCGCCACCACGTCCTCGGCCACCTCCACCGGGGGCTCGGTGGGCGGCTGGAGGAACCAGCGGGCCGCGGCCCGGCCGTGCCGCTGGTTGCGCTCGACGTAGTCGCGCAGGTGGCGTTCGTACGCGGCGAAGGCGGTGGTGTGGTCAGGGGCCTCGGCCAGCTCGCCCGCCAGCACGTACGCGCCGATCAACGCCTGGGAGGTGCCGCGGCCGGAGGTGGGGGCGGCGCAGTGGGCGGCGTCGCCCACGAGCGCGACCCGGCCGGTGGACCAGGAGTCCATCACCACCTGGCCGGAGGAGTCGAAGAAGAACTCCCCGGCCTCGCGCATCGCCTCCAGCAGCCGGGGCACCTCCCAGCCCGCGCCGTCGAAGTGCTTGGCCACCAGGTCCTCCTGCTGCCGGCGGTCGCGCCGGTCGTAGTCCAGGTGGTCGGCCCCGAACGACAGGCCGACGCGTAGCTCGGTGTTGTCGCGGGCGGTGAAGGCCAGCGCGTTGCGGCCCGCGGTGTTGTACATCAGGCCCGCGTTCGCAAGGCCCAGGATGTTGGGCGCGGTGAAGAGGGCGCCGTAGATGCCCAGGTGGCGGACGTACCGGGACTCGGGGCCGAAGGCGAACCGGCGCACGGTCGAGTGCAGCCCGTCGGCGCCGATCACGAGGTCGAACGTGCGGGGGCGGCCGCGCTCGAAGGTCACGTGGACGCCGGAGCCGTCCTGGTCGAGCGCGGTGATCGTGTCGTCGAACAGGTACTCCGTGGTGTCCCGGGTGGCCTCGTACAGGATGGCCGTCACGTCGGACTTGAGCACCTCCAGGTCGCCGGAGATGGCGGTGGCCGGCAGCGTGGACAGGGTGGCGCCGGCGTCGTCGACCAGCGTCATCGCGGTCATCCCCGTCTCGCGCCCGCGCATCTCCTCCAGCAGGCCCATCCACTCCAGCACCTGCAGCGCGGAGCCGCGGAAGTCGATGGCGGCGCCACCGCCGCGCACGCCCGGCGCCCGCTCCACGAGCGTCGGCCGGTGGCCGTGACGGTGCAGCCAGTAGGCCAGAGCGGGGCCGGCGACGCTGCCGCCGGAGATCAGGATCCGCATGGGAGGTCCTCCTCGGTTGGTGAGGACGCCACCGTACGACGGATTTGTGCAAATGCGCAAGACGCCTGTCTCATGCGTACGTGCTAGGCTTGCCTGCCATGGGAAACCGTGAGGACCTGCTGGCCGGGGCGCGGCGCTGCCTGGTGGAGAAGGGGTGGGCGCGCACCACCGTCCGCGACATCTCGGCGGCGGCCGGGGTCAGCATGGCCGCGATCGGCTATCACTTCGGCTCGCGCGAGGCGCTGCTCAACGCGGCGCTGGTGGAGTCGATGCGCGAATGGGGAGACCAGGTCGGCGCGGCGATGGCGGCCGCGGGCGACGCCGATGCCGCGCCCGCCGAACGCTTCCAGGCGCTCTGGGAGCAGCTGATCGCGTCGATCGGCGAGCACCGCACGCTCTGGCTGGCCAACCTGGAAGCCCTGGTGCAGGCCGAGCACTCGCCGGAGCTGCGCGAGCAGCTCGTGGCGGGGCAGCGCGAGGGCCGCCGCGGCATGGCCGCCCACCTGGCGGACGGGGACGAGGCCGACCTGGCCGAACGCGAGGTGCGTACGGTCGGCTCGGTGCACCTCGCGCTGCTGCTGGGAGTGATGGTGCAATGGCTCAACGACCCCGGCCAGGCCCCGACGGCGGCGGAGATCCTGGCGGGCCTGCGCACGTTGGGCGCCCGGTTCGAAGACCCCTCTCCTGCTTCCGGTACGGAAGTGGGACACTGACGGCCATGAGGCTCGATCAAATCCTGATTTATCCGATCAAATCGGGAAGCGGTCACTCGGTGGCAGAGGGGATCGTCCACCCCTGGGGCCTGGACGGGGACCGCCGGTGGGCGGTCGTCGACGAGCACGGCGACAATCTGTGGCTGGGCGAGTTCCCGCGCCTGGCCTCCGTCGCCGCGTGGCCCACGCCCGAGGGCGGCCTGCGGCTCACGGCGCGCGGGATGGAGGACGTGACCGTGCCGCCCGCCACCGGCGCGAAGACGCCGGTCGGCTTCACCGGCCTGGACCGGGCGGTGCTCGCCGGCGACGCGGCGCACGCGTGGTTCACGGAGCTGCTGGGGCGCCCGGCCAGGCTGGTATGGCTGGACGACCCCGGGCGCAGGTCGATCGATCCGGCGCACGGCGGGCTGCCCGGTGAGGTGGTGAGCTTCGCGTGGGACGCGCCGCTGCTGCTCGTCTCCGAGTCGTCCGCACGCCTGCTGGACGGGTGGCTTGACGAGGAGGCGGCCATGCATGGTGAGGCCGCGCCGGGGCCGCTGTCGCGGCTGCGGTTCCGTCCCAGTGTGATCGTCGAGGGCGCGGAGGCGTTCGCGGAGGACGGCTGGCGCGAGGTGCGGATCGGGTCGGTGTCCTTCCGCGTCTCGGAGCTCTGCGACCGTTGCGCGGTGACCACGATCGATCCGGAGACCCAGGTGAAGGGCAAGGAGCCGCTGCGAACGCTGGCCAGGCACCGCAAATGGGATGGCAAGACCTGGTTCGGCATCCGCCTCGTGCCCCGCGAGCCGGGCCGGATCCGGGTGGGTGACCCGGTCAGCGCCCAGTAGAGCCCGCGGCTTGTGGGGCGCGGTCAGTGCCTGGTAGGCCCGCGGCCCGTTCGGTGCCGACGCCGCGGGGTCACAGCCGCTCCCTGGGATGCCTGGACCGGCGGTGGGAGCGCATGATGTCCGTCATGATGAGCGCGATCACGACGCCGATGGCCGCCGTGAGCAGCGGAGTCCCGGCGGACACGCTCAGGACCAGCAGCCCGGCCGTGATGATCAGCGCGATCGAGCCCAGCATGATGTGCACCGCCTCGGCCGGAGTCTCGCTCGCCGTCGGCGCCTGTGTGCGCGAACGCCTGCCGGGCCACCAGTGCCCGGCGCGTCCAACCGGAGACATGTCCTCCTCACCGGCTACCCGCTCATCACGGGCTGTTTCTGCTCCTCGACGCAGGACTTCAGCCGCAGCAGGTCCTCCTTGAGCCTGGTCCCCGGGTCGGCGCCCAGCAGTCGCGCGATCGCGTGGCCCGCGGCGCCCGCCACGGGGTTGTAGGTCAGCTGCACCTGCAGCCGCGTCCTGCCGCCCTGCTCGGGCGCCAGCCGTACCTCGCCGGTGTGGGCGATCAGCTGCCCGTCGGCGGACTTCCACGTGATGCGGCTGCCCTCCTGCCGGCTGGTCTCGACGGCGTCGAAGCGGATCGGCCGGCCCATGGGACCGCGGATCTCCCAGTGCGACCTCGTGCCGTCGACCGACCGCCGGACCTCGCGGACGTCGGGCATGATCCGCGCGAAGATGGAGTAGTCGCTCAGCAGCTCCCAGATCTGCTCCGGGGGCGCCGCGATGGTGACCGCGCGGGTGACGTCGACGGCGCGGCGACCGGCGTTGATGCCCGTCAGCCGGCGCAGCGGCAGGTTGGTGGCGGAGCGCGCCGCCAGCATGATCGCGGTGCCGCGCAGCGGCCAGGCGACGGCCCGCGGGAACCGGCCGGCGAAGATCCACAGGGCGGCGGCGCCCGTACCGGCCAGGAATCGGGCCGACGGAGCCCAGTGCTGCTGGAGCAGCTCGGGGACGGGCGAGCGGACGCGGCCCGTGCCCTGGAAGCGCGGCACCTCGGACGGGTCGCGGTGGACGTGCCACCTGGCCTCGACGGACCTGATCCCGGGGATGCGGCGGACCGCCCGCACCGCGCGCCGGTCCTCACCGATGAGCACATCGCCGTTCAGCAGCGCCACTCCGTCGCCGACCTTCACCTCCACGGCGTGTGGATGGGCCAGGTAGCGGCCGATCTGCGCGCGTACGCGCTCGTACAGGATCCGATCGTCCGCGGAGCGGCCGAGCAGCCGGAACCGGGTGCCCGCGGCGAGGCCGCGAGAGCGGTTCCGCAGATCACGGCTCAGGCGGCCGACGCCGTAGGTCAGCTCATGTGTGGCGTGCGAGGCCTGGTCGCGTACCTTGGCCCGGCGGCTCCGGCCCCGGTCCGGATCGAACAGGTACTCCACTGCGGCGCCCGCTACGGCGCCCGCCACGGCCGCGAACCTGGCTTGCGGACCGTGGGTCTCCCTCGGTGCTTCAGAGTCGCTTCGGCGCGTGCGCATGATCTACCGCACCTCCCCTCCTCGCCTACCAGCGCGGCTACCCCAGGCCATGAGCCGCTAACAGCCGGGCCACCTGGTTTGGCGACGGCCTGCCGGGGGTACCCGCCGCGCTTCCTCCCAGGTCAGAGCGATAGTCGCCCGGATTCCGGGATAGGGGAGCCAGGAGGGAGGGGAGGCGACGACGCGACATGGCACGCACCAATGACGACGTGGCCGCGATGCTGGAGGAGTACGCCGACCTGCTGGCCATCACCGGCGGCCCGGACTTCAAGATCCGCGTCTACCAGAAGGCGGCCCGCTCCATCGGCGCCCACGTGCCGGACATCGCCGGCTACGACAGCGCCGAGCTGCGGCAGATCCCCAACGTGGGGGAGTCGATCGCCGAGAAGGTGGCCGGATACCTGCGGTCGGGCACCGTTCCGCAGCTGGAGGAGCTGCGCGGCCGGATCCCCGCCGGGGTCCGCGCGCTGACCCGCATCCCCGCGCTGGGGCCCAAACGGGCGATGGCGCTGCACCAGCGCCTGGGCGTGGACTCGCCGGAGAGCCTGGAGGCGGCGATCCACGCCGGCGCCCTGCACGGCCTGCCGGGGTTCGGCGCCAGGACCGAGGAGAATCTGCTGCACGGCATCGCCCTGCTGCGCGACGCCGGCGAACGGGTCCATCTCGGCGTGGCGATGCCGCTGGCCGAGGAGATCGTGACGGCGCTCCGAGCGGTCGGGGAGTGCCACCGCTGCGGGTACGCGGGCTCGCTGCGCCGGATGAAGGACACCATCGGCGACATCGACCTCCTGGTCACCTCCACGCACCCGAAGGTGCTCATGTCCGCCTTCGTCGGCCTCCCGCAGGTGATCGAGGTGATCGTGCACGGCGACACGAAGACGTCGGTCAGGACCGGCCAAGGGCTGCAGGTGGACCTGCGCGTGGTGCCGCCGGACGCGTGGGGCGCGGCCATGCAGTACTTCACCGGCGCCAAGGCGCACAACATCCGCACCCGCGAGATCGCCGTGCACCGCAAGCTGAAGCTGTCGGAGTACGGCCTGTTCGACGCCGTCACCGACGAGCTGATCGTCTCCAAGACCGAGGAGGAGGTCTACCAGCGGCTCGGCCTGCCGTGGATCCCGCCGACGCTGCGCGAGGACATCGGCGAGATCGAGGCCGCCCTGGCCGGGCAGCTGCCCGACCTGGTCACCGAAGAGGACGTGCGCGGCGACCTGCACACCCACACCGAGCTCACCGACGGCCACGCCTCGCTCGAGGAGATGGTCGCCGCCGCGGCCGGGCGCGGGTACGCGTACTACGCCGTCACCGACCACGGGCCCAAGCTCTACATGCAGCGGATGACCCTGGAAAAGGCCCTCGCACAGCGCGAGCGCGTCCGCGAGCTGGACGGCACGGGCGGGCTCCGGCTGCTGCACGGCGTCGAGCTGAACATCGACCCGGACGGCGACGTGGACTGGCCGCCCGACGTGCTGGCCGGGTTCGACGTGTGCGTCGCCTCGGTGCACTCCCACTTCGAGCTGCCCCAGGACAGGACGACGAGGCGGCTGGTCCGCGCTGCCGAGCACCCGTGCGTCAACATCATCGGCCATCCCAGCGCCCGGCTGATCGGCCGCAGGCCGCCGATCGACGCCGACTGGGACGAGGTTTTCCGGGCGTGCGCGCGCTCCGGGACCGCGTTGGAGATCAACGCCTTCCCCGACCGCCTCGATCTGGCCGCCGAGCTCATCCGGCGGGCCCGGCGGTACGGGGTGAAGTTCGCCGTCGACAGCGACTCCCACGCGGTCGGCCACCTCGCCAACCTCCGCTACGGCATCGGCACGGCGCAGCGCGGCTGGCTCACGGCGGACGACGTGATCAACACCTGGCCGCTGGACCGGCTCACCGCCTTCCTGCGCAAGAAGCAGCCGGCCGGTGTGTCACGGCCATGAATGCGTATTGTGCAATGCGCGGCCGTAGTCGATCATAACGGCACCATCATCATTCCTTTCTGGACAGCCCATCTCAACATGTGAGACATCGGGTTGCCGGTGGGAGGGAGAGAGCGTGCGCCCCTTACGTATGATCGCGGTGCTGGCCGCGCTGGTGACGGCCGCGGCAACACCCGGTGTCGCCGCCGCCGAGCCCCTGACCGGCCATGACCCCGGCGTCCTGGCCCGCGTGCACACCGCCGGCAGAGTCGAGGCCGGCCCGAACTCCGTCACGTACAGCTGGCCCGGTGTCTACTTCGAAGGCAGGTTCCGCGGCACCGGAATCGGGATCGTGCTCAACGACGCCGCCGCCGACTACGACATCCAGATCGACGGCACGACCGTCACCACGTTGGTGACCCCGGGACAGACCACGCACTGGGTGAACGGGCTCGCCAAGGGCGTGCACAGCGTCCGGGTCGTCAAGCGCTCGGAGAGCCCCTGGGCGACGAGCGAGTTCGGCGGGTTCGTCGCCGCCCCGCACGGCGCGATCCTGCGCGGCCCCCGTGCGCGGCACCGGCAGATCGAGTTCATCGGCGACTCCTACACCGCCGGCTACGGCAACCTCTCGGCCACGCGCGACTGCACCGGCGACGACGTCAACCGGACCACGAACGCGGACATCAGCTTCGGCGCCATCGCCGCGCGCCGCCTGAACGCCGACTACCAGATCAACGCCTATTCCGGCCGCGGGATGGTGCGCAACTACAACGGCAGTGATCCCCAGGTCAACTACCGCACGTTCTACGACCGGGCGCTGCTGAGCGTCGAGGGCGACGTATGGAAGAACCCGGGCACGTGGCGGCCGCAGCTCGTGGTGATCGGCCTGGGCATCAACGACTTCTCGACGGCCATCAACCCCGGGGAGCCGTGGACGCCGGAGAGCCTCGTCGCCGCCTACCGCACCGCCTACCACGCCTTCCTCGACAAGCTCCGGGCCCGGTACGGCCGCGACACGATCATCGTGGTGAGCGCGACGTACATGTCCAACACCACGGTGTACGCCGAGACCGCCCGGCAGATCGTCCAGGAGCGCAACAGCCGGGGTGACGAGCGGGTCCGCTTCTGGTACTACCCGGAGACCGGCCTCGACTACGGGGGCTGCCACTGGCACCCTTCGGCCCACGACCACCAGATCATCGCCGACCGGCTCGGCGAATTCGTCGCCACCCTTCCGCTGCGCTGGTGACCCGTCCGGCCGGGGGCCGCCCCCGCGTCCGAGCGGGCGGCCCCCGGCCGGACGGTTCTCGGCTGGACGGCCCTCGGCCGGGCGGTTCTCGGCCGGGCGGCCCCCGGCCGGACGGTCAGGTGACGGTCACCTCGCGGCAGTCCTTCTCCTCGCCGCCCTTGTAGAGGCACACCCGCACCGTCGGCGAGCTGACCGTGCCCGATCCGGTGGTGAAGGTGCCGCAGCGGTCGGCATAGGCGCCGTCGCTGCCGGTCGCGACCACGCTGCCACCCGAGCGGGCGCGTACGTAGGCGCGTACCCCCCAGCCGTCCGCCAGGTTGTCGCAGACCCGCAACTTGGAGCTGCTGTCGGCGTACACGGCGAGGTTGGCCCAGCCCTCGCGGGCCGCCGCCCCGGCCAGGACCGCCTTCGCCTTGGTGGCCGCGGTGGCGCGAGTCGTCACATTGGCCACCACCGGGTAGTGGTCCGAGGCGATGGTGGCGACGGTGTGGGCGTCGGCGACCTCTAAGCCGGGGGTGGCGTAGACGTAGTCGATCCGCGCGTCGTCGCCGTCACCGGGATGGGTGATGACGCCGGCGCCGATGTTGGCGTTGACCTGGGTCCAGGCGTCGTACCAGCCGGCCTGGGCGAACCAGGGCCGGATCTCGTTGTCCGGCCGCACGTTGAGGTCGCCGGTGAGCAGCATCGGCGTGGGCATCAGCGACGCGCTCGACACCTTGTCGATCACGGCTCTGGCCTGCCTGTTGCGCCGCTCGGTGGCCTCGGTGCCGAGGCCGGGGGAGAGGTGGGTCGTGTAGATCCGCACGTCGGTGCCGTTGACGTTGATCTTGACGCCGCCGAGGCTGCGCAGCACGGCCGCGCTGTCGGCCGGGTACTGCGGCAGCTGGTAGGTGAGCTTCTCGATGATGTCGTACTTGGAGAGAATGAGGTTTCCCGCCACCCCGCCGAAGGCGTTGGTGTCGCCCTTGGCGAAATGCGGCTTGTAGGCGGGGAACCTGTTCACCAGCAGCTGCCACTGGTTGTCGCCGCCGACGGAGGAGTTGTCGTGCACCTCCTGGAGGGTGACGATGTCCGGGTTCTCGGCGGCGATGACGTCGATGATGCGGCCGAAGTCGTACCTGCCGTCCGTTCCCGTGCCACCCTGGATGTTCCAGTCCATGATCTTCAGGCTGGTCGCCGTGGCCGCGGCGGGCACGAAAGCGACCGCCTCCGGTCTCTCGCCGGCCGTACCCGCTGCCATGGCCAGCACCACCGCCGCGGCCGTCAACGCCGTCCTCAAGCTGAGCTTCGCAAGCTCTGTGTGCTTCACAAGATCTTCACATCACACCAGCTGTCACAGGTCAAGATCCATCTGCTGGGCCGGCGAGGTCACGGCCGAACACTCCGGACCGGGCGAGCAGGGGCAGCACCTGGTTGCGGATCGCCGGTGCGAGACGAGGGATGTAGGAGTCCCGCCCGTCGGTCCAGCCCATGGCGGCCAGCTCGGCGGCAGGTGCCGGTGCGCCGTCGATCCGCGTCACGAACACCGTCAGCCGCATGGGGACGCCTTCCAGGACGGCCACGTCGTCAACGTGGCCGAGCAGGTCCATGTCGAGCGGGGAGACGCCGAGCTCCTCGTTCAGCTCACGTGCGAGAGTCTCCTCCGCGGACTCTCCGTACTCGGGCTTCCCTCCGGGCAGGTAGAACACCTCGGGGGCGATGTTCTTGCTGACCAGCAGCAGCCGTCCGTCCTCGACCACCGCGGCCGCCACCACCTGCATAACGTCACTGATCGCCATGCCGACGAAGTATGCCAGGAAGGGGGGAACTGCTCCCTTTGACGGGTTTTCCGCACGGCGTCGAAGACGTGCGCCGGCGGATTACCGGCTGCCGCCCGCCGCGCCGAGGAACGGCGCCGTCGTCGCCACGAACCGGCCGGCGTCGTCGACCCACGGGAAATGGCCCGCCTCCGGTTGAACGACGAACTCGGCCTTCGGGAACAGCTCGGCGAACTCGGCCACGGCGCTCGGGATCGAGTTCAGGTCGACCTCTCCGGCCAGCACCAGCACCGGCGCGTCGAAGGTGGCCAGCGCCGCGCGGGTGGCCTCCGGGTCGTAGGCGCCCTCACCGCCGTAGGCGGCCGCGGCCTCATCGTTGCGCCGGCCGGCCTGGGCCGCGTGGTGGGCCTGTGCCGCCGCGTCCCATCGGCCGTAGAAGAAGGGGTCGATGGCCTTCCAGCTGCCCTCGGTGACGTTGCCGGCCGCGATCTCCTCGAGGGCCGCGAACGCCGTACCGAACCAGGGCTCGTCTTTCCGGAGCCGCGCGAGCTCGAGCCGGGCCTCCCCGGTGGCCTGGATGCCGACGGCGAACGTGCTCGGAGTGATCAGCGCGAGCCTGCCGACGCGGTCGGGATGGCGGGCGGCGTACAGGACCGCGAGGTTCGCGCCGGCGCAGTGCGCGAGCAGGTCGAACCGGTCGAGGCCGAGGTGCTCGCGCAGGGCCTCGACGTCGTCGACGAGCCGGTCGCAGCGGTAGGAGGCGGCGTCCTGCGGTGTCGCGGAGCGGCCGGTGCCCCGGGGATCAACCATGATCAGCTGCCGATGCGCCGACAGGCCGCCGAGCTCCCCGAGGTACTGCGAGTCCTGCATGGGACCGCCCGGCAGGCAGACCACCGGCGTGCCCTCCCCGTACACGTGGTATGCGAGGTTGGTCCCGTCGTGTGCTGAGAGGGAAGGCATGGCGGCGATCCTCTCAGCGGGGCCCTGACCATGGCAAACGGTTTCCGCGCGCCGTCACCTGACTTTCGTCAGGGGTGCGAGGTGACGATCGGCAGATGATCCCCCCGCCGCGCCCTTGCCAGGCTGCGTCCCATGAACGCCTACTTCCCCGGTCGGTGGATCGGCGGCGTGACGCTCGTGCTGGGGCCGGTGGTGCTGTGCGCCGGCTTCCTGCTGCGCCACCTCGGCACGGTCACCGCCCTCACCCCTCAGCAGCAGGCCTGGTCCGAGGCCCAGCCGTTCGCCGCCTACGGCCAGCTGCTCGCCTACACCGCCCGACCCGCCCTGCTCACCCTCGCTTACGCGGTGTTCGCGCTGGGCGCGCTGCTGCTCTTCCCCGCCTTCATCGCCCTGGCCCAGCGCATCGGTGGCGCCCTCGCCTTCTGGGGTGCCGCCCTGCTGGTCGCCGGGCTGTTCGCCCGCCTCTACTTCGCCGGCGCCGACCAGACCGCCTTCCAGCTCACCGAGGTCCTCGGGCTGGACCGGGCGACTGAGGCGGTCATGAAGGAGTACGTGGACATCTCCTACGGGCCGTGGCGGGTGCCGGTCTGGGCGTCGGTCGGCCAGTACGCGGGCTCGCTCCTGCTGACCGTCGCCGCGTGGCGGTCGGGGCTGTTCGGCACCGCCCGGGCCGCGATGCTGCTGCTGGCGGGAGGCACCTGGATGGGCGTGCTGAAGGGCGCCTCGCTCCCTGACGTGCTGGTCACCGCGCTGCTCTGCGTGGCTCTGGTCCCGCTGGGCGTGGAGATGCTGCGTGACCGGCCGCCGGCACCGGCCGGGCGGCCGAAGGTGCTGAGCTGGTGAGCCGTCAGTAGGGGGCGACCCAGGTCTTGAGCGCGTCGAGCCGGTGCCCCACCTGCGCGGCGGCGGGCACCGGCTCGAGTACTGTGATCGCGTGACCGGAGTATTCAGTGTGTTCCCCGCCTCTCCCGACGACGGGGGCGTGGTGGGTGAGATCCACGCGGAGTCCTGGAAAGCCGCCTATACCGGGTTCTTCACCTCGGAGTTCGGCGAAGGAGCGGTGAGCCATCGGCGCGGCAAATGGCATGCTGTGCTGGCCGAGGGCAAGGACACGGTCATGCTGGCCGCGCTGGACGGCCGGCCGCTGGCCTTCTCCTACTTCGGCTCCTCGCCGGCGCGGCCGGACTCCGCGGAGATCTTCGGTTTCTACGGCCACCCGGACGGCTGGGGGAGCGGGGTCGCGCAGGCCCTGATGGCCGCCTCGCTGGAGGCGATCCGCGAGAAAGGCTTCAAGCGGGTGCATCTGTGGACGCTTCGCGACACGCCGCAGTCCCGCCGCTTCTACGCCAAGAGCGGCTTCACGGAGTCCGGCGAGATCCGCGACCACGACTTCGGTGACGGCAACCCGATCGCGCAAGTCGAGTACGAGCTGATCTTCCGCTGATCCGCCCCCGACGGAGTATCGTCGCGCGCGTCGGGGAATTACCGGGTATGGGTGGAACCATGATCTTTTTGAGACGGGCGATCCCAGTCGCCGTACTCACTGCTCTGGTCATCCCGTTCACCGCGGCGCCGCCCGCGACAGCGGACGCCCGAAAACGGTCGGAGGCCGAGGCCGGCGCACTGGCCCGGCGGATGCTGGCCCAGCTGAAAGTCGCCAGGCCGTTATCGATCCGGGGCTACAGCCACGAACGATTCATGCCTCGATGGGCTCACCACAAGGGCAAGTGCGACACCCGGGAGATCGTCCTGGCCCGAGACGGGCGGCGCGTGCGCAAGAACGCGGCCTGTCACCCGGTCAAGGGCACCTGGTACAGCCCGTACGACGGCAAGCGGCTGAAGAGCGAGAAGCAGGTCGACGTCGACCATGTGGTGCCGCTCTCGTACGCCTGGCGCTCCGGCGCCAGCAAGTGGAGCCAGACCCGCCGGCGTCACTTCGCCAACGACCTCACCCGCCCGGAGCTGATCGTGGTCAGCCACTCCGCCAACGTCGCCAAGGGCGGCAGGGGGCCGCAGAGCTGGCGCCCGCAGCGCCGCGCCTACTGGTGCCGCTACGCGACCTCGTGGATCACCGTGAAGCATCACTACCGGCTCTTCGTGACGAAGAAGGAGAGGGTCGCGCTGCTCAACATGCTCCGCACCTGCCGGTAGGGCCGGACGCCGCGACCGCACCTGCCCCTCGCCTGGATTGACGGCGCCGCCTTCAGGTGGTCATGTCTTTTGTAACACCCTACGAGAGGCAGGTGCAGCGCATGTCCCAGCCGAAGGATCAGGGCAAGAAGCAACCCCGCAGGATCCACGAGAAGAAGGTCAGGACCCGCGGCGAGGAGACGACCTGGCACAAGCCCGACTACCAGGTCATCGAGGCGTCCATGGAGATGTCGGCGTACTTCCTGGCCACCAGGTAGGCCGGGATCGCCGTGCGACTGCAGGTGCTCGGCACCGCGGCCGGTGGCGGCGTGCCCCAGTGGAACTGCGCGTGCCCTGGATGCTCCGGGGCGCGCGCCCATCCGGGCCGGCGGCGCCGCCACGCGAGCCTCGCCGTCCAGCGGGCCGACGGCTGCTACGTCGTCAACGCCACGCCCGACATCGCCGACCAGATCGAGGCGTGCGCCTGGCTCCGACCCGGCCCGGGCCCGCGGCAGTCACCGCTGAAGGGCGTGATCCTCACCGACGCCGAGCTCGACCACACGATCGGCCTGCTGCGGCTGAGAGAGGCCGACACGCTGGAGGTGCACTCGACCCCGGTGGTACGGCAGGCGCTGCGGCCCTTCGCCGACCTCCTCCGGCCCTACCTCCAGATCGCCTGGGCCGACGCCGAGGCCGTACCGATCTCGGGCAAGCGGCCCCGCTACGCCGCCGGCGCCCCCGACTCTCCGGGCTGGGTGTCCGCGCTGCGCCTCACCGACGGCGCCGCCACCCTGATCTACGCTCCCGCCATGGGGGTATGGTCCGACGAGCTGGACGAGGCGTTCGCCACGGCCGACTGCGTGATCGTCGACGGCACCTTCTGGGACGACGACGAACCCCGGCGCACCGGCATCTCCGCCAGGACCGCCACCCAGATGGGCCACCTGCCGATCACGGCCACCATGGAGCGCCTCTCCCGGCTGCCGGGCCGCTGCCTCTACACCCACCTCAACAACACCAACCCCCTCGTGGACCCGGCGGCCGGGCAGCACAAAGTGCTGGCCGAGCTGGGCGTCGAGGTGGCCGCCGACGGGATGGTGATCGAGCTTTGAACGACTTCGAGGCGGAGCTGCGTGCCGTGCCGGAGCGGCGCTACCACCACCTGCACCCGTTCAACCTGCGGATGCACGCGGGCGAGCTGAGCCGCGACGAGCTGAGGAGCTGGATACTCAACCGCTTCCACTACCAGCGGCACATCCCGGTCAAGGACGCGTTCATCCTCGCCAAGCTGACCACGCCGGAGCTGCGCCGGATGTGGGTGCGCCGCATCCAGGACCACGACGGCACCGGGCCGAGGGAGGGCGGCATCGAGCGGTGGCTGCGCCTCGGCGAGGCCGCCGGGCTGGATCGCGACGAGCTGCTGTCGGGCGAGGGCGTGCTGCCGGGCGTGCGGCTGGCGGTCGACGGCTACGTGAACCTCTGCCGCAACGGCTCCGTGCTCGAGGCCGTGGCCGCCTCGCTGACCGAGCTGTTCGCGCCCGACCTGATGCGTACGAGGATCGCCGCCTTCGAGAAGCACTACCCGTGGATCGACCGGGAAGGGCTCCGCTACTTCCAGGTACGGGTCTCGCAAGGCCGCCAGGACAGCCGCGAGGCCCTGGGCCTGGTTCTCGGCTGGGCGCGGAGCCGTACCGACCGGGAAAGGGCCATCGCGGCGCTCGGCTACAAGTGCGACGTGCTGTGGGCGCTGCTCGACGCGGTGGACGGAGCTTGTCGATGACAGAGCCGGCGGCCTGGCGGCCCGCCCTGTCCCGCTCGGCCCTGCTCCGTCACGATCCGGTACGGGGGGCGGACCTGCTCATCGTGCCCGAGCGGATCGTCGTGCTGAACGAGGAGGCGGCGGCCATCGTCGGGCTCTGCGACGGGAGGCGGACGGTGGCGGAGATCGTGGCGGAGGTCGTCGCGGAGTTTCCCGAGGGGGTCGAGGCCGACGTGGTGGACTTCCTCGACCGGGTGCGCGCCGAGGGATGGCTGCGGTGAACCCGCCGTGGGCCATGCTGGCCGAGCTCACGCACGCCTGCCCGCTGCGCTGCCCGTACTGCTCGAACCCGACCGAGCTCGCGGCCAGGTCCGGCGAGCTGAGCACGGGGGAGTGGCAGCGGATCATCGAGGAGGCGGCGGCGCTCGGCGTGGTGCACGCCCACCTGTCCGGCGGCGAGCCGCTGCTGCGGCGCGACCTGGCGCGGATCGTGGCGACGGCCGATCGGGAAGGCGTCTACACGCAGCTCGTCACCAGCGGCGTCGGGCTGACCGGGCGCCGGCTCGCGGAGCTGGCCGAGGCCGGGCTGCGCAGTGTGCAGCTGTCGGTCCAGTCGGCCGCCGAGCGGGAGTCGGACGAGATCGCCGGGGTCAGGTCGTTCGCGCGGAAGGAGCGGGCGGCCGCCGTCGTGACGGCCGCCGGCCTGCCGCTCGGGCTCAACGTCGTGCTGCACCGGGCGAACCTCGACGCCGTGGGCGAGATCATCGAGCTCGGGCTGGCGTGGGGCGCGGAGCGCATCGAGCTGGCCAACACCCAGTTCTACGGATGGGGGCTGCTCAACAGGGCCGCGCTGCTGCCGACCAGGGAGCAGCTCGCCCGCGCGGAGGCGGTCGTACGGAAATACCGTGAAAAATCAGAAATCGAGCTGATCTGGGTGATTCCTGATTACTTCGACGGCGTGCCCAAGCCCTGCATGGGCGGATGGGGCGCGATCTCGATCACCGTCGCGCCCGACGGCCGGGTGCTGCCCTGCCCGGCCGCCTATGACCTGCCGTTGCCGCTGCCGAACGCCCGTGACCGCTCGCTCGGCTGGATCTGGGAGCACTCGCCCGCGTTCAACGCCTACCGGGGGACCGCCTGGATGAGCGGGCCCTGTGCCGGCTGCCCGCGAAGGGAGCTCGACTTCGGCGGCTGCCGCTGCCAGGCGTACGCGATCACCGGGGACGCCGGGCGTACCGACCCGGCCTGCGCGCTGTCGCCGGACCACCACCTGATCGCCGAGCTCGCCGGTGGTGGCACCTGGACGTACCGGCGGCCGGCCCCTTCGACCGGCAAAACCCCCGGATAGGACATGTGAACGGAACCGCTTTCTTGACCCACGAGAAGGTGCGCGCCCAGCTCGGCACCGCCGGCTGAGTGTTTAACCGTTTACAGGAATGGGTGAGGCGCAAGACCGCCGACGCGTGCCCGATCGGCCCCTCAGTCTGCCTCGGCCACGGGATTTGACGTGCTGGATCGCATGGGAAATCATCCCGTTAAAACGGTTACATGAACGCACCACGGTGAGGGAGGCCGGATGCCCCGTCGGGCCACGCCCGAAGAAGGACGGCCTCGCCCCTCGACGATCCGGGACGTGGCCAGGCACGCCGGCGTCTCGGTCGCCACCGTCTCCCGCATCCTGTCCGGCAGCTATCCCAGCGCGCCCGCCACCCGCGGCAAGGTCATGCGCGCGGTACGCGAGCTCGACTACGTGGCCAACGCCCACGCCCGCGGCCTGGCCGGCGTGCGCCCCAAGAGCGTGGCCATCGTGGTCACCTCCGTCGTCTCCCCGCACTACGCCCATGTCGCGCAGGGAGTGCAGGACCAGGCCGCGCGCGAAGGCAGGCTGTGCATCGTGGGCACCACCGGCGGCGACCCGGAGCGGGAGCTCGCCACGGTCCGGCTGCTGCGCGAGGAGCACGCCGAAGCCGTCATCCTGGTCGGCAACATGCCGGCCGACGACGCCTACCGCGAGCGCATGGCGGACTACGCCCGCGCGCTGGCCGTGGCCGGCTCGCGGCTCGTGCTGTGCGGCCGGCCCCCGCTGGGCGACGACGTGCCCGCCATCGTGGTCGAGTACGACAACACCGGCGGCGCCCACGCCATCACCAGCCATCTGCTCTCGGCCGGTCACAAGCGCATCCTCTTCCTGGGCCGGCGGACCGGATACACCACGCCCGATAGCCGGATCGCCGGCTACCGCGCGGCGCTGGCCGCGCACCGCGTCCCGCACGACCCCGCCCTGGAGGTCGACAGCGTCGTCATGGACCGGCGCGACGGCCACCGCATGATGCGCGAGCGGCTCGACGCCGGGCCGCGCGACTTCACCGCCGTCTTCGCCGGCAACGACCTGATCGCCGCGGGTGCGCGCGCGGCGCTGCGCGAACGCGGCCTGAGCGTTCCCGGCGACGTCTCGCTGGTCGGCTTCGACGATCTTCCCCCTGCGGACGACATCGACCTCACCACCGTCCACGTGCCGCACGAGGAGCTGGGCCGCACCGCCGTACGGCTGGCCCTGGACACCGACACGCCGGGCGCCTCCCGGCACGTGATGCTCGGCACGCACATCGTCGTCCGCGATTCCGTCCGCCCCAACCTGGAAGAGCCACCGTCACCGTGATGCCGCCCGCCGACTTCCTGCTGTCCCCTCACACCGGCTGGACCCGCGCTCATTGGGAGCGCATGGCGGACCACCTGCTGGCGTCCGTGGTGCCCTACGCCACGGACGGATTCGCCCAGTTCCGCCTGCCCGGTCCGGCGAGCCGGTCAGGCCCGGTGAGCGACGGTCTGGAGGGGTTCGCCCGCACGTTCCTGCTCGCGGCCTTCCGCATCGCCGGGGCGGGCGGCGCCGTCCCGCCCGCGCTGCTGGAGCGCTACGCCGCCGGGCTGGTGGCCGGCACCGACCCCGCGCACCCGTACGCCTGGCCGCCCCTGGCCGACATGTCCCAGCCGCTCGTCGAAGCCGCCTCGGTGGCGCTCGCCCTGCACGAGACCCGCCCCTGGCTGTACGACCGGCTCTCCCCGGCCCAGCAGGAACGCGTGGTGGCGTGGCTGGCCGGGTTCGTCGGGCGGCGCACGCCGGCGAACAACTGGCTCCTCTTCCAGGTGGTCGTGGAGCAGTTCCTGGCCGAGGTGGGCGGGCCGCACGACCCGGCCGAGATCGCCGGCGGGCTGGAGCGGATCGAGGAGTGGTACGTCGGCGACGGCTGGTACTCCGACGGCAAGGGCAAGAACTTCGACTACTACTCCGGCTGGGCGATGCACCTGTATCCGGTGCTGTGGGCCAGAATGGCCGGCGACACCGCCCGGCAGCGGCTCTACGCGGAGCGCCTGCGCCGGTTCCTGGAGCAGTACCAGCACTTCTTCGCCGCCGACGGCGGGCCGGTGCACCAAGGACGCTCGCTGATCTACCGCTTCGCCACGGTCGCCCCGCTCTGGCTGGGCGCGCTGGCCGGCGCCTCGCCCCTCCCGCCGGGGCGCACCAGGCGGATCGCGAGCGGCGTGCTGCGCCACTTCGCCGAGCGCGGCGCCCCCGACGGCCGCGGCCTGCTCACGTGCGGCTGGTACGACGACTTCCCGCCCGGCAAGCAGGACTACTCCGGCCCCGCCTCACCGTACTGGGCCAGCAAGGCCTTCCTGGGCCTGCTGCTGCCGCCGGAGCACCCGGTCTGGACGGACGCCGAGGAGGCCGCGCCCGTCGACCTCGCCGACCAGGTCGTGGCGATGCCCGCGCCCGGCTGGCTGCTGCACGCCACCCGGGAGGACGGCGTCGTCCGCGTCGTCAACCACGGCAGCGACCGCGACCGCGTCCAGGATCCGCACGGCTCGCCGGACCCTCACTACCTCAGGCTCGCCTACACCAGCCACACCGGCCCCGACATCGGGGAGGAGGCGATCGACGGGCAGCTCGCCGTCGTCTCGCCGCAGGGAGCCGTCTCCCGGCGCCGCCGCATCGAGCCTCTCACCGTGGGGGAGCGCCTCGCCGCCTCGGCATACGAGGACGGTCCCGTCCGCGTGGTGACCGCGTCCGTGGTCGACGGCGCGGCCGAGGTCCGCGTCCACCAGGTCACCGCGCCCGCCGGGCACCGGATACGGGACGGCGGCCACGCGCTCGCCGACCGGGAGCCGCCGGCGATCGAGTCCGGGGACACCTGGGCGCTGGCCCGGCGCGCGGACGGCCTGGCCGCCGTGGTGCGCGGGCTGCACGGCTACACGGGGGCGGGCGTGGCGACCGCGCAGGGCGTGAACGCCTTCGGACGGCACTCCGCCACGCCGTACCTGACCTGCGACACCCATCCGGGCGGCACCGCCGTGTACGTCAGCCTGGTCCTGCTCACGGGAGCCGGGCAGGAGCCGCCCATGCCGGAGGTCCGGGTCGACGGCGCGGAGGTCACGGTGACGCTCTCCGGCGGCGAGCCGGTCAAGATCTCTCTCGGCGACGTCGCCGCCCCGCCGCGCTGACAGGCGGCGGCTCCGCGGGTGACCATCGTCATGAGGAGGAGACGATGAGCACAGCGGAGTGGTACAGGAGCTTCGGGGCCATGGAGGCACGCGGGCAATCCGCGACCTACGACATGCTGGCCGGCCGGATCGCCGAGGACGCCGAGTTGCTGGCTCTGATCGAGCAGCTGCCCGAGCCGAAGCGGCAGCCGAACCTGCTCTTCGGGGTGGTGCGGCTCCTCGGCGGCCCGGTCGAGGACTACCAGGCGTTCCGTACGTGGACGTCGGCCGAGTGGGACCGGGTGCGGCAGGCCGTGCTCCAGCGCCGTACCCAGACGAACGAGCCGGGCCGGTGCGCCGTGCTGCTGCCGGTCCTCGCCGCCCTGCCGCAGCCCCTGGCGCTGATCGAGGTGGGCGCGTCGGCCGGGCTGTGCCTCTATCCGGACCGCTACCGGTACCGCTACGACGGCGGTCATGTGGTCGGGCCCGCCGACAGCCCGGTCGTGCTCGAGTGCCGCGCGGACGGGCCGGTCCCGCTGCCCGCGGAGGTGCCCAGGGTGGCCTGGCGGGCCGGCGTGGACCTCAATCCGCTCGATGTGCGCAGCGCGGAGGACATGCGCTGGCTCGAGTGCCTGGTCTGGCCGGAGCAGCACGAGCGGCTGCCGCGGCTGCGGGGGGCCGTCCGCGTCGCCCGCAAGGAGCCGCCGCACCTGGTACGCGGGGACCTCAACGAGGTGATCGGGGACCTGGTCGCCAGGGCCCCGGCCAATGCGACGCCGGTGGTCTTCCACACCGCCGTGCTGGCGTACCTGTCTCCCGAGGAGCGGGAGGCGTTCGCCGGGAAGGTGCGGGATCTGCCCTGCCGCTGGGTCTCCAACGAGGCGGCCGGCGTCCTGCCGTCCGTGGACCGTCGCCTGCCCCGGCCCGCGCCTGACGACCGCCTGGCCTGCGTCGTGGCCCTGGACGGGCGGCCGCTGGCCTTCGCCGCGCCCCACGGCCAGTCCCTGGACTGGTTCGGCTGAGATCAGGAGCCGGTGATGCTGGTCTGGGTGAACCACTCCCCGGGGATGCGGACGATGCCCGGCGATTTCGGGACGACGGCGAGATACATCCCGGCGTCCTTGAACACGGCCTTGCGGGAGAAGCGGTTGCCGTGGCTCAGTGCCCTGCCGATGCGGTTGGTGACGCCCAGAGTGGTGCCGGCGCCCGGGCGGGCGGTCATGGTGAGCTGCTGCCTGATGCCGTACCAGACGAGCGCGCCGCCGGCGGAGGTCCTGAGCGCGTAGATCTCCTGCGCGGGCTGCGAACGGACGGTCATGGTCCACTGGTCCCGCAGTTCCTTACGATCGTCGGCCCTGCCCTTGGCGTTCAGCCTGGCGGCGGAGTCGGCCGCGAACACCCGCCCGGCGCGCCGGTCCTCGCCGAAGGTGCTCTGCAGGCGGGCGTGGGCCTGGGCGATCTGGCGCGGGGACGCGATGAGGGCGTCGCCGTCGTCCGGCGCCACCGTCGTGGCCAGGCCGTTCTCGTCACGTGCGGCGGCGGGCGGCCTGGCTTTCGACGTGGTGGCGGACATGGCGACCGCGCGCCAGCCGGCGGACGTCTTCTGGAAGATCGTCTGCCACCAGCCGGAGGCGCCTTTGCGGCCGAACTCGGCCATGAACCAGGGCGCGCCGGAGACCTTCCCGGGTATGGCGAATCGCGGTTTGACGACGGCCTTCCAGGAGGAGCTCTCGCCGAGCATTTTGTTGATCTTGCCCTCGGCGTTGCTGATCTCCGCGGCCAGGCCGGCCTCCGCCGCCGTCCAGTCCGTGGCGCCCTGCCGGTTGACCTCCTTCTCCGCCTTCTCCCACTGGTCGAGGATGGCCCTGGCCTCGGTGACGGTCACGACGCCGCGCGGCGCGGACGGCGCCTTCGATGCCGGCGCTCTCGAGGCCGGGCTGCCGAACGAGGTGGTAGCCGGTCCGCCGGAGCTGCAGGCGGCGGCCGGCAGAGCCAGTGCGACGAGTGCGACAAGTAAGGGACGGACGGTCATGGCGGTCTCCGGGAGGTTGATTGCCCGGGTGTACGCGGTCGCCGCCCGCCCGGGTTCAGCCCCGACCTCGGCGATAACGAGAAGGTTGGTGACACCTCCGAAGCATGAGAGTTCCGGTCATCCGTACAACTTGGCTAGCAGGGCGGGCGTAGCGCGAAGGCGGCGTGCGGGTTGGCGGTCAGCGCCGACTTGGCCGTCTCGCCGAGCCCCGCCGCCTCCAGCCGCGGCACGAACCGCTCCAGCAGGTACGTCAGCCCCGGCCCACCGCCCAGCCCCGGCCAGTACGAGCGCCGGGCCAGGTCCATGCCGAACAGCAGCCGATGCCCCAGCCCGCGTCCGGCCAGTTCGGCGACGAGCGCGACGATCTCGCTGTCCGGCCCGTACTTGATCCGCCCCGGGCGGTCGAAGGCCAGGTACGCCCCTCTCTCCGCCAACGAGGCGAGATATCCGGCGTCGGGATTGTGGTCGATGTGCCCGAGCACCACCCGATCGGCCGCCACGCCGCAGTCCGACAGCGCGTCCAGCAGCTCGTGCCCCATCGTGCCCTTGTCGCAGTGGGTGACGACCGGCACGCCGGTGCGGAGCGCGGCGGCGGCCACGGCGGCCACCAGCCGCTCCACCCCGCGCCCGAACGCGTGGTACGCGGTCGCGATCTTGATGGCTCCCGCGCGGGCGGACGACCGCCGTACCAGCGGCCCGACCAGCCCGTACTCGTCCATGCCCAGCTCGATCTCGGCCACCAGCAGCTCGGTGATCTCGTCGGGCGAGTAGCGGTGCAGCCAGTGTGCGTCGCTGTAGTAGGTGCTCTTGTGGAAGCCGGTCACCGCGATCACGTGCAGCCCGGTGCGCTCGGCCAGCGCCTTCATCAGCGACGGGCTGCGGCCGAAGCCCAGCGGCGTCATCTCGACCACCGCCGACAGGCCGAGCCGCTGGGCCGCCGCCACCTCGGCGACGGCGGCGTCCAGGGAGTCCAGCCGGTAGTCGGGTTCGTTGCGGACGGGCCAGTCACCGGTCATGAAAAGGTGCTCATGCGCATAGGTGACGCCGATCTCTTCGACGTCCCCCAGAACCGTACGGACCTTCACAGCAGCGCCCCTTCCTCGCGCAGCCGGGCGCGCAGCAGCTCCACGTCCACCGCCGCCGGCTCCACCCCGGCCTGTACGGCCAGCGCCGCGGCCGTCCCGGCCGCCTGCCCCATCGCCATGCACTGCCCCATCGACCGGGCCGAGGCGTGGGCGTCGTGCGTGGCCGACAGGCACCGCCCCGCGACGATCAGCCCGCCGACCTCGACCGGCAGCAGGCACCGGTACGGGATCCCGTAGGTCCCGTAGTCGTGCACGTACTCCCACCGGGTGCCCGACCCCGCGGCGTGGTCCTCGATCGGCGCGCCGCACCGGGCGATCGTGTCGGGAAAATCCCTCCCGGCCAATACATCATCAGAAGTCAGGACATATCGCCCGACGAGCCGCCGCGACTCCCGCACGCCGATCCGCACGGACGTGCTCAGCAGCACCGCCGACTCGTACCCGGGCACCTTGGAGCGCAGGAAGCGGACGTACTCGCTCACCTGCGCACGTCCCTCGCGCTCGGCACGCGACAGCTCGAAAGGGTCGGTCGGGTCGAGCCCGCTCACCCGGGTCAGATTGGTGTGCACGATCCCGTCGTTGACGGTCCTGTGCACCGAGCCCTCGCGCCGGGGCAGGTCGGCGTCGGCCATCAGCGCGTGCAGCTCCGCCGTGCCGGTGGCCGACAGGTCCACCCCGCCCAGCCGGAACGTGGCCGTCATCGGCTGCGACCGCATGCCGGGGCGCTCCAGCGTGGCCCCGGCCCGCCACGCCACCTCGCCGTCGCCCGTCGCGTCCACGACCACGCGGGCCTTGACCAGGAACCGGCCCGCCACGGTCTCCACCTCGACCCCGGCGCCCGGCACGTACGCGCACACCCTCGCGTGCAGCAGCACGTCGGCGTCCGAGGTGAGCGAGTCCCACACGAGCTTCAGCTCCTCCGGCTCGTACGTGACGCCGGTGCCGGCCCCGTACGTGTTGGGCCGCTCGAACGCGGCCCCGGCGGAGAAGAGCCGTTCGCACACCTCCCAGCCGATCCCGCCGACCACCCTCCGCGAGACCGGGCCGGGGGCGTAGAAGCCGTAGAACGTGTCGAGCACGGCGGCGCCGGTGCCGCCGAGGAAGCCCGCCGGCTCCACCAGCAGGCACGTCGCGCCGGCCCGCACCGCCGCGACGGCCGCCGCGCAGCCGGCACTGCCGCCGCCGGCGACGACCACGTCGCCTTCCCACAGGACGTTCACCGCAGATGCCACCCTCCGTCGACGGGAATGACCGCGCCCGTGGTCCGCCCCGACTGCGGGGAGAGCAGCCAGAGCACGGCCTGCGCGATCTCCTCCGGCCGGCAGGGCGACGCGCCGAGCGGCATCAGCGACGGCAGCCTGGCCTGGACGGAAGCGGACGTACGCGCTCGAACGCTCATCGGCGTGGCCACGAGACCGGCGGAGACCAGGTTGACCCGCACGCCGCGCGGCGCGGCCTCGCGGGCGGCGGTCCTGATCAGCGGGATCAGCGCGCCCTTGGCCGAGGCGTAGGCCACCGTGCGGAAGTCGTCGTCGATCGACGTGCCGAGCGCCGAGCCGATCACCACGATCGACCCGCCCTCGGGCAGCGCGGGGATCGCCGCGCGCAGCAGCCGGAAGACCGATTCGTGGTTGACCCGGTGCACCTCGTGCCAGGCCTCGTCCGTGCACTCGGCCACGCCGCCGTCGCCGAGCCGCCGGCCGGACATGCCGACCGCGTGGACGACGCCGGCGATCCGCCCGTGCCGGGCCTGCGCCTCGGCCACGGCCTTCTCGGCCCCGCCCGGCGCGGTGATGTCGATGCCGCCGGACAGGTCCACGCCGTACGCGCTCGTACCGGAGGCCTCGACCGCCGCCACGCAGGCGCGGCCGATGCCGCCGTCCGCCCCGACCACCAGCACCGCGCTCATGGCTTCCTGAGCACGGCGGCGGCGCGGCGGGCGTGTTCGAGGTAGGCGGCCTCGAACAGCTCCTCGGAGCGGGGGCCGCCGACGAGCTTGGCGCTGGAGATGACCGGCGGCGTCCAGCCGCCCGCGACGAGCAGCTCGGCCGTGCGGACCTTGATCTCGTTGACCACGGAGACGGCGGCCAGCGTGCTGCCCGGCCCGACCGGCTCGGCCAGCCCCTCGACCTGGCAGAGCGCGTCGCCCACCGGCGTGCGCAGGTCGATCACGACGTCGGCGTGGTCGGCGAGCCGGGTCCCGCTGGGGTGTCCCGGCTCGACGGCCGTGCTCTCGTTCATCGAGGTCACGGCCACGACGGGCAGGCCCGCCTTGCGCAGGCCCATCGCCATCTCGATGGGCACGGCGTTGAGCCCGCTGACGCTGAACACGATCGCCGCGTCGCTCGGCCGCAGCTCGAAGTTGGCGAGGATGGCGTCGGCCAGCCCTTCGACGCGTTCGATGAACATGGCCTGCCGCATCCCGTTCGAGCCGGCCACCTGGGTGTAGAACGTCGTGGCCAGCTCGACGATGGGGTGGAAGCCGGGGTAGGAGCCGTACCGGGGGAACATCTCCTCCACGCCCATCCGCGAATGTCCGGTGCCGAACGTGTGCACCACTCCGCCGCCGAGGATGGCCTTGGAGGCGATGCGAGCGGCTTCGGCAAGGGCCTCCTCCTGTGTCCGTTCGATCGCACCGAGCAGCTCTATGGCGCGGCTTATCCACTTCATCCAGATCTCCTCCCGTAAAGTGCCGCGCCGATCGCCCCCGCCAGGGGGCCGAGTACGGCGGGCAGCACCGCGATGTCGCCGATCAACGGCCGTCTCCGCGCAAGGTGGGCATGCAGTGCGGAGCGCATGAGATCGAGCGCGCCGGAGACGCCGCCGCCCACGACCACCGAGCCGACGCCGAGGACCGAGGCCGCGTCGCCCAGGGCCACGCCGAGCGCCCATCCGGCCCGCTCGAACACCCGGGCCGCCCGCCCGTCACCCGCCCTGGCCGCCTCGGCCACCTCCTCCGGGGTGACGCTGCCGCCGAAGGCCCGCACGATGCCGGGCCCCGCCGCGAACGTCTCCACGCAGCCCTTGTTGCCGCAGCAGCAGGCCGACCCCCAGGGGGCGACCGTGACGTGCCCGATCTCGCCGAGGTTGTCGCGCGGCCCGGCGAGGACGGCGCCACCCAGCGCCACGGCCCCGCCCACGCCGGTGCCGAGCACGGCGAAGAGCACGTCGGCCAGCCCGCGGGCGGCGCCCAGCTCCAGTTCGGCGAGCGCGAACGCGCGGGCGTCGTTCACGACGGCCACCGGGACCCCGGTCAGCGCCCGCAGCCGGGCGCCCAGCGGATAGCCGTCCCAGTCGCCCGGCGGATTCGGGACGAACAGCGCGGTGCCGGTGGCGCGGTCCACGTGCCCCGGGAGCCCGATCCCGATGGACTCGGCGTCCGGAGCCAGCTCCGAGGCCAGCGAGGCCGCGAGCTCCACCGTCTCGTCCGGGCCGGGCGGCGTGGGGACGGTGCCCGACCCGACGACCGCCTCCCCCTCCAGCGCCACCCATTTGGTACGGGTGCCGCCCACGTCGATGCCGAGCCGGGTCACGGCCCGACCTCCAGCACCCGGGAGGCGAAGCGGGCGCCGCCGCGCGGCCGCCGGAACGGCTCGACCCCGAGCAGCCGCAGGTAGGCCAGCAGCGGCTGGGAGTGGCTGTGCAGGTTCGCGACCGGGTACGCCTGCATGGCGACGCCCACGTCGGCGAGGTCCCACGTCCGCCCGGGACGGCCGGTCTCGGGCGCCAGGTACGCGTCGGGGCCCGACAGCGTGCCCTCCCAGACGTCCGGGTACGCCTCCGTGTGCGCGGCCAGCGTCATCCGCCGCCACCACTCCCAGGCCAGCTCGGGGAGGTGGGCGGCGGCGGCCCAGACGAGCGTCATGTTGACCGCGTACCAGATCGTGCCGACCCCGCCGGGGCCGTACGCGTCGCGCGCGGGCCAGCGCAGCCGGGCGCCCAACGGGGAATCGGCGGCGGCAGTGCGCTCGATCGTGCGCAGCAGCTCCACGGCCCGCTCAGGCGGGGCGGCCCCGCACAGAACGGCCCAAGGCTGCACCTCCAGCCACAGATCGTCGTCGCCGACGACCGCTCCCGGGCCGTACGCGCGGCGGTACCAGCGCCCGTTCCACTCGCCCGCGACCAGCTCGCGCAGCTCCTCGCCGAGCTTGCGGGCCTCGGCGGCGGTCGCGGCGTCGCCGAGCCGCTCGGCCAGCGTCGCGTAGCGCGGCAGGACCCAGGCGGCCATGGCGGAGTTCAGGACGGACTCGCCCTTCGTGATCATCACCTCGCGGGGCACGCCGCTCTCGGTGATGGCCATGTCGTTCCAGTCGGCGTTGAGCATGCGGATGTGTCCGTGCTCGCCCCGTCCGACCGTGTCGGTGAGGAACCTGAACTGCCTGCGCAGGTTCTCCTGCAGCGGCACCCCGGCAGCCCCGTGGACCGGGTGGTACGGCACCTCCGCCCGGAAGGCGGCCTCGTCGCCCGTCGCGCTCAGGTACTCGGCGGCCAGCCACAGCGCCCACAGGTTCTGGTCCGACGGGCGGAACAGGTCGGTCCAGGGCTGCTTGTCCGGTCCGAGCGCATAGGGCAGGTCACCGTCGGGCCCGCCCCATGCGCACGTGTTGCGCAGCACGGACAGCGCCAGGTCGGGCTCGATGTAGACGAGGGGGAGGGCGTGCTGCAGCGGGTCGCGGGCGGCGCCGTTGAAGCCGTGCCTGAAGGAGTAGCAGGAGCCCTGGTCGAGGGTGTGGCCGCCGAGCACGCCGTCGGCGCAGGCCGCGCCGGTGAGCAGGGCGGCGTGCCAGGGGATCTCCCGTTCGGCCTCCGGCGCCCGCGCCGCGGAGGCGCTGGGCAGCCGGGCGCGCAAAGCCTCCAGGCTGCCCTCCAAGGACGCGGTTTCGGAGTCGAGCAGGCCGTAGCGGAAGTCCAGCACCTGCTCCGCACCCGCCTCCAGCTCCAGCGGGACCCGCAACAGCCCGGACCGCGTCCTGGCCCCGTCTGGCAGCCCCTGGCCCAGCAGTTCCAGCTCGAGCCCGGGATCGTCGGTGTCCACGGGGCCGGTGATGAGCTCGATCCTGGCCGCCCTGGCCGCCCATTCCTCGGTCAGCTCCAGCCGTACGGGGGAATCGAGCAGGTTGCGCACCCGCAGCCGGATCAGCACCCACGGCTGCTCGCCCTCCGGGCAGAGGACCGTGCGCTCCAGGGCCACGCGCTCGTCGGCCACCCGGACGACGGCGAAGGTCGGCCCGAAAATCCGCTCAGACCCCGAAATATCAGTGGAAAGTCCGCCGACCCTGGTCACGCCGGTTCCCCGGGTGAGCCAGAGCAGGCCCGTGTGCTCGTCGAACAGGTCGCTCAGCCCGTAGTTGTCCGACACCAGCGTGATCCGCCGGTTGCCCACGTGGGTGAAGTGCCGCCGCGTGGGCGCGTCGAGCACGGGGTCCCACTCGGCGCGCGGGTCCCGCTCCTGGTCCATCGTGTACGCGAACGCCGGCAGCCCGTACGCCGTCGTCCACTCCCCGAACGCGCTCATTTCCGCAACCCTCCCAGCGTCAGCCCCGCGACGTAGTAGCGCTGCAGCAGGAACATCAGCGCCAGCGGGGGCACCGCCGTGATCAGCGCGGCGGTGCTGACCAGGCCGATGCTGAAGTCGTACTCGGTCTGGAGCTGCGACAGCCCCACGGGCAGCGGCCACAGCCCGGGATCGTTGGCCACGATGAGCGGCCAGAGCAGGTTGTCCCACTGCGCGAGGAACTGCAGCAGGAAGAGCGTCAGCAGCGCGGGCCGCAGCAGGGGGAGCCCGATTCGGACGAAGATGCGCAGCTCGCTCGCCCCGTCCACGCGCGCCGACAGCAGCAGCTCGCGCGGCAGCGCCAGGGCGAACTGCCGGACCAGGAAGACCCCGAAGGCGCTCATCATGAACGGCACGATCATGCCCTGGAAGGTGTCGATCCAGCCCAGCGCCTTGACGACGAGGTACATCGGCACCAGCACCACGATCGGCGACAGCGACAGCGTCCCCACGATCACCGTGAACAGCGCGCGGCTGCCGGGGAAGCGGAGCTGCGCGAGCGCGTACCCGGCGGCGCCGGAGAGGATCACCTCGAGCACCGCGACGCCGAGCGCGAGCACCAGGCTGTTGCGCAGGTAGAGCGGGAAGCCGCCCTGGCCGAACAGCTGCGCCAGGTGCGCGCCCAGCTGGGAGAGGTCGAACGACAGCCCGCCCAGGTCGTTCGCGTCCGAGGCCGAGGAGACGGCGACCATCGCGTACACCGGCAGCAGCAGCACCGCCACGACCAGCGTGAGCACGGCCTTCACTCGTCATCGCCTCCCCGCAGCACGCGGAACTGCGCGAGCGAGAGCGCCAGCATGGCCACGAGCAGCACCATCGCGATCGCCGACGCGTAGCCCATGCGCTCGAACGTGAAGCCGGTCGCCCACAGGTAGAGCGGCAGCACCTCGGTCGCGCCCGCCGGCCCGCCCTTGGTCAGCAGGAAGGCGGGCACGAACGACTGCATCGCCCCGACCACCGCGATGACCAGCACGAACAGCAGCGTGCGGCGCAGCAACGGCAGCGTGATGCGGTAGAAGATCCGTAGAGGACCCGCACCGTCGAGCGCGGCCGCCTCGAAGACGGCCGGCGGCAGTCCCTGGAGGCCCGCGGTCAGGATGATCACGAACAGGCCGAGGTGCTTCCACGTGGTCATGATCACCAGAGCCCAGAGCGCGAGCCCCTCGTCGGTCAGCCACGGCTTCGGCTCGGCGCCGGCCAGCCCGATCAGCGTGTTCGCCAGTCCCTGGTCGGCGAAGATCACCGACCAGGTCATCGAGGAGGCCACCAGCGGCATCGCGGCGGGGATCATGATCAGCGCGCGGAGAAAGGCGTTGTAGCGGCCCGGCTTGCTCAGCGGCACGGCCAGCGCCAGGCCGAACACGATCGACGGGACCACGGACGCGACGGTGTAGACGGCGGTGACCTTCGCCGAGTTCCAGAAGCCGGGGTCGGCCAGCATCCTGCGGTAGTTCGCCAGGCCCGTCCACTCCGGCGTCCCGGCCAGGTCGTAGCTGGTGAAGCTGAGGTAGACGGCCGAGACGAACGGCACCAGCCAGAAGAGCAGGAAGTACAGGGCGGCGGGGAGCGCCAGCAGGCCGCCGGTGCGTGCCTCCGCCCACCGCTGCCCCTTGCCCGACACCCGGGCGACGCGCGGTGCGATCTCCAGGGACAGCGTCATAGGGCGATCCGCATCGCCTGGTCGAAGTCGGCCGCGGCCTGCTCGGGAGTCTTCTTGCCGAACGCCACCGCGTCGGCGGCGTCGGTCAGCGCTTTGGCCATCTCGTTCCAGACCGGTGTCTGCGGGCCGAAGTCAGCATGCGGGGCCGAGTCGGCCATGATCTCAATGGCCTTCTGGTCGGCTCCCGGCAGCTTCTCCCAGCCCTTGACCGGCGTGAGCAGGCTCGCGTCCTTGAGCTGCGTGGCGGCGACGTCCTCGCGCTGGAGGTAGTCGATGAAGTGCCAGGCGGTGTACTGGAGCCGGGACTTCTCGGCGACCGCCCAGCCCCAGGTGTAGGCGGGCGCGACGGGCGGGCCCGCCTCCCAGCGGGGCATCGGCGCGATGTCGAAGACCTTGCCGAACGTCAGCTTGGGGTTCAGCGTCGGGAACAGGTCCATCGCGAACAGCCCGGACACCAGCATGGCCGCCTCACCGGTGGCGAAGAGCCCGAAACCGGATAACGGGTTCGACAGCTTGGGGTTGCCCAGGCCGCCGTAGTAGCGCAGCGCCTCGACCCCGGGGTCCGTGGCGAGTGTGGCCTTGCCGGCGTCGGGGCTGAGTATCGCGCCGCCCTTCCCCTTGACCAGGGCGAGCAGCTGCATGAGCGTCCACTGCGGGTTGCCCAGGATCCACTGCAGGCCCACCTTCTTGCCGTCGGCCGAGGTCAGCCGCTTGCTGTACTCGGCGACCTCCTCCCAGGTGGCGGGCGGCTTGTCCGGATCGAGCCCGGCTTCCAGGAACCTGTCCCGGCGGTAGTAGAGGTAGCAGATCGTGTAGTCGATGGGGACGCCGTACAGTTGGCCGTTGTACGACAGCGAGCCGATCGCATGCTCGTCGTACGTCTGCACCAGCGCTTTCTCGTCGGCCACGCCCATGGCCTCGGGCATGATCGGGGCCAGCCGGCCCTTGCGCGCGTGGCCGGGGACGGTCCAGCCGCCGATCTTGAACAGGTCGGGCGGCACGTCACCGGCGAACGCGGTCAGCAGCTTGGCGTCGAGCTTGTCGACCGGCACGTACAGGGGAGTGACGTCCACGCCGCCGAACTCCTGCACGTAGCTGTGCAGCAGCGGGTTGAACACCTTGTCGTACGCCTTGGTCTGGTGCAGCCAGACGGAGAGCTTCCCCCGCGGCACTCCATCGGCGGGGACCGCGGCGACCGGGTCCGAGCCGCAGGCGGCGAGGAGGCCGGATGCCGTCGCGAGTGCGGCGGTTCTGAGCAGGGCACGACGGGACAACCTGGTCATGCGCGACCTCCCGGTATGGGGGCTACTGGCCCATCAGCGCGTTCTTGGCGTCGTTGAGCTCCACGGAGAACACGGTGAGATCGCCGCGGGCGTGGCGGATGGTGTATTCGAGCGCGATCCCGCTCTCCGTGCACGTGCTGCGCGCGGTGGCGAGCAGGGCCGCGGCCATCGGCACGCGCAGCAGCTCGGCGAGGCGGTAGTCGGCGTTGACCGCGCCGATCGTCTCCCGGCCGCTCGCGGGGGTCAGGCCGTACTTGGTGCGCAGCAGGTCGTACAGGGAGCCGGTGAGATCCTCGTCGAGGATGCCGGGGACCAGCTCGACCGGCAGGTGGGCGCTCTCCAGCATGCACGGCACGCCGTCGAGCAGGCGCAGCCGCTCGACGAAGACGACCTCCTGGCGCTCCCGCACGCCGAGCGCGACGGCGACGTCGGGCCCGGCGTGCTGGAGGCCAGCTCTGAGCACCTGCGTCGTGGGCTTGCGGCCCAGCCGCGCCATCGTCTCGGTGAACCCGACCGGCCGCGAGCCCAGCTCGGGGGAGACGGCCAGCGGCGCGGTGTAGGTGCCGCTCCCTTGCCTGGCCACCAGCAGGCCCTCCTGCACCAGGTCGCCGATCGCCCGGCGGGCCGTGGCCCTGCTCACGCCCGCGTAGGCCATGAGGTCCTTCTCGGCGGGGATCATCGTGCCGGGTTCGCAGTCGCGGATGACCGCCCGCAGCCGCTCGCGCAGCTGGTAGTAGAGCGGCACCGCGGCGGACGGGTCGAGAGCGAGCCTGCGTTCCCAGTCGGTCATCCATCCTCCGCCCAAGTTGTACGGACAACCGTATCTTTTACGCTCGGCGGGAGAGTGTCAATAGTGGATCACTCCAGGGCCATGAGCACCCAGGACTGCCCCGGAGCCAGCCCCGCCAGCTCGCGGCCGCACTCCTGGAGCGCCTGCGGGCTGGAGGTGATGTGCGCGGTGCCGGTGTGGACGTCCCTGAACAGCCGCTGGATCAGCCCGTCGCGCACGGCCATCGTGCCGCCCGACGCGTAGGCGAACCGGGCCACCTCGGCGACGGTCCAGGTGACGTGGTTGAGCGCGAGCCGCACCATCATGTCCTGCCGGACGTCGAGGTGGCGGCCCGCGTCCAGGGTGCGCTCCACGTCCTCCCATGTCTCGTGCACCAGGGCCTTCGCCGCGCGGAACGACGCCTCGGCGCGGGCGAAGCCGGCGTGGAAGGCGTCGCTGCCGGCGATCTGGCCGGGCCGCCCGGTCCGCGCCGCGACGTAGCCGGCCAGCTCGTTGAGCAGCCGGCGGCCGACGCCGAGCGCCCAGGCGGAGTGGCAGATCAGCGCCTGGTTGAGCAGGCCGAGCCGGAAGATCGCGCCGCCGCGCAACGGCTCGTCCCGGTCGAAGACGTGCGTCTGCGACTCCGGCACGAAGGCGTCCTCGATGGCGTAGTCGATGCTGCCCGTCGCGCGCAGGCCCAGGACGTCCCAGTTGCCGAGCATCTTGACGTCCTCGACCGGGGTGATGAAGATCCGGACCTCGTCGGTGCCCTCGATGGCGCCCAGGCTGTGGGCGTACTGGGCGTGCAGCATGCCGGAGGCGAAGCTCCACTGGCCGCTCAGGCGGAAACCGCCGTCCTCGCGTACGGCTGTGCCCGGCCGGGTGCCCTGGCCCGCGATGAGCGGCATCCGCGCGCCCGTGAAGATCCGCTCGACGGCCTCGTCGCCCAGGTAGGCGCCGGCCGTGCCGTTCTCCAGGGTGGTGGCCATGACCACCCAGCCCGTCGAGGGGTCGGCGTACGAGAGCTCCTCGAAGACGGCGATGAGTTCCCTGGGGGAGAGCTCGGAGCCGCCGAGCGGCACAGGGACCCAGATGCCGAAAAGTCCTGCCTCGTGCAGGGCGTCCACGACGGGGGTGGTGAGCCTGCCCTGCGCCTCGGCCGCGTCCGCCTCGCGCTCGATCAGCGGGCGCAGGCCGCGGGCCCGCTCCAACAGGGTCGTGCCGGCGGTGTGCAGTCGCAGCGTGTCGCTCATGTCCAGGTGCTCCTGTTCTGATCGTCGGCGCTTTTACTCCGTCAGATCACGCAAGTGCCGCCTTGTCCAGAGCCGATGGCGGGGTCGGGCACTCGACGGCCCTGCTATACAGTGTATTGAGCAATACAGTGTATCGAGGGCTCGACCTCAGAAGAGAAGGAGATCTCCACCGTGATCCTGGTAACCGGTGGCACCGGAAACGTCGGCGCCAACGTCGTCCGCCAACTGCTCGAAGCGGGCGAGAAGGTACGCGTCATCACTCGCAACCCCGGCGACCGTTCCTTCCCGGACGGCGTCGAGGTCGTGCCCGGCGACCTGACCCGACCGGAAACCCTGGCAGCGGCGCTGTCCGGCGTGGACCGCGCCTTCCTGTTCCCCGTCTTCAACGCCGTCGACGGATTCCTCGAAGCGGCGCGGAAAGCCCACCTGGGGCATGTGGTGCTGCTGTCGTCGGCAGCAGTCACCTACGTCACGCCTGGGTGGATCAGCGAACAGCACCTGCGGCTGGAACGGGCCGTCGAAGCGTCCGGGTTGCCGTGGACCTTCGTGCGCCCCGACGCGTTCATGACCAACGACCTGGCCTGGGCGCCCCAGATCGTCCACGGCGGGGTGGTCCGCGGAGTGTACGGCAATGCGGCGCTGGCCCCGATCGACCCGCGCGACATCGCCGCGGTCGCCGTACGCGCCCTTCTCGATCGGCGTGTCGGCGAGGCGTGTCTCCTCACCGGACCCGAGTCGCTGACCCAGATCGACCGCGTGCGGATCATCGCGGAGACGATCGGCCGGCCGCTGCGGTTCGAGGAGCAGCCCCGAGAACAGTTCCGGGATCAGATGCTCGGCTACGGCATGCCCGCGCCGGCGGTCGCCGAGCTCATCGACCAGCTCGCCGCAAGGGACGGTAAGAGCGCGCAAACCGTCAACACGGTCGAGGAAGTCACCGGCCGGCCGGCCTTCACCTACGCGGAATGGGCCGCCCACCACGCGGCCGACTTCGGCTCGACGCCGGCCTGACGGCGACCGGAGTCATAGGCCGATACTGGCCTTGGCGCCCATGTAGGAGCCGGCGCCGGGCCGGCCGGCCTGAGCTGCCACGTCGAGGCCGGTCTCCTCGCGCATCTCTCGCACCAGCGCATCGCCGAGAGACTCGCCCGGCTCGACCTTGCCGCCGGGCAGCGACCAGGAACGGCCGCTGCCCGTGTGCTGCTCCAGAAGCACAGGATCGTGCCCTCCTCGACGAGCATCCCGGTCACGCGCACCTCCACCCTCGATGCAGGACACGCGGCCGGGCAGTGCTCTGGAGCCCGGACGGCCCGGGGGAGCGGTGCTCAGTCGGTGCCGGACTCCATCGCGGCGTGGTCGAGCAGCTCGTCGTCGTCCGGAACCGCGACATCCTCACCGCGGGAGGCGATCGCCTCGGCCCCGCCCTCGGGCATCGCCCCGATCAGCCCGGTCGCCGCAGTGCTTTCCCAGCCAACCAGCCCCGACCGACCTCCCGGCTGAGCAGCGTCGATCAACGTCGGGTGCCCGCTGCCGACCAGGCCGAGCCTGGCATACTGCTCCAGCTTGGCACGGGAGTCGGCGATGTCGAGGTTGCGCATGGTCAGCTGGCCGATGCGGTCGAGCGGCCCGAACGCCGCGTCCTCGGTGCGCTCCATGGAGAGCTTGTCCGGGTGGTAGCTGAACGCCGGCCCGGACGTCTCCAGGATGGAGTAGTCCTCACCGCGCCGCAGCCGCAGGGTCACCTCGCCGGTGACCGCCGCGCCGACCCAGCGCTGCAGCGACTCGCGCAGCATCAGGGCCTGCGGGTCCAGCCAGCGGCCCTCGTACATGAGCCTGCCCAGCTTCCGCCCCTCGTTGTGGTAGGCGGCGAGGGTGTCCTCGTTGTGGATGGCGTTGACCAGCCGCTCGTACGCCGCGTGCAGCAGGGCCATGCCGGGCGCCTCGTAGATGCCCCGGCTCTTGGCCTCGATGACGCGGTTCTCGATCTGGTCGGACATGCCCATGCCGTGCCGGCCGCCGATGGCGTTGGCCTCGAGCACCAGGTCGACGGCGGAGGGGAACTCCTTGCCGTTGACGGTGACCGGCCGTCCCTGCTCGAAGCCGATCGTGACGTCCTCGGTGTCGATCTCGACGGCGGGGTCCCAGAACCGCACGCCCATGATCGGATCGACGATCTCGATGCCCGCGTCGAGGTGCTCGAGCGCCTTGGCCTCGTGGGTCGCGCCCCAGATGTTCGCGTCGGTGGAGTAGGCCTTCTCCGTGCTGTCGCGGTAGGGCAGCCCGTGGGCGAGCAGCCACTCGGACATCTCCTTGCGGCCGCCGAGCTCGCTGACGAAGTCGGCGTCCAGCCACGGCTTGTAGATCCGCAGGGAGGGGTTGGCGAGCAGGCCGTAACGGTAGAACCGCTCGATGTCGTTGCCCTTGAAGGTGGAGCCGTCGCCCCAGATCTGCACGCCGTCGTCGAGCATCGCGCGCACCAGCAGGGTGCCCGTGACGGCCCGCCCGAGCGGGGTGGTGTTGAAGTAGGTGCGGCCGCCGGAGCGGATGTGGAACGCCCCGCAGGCCAGGGCCGCGAGCCCCTCCTCCACGAGGGCGGCCCGGCAGTCGACCAGCCGGGCGACCTCCGCGCCGTACGCCTTGGCGCGGCCGGGCACCGAGCCGATGTCGGGCTCGTCGTACTGGCCGATGTCAGCGGTATAGGTGCACGGCACAGCACCCTTCTCGCGCATCCACGCGACCGCTACCGAGGTGTCGAGGCCGCCGGAGAAGGCGATCCCGACGCGTTCGCCGACAGGCAGGGAGGTGAGCATCTTGGACACGAGTAGAAGTATATACACACCAATGCATGGCCATGCAACGCTGGGGTGCCTTCTTCGCGGCGCGTCGCCCGGTCGTCAGAGCTCGACCCGCATGACCACGCGCCGTACGGTGGGGTGGCTGACCTCCGCGAACCCGGCCTCCTCGAAGACCTGACGGGCTCCCACGTGCAGCTCGCCCCAGGTGATCTCCTTGCCCGGCTGCGTGATCATCGGGTACGCCTCGAGCGCCCGCGCTCCGTGCTCACGGGCGTAGCCGATCGTGGCCCGGGCGAGGGGATAGGTGAGGCCGCGGCCCCGGTAGCGCTTGCGGATCACGAGGCAGGTCACCGCCCAGACGCCGTCGTCGTCCTTGTCCTCGGAGCGGCCGGCCCACGGGACGCGAGAGGTGCGCAGCTTGGGATAGGCCGTCCGCGGCTCGACCGCGACCCAGCCCGCCGGCTCGTTCCCGACGTACGCCACCAGCCCGCTGGTGGCCACGGCGTCCGGATCGCCGCAGGCGGTCTGCGCCCGGAGCATCGCGGTCCGCTGCTCCTGCGTGGAATCGCGCCAGATCCAGCCGGCCACCTTGAACCTCTGGCACTGGCACCGGCCCGCGTCGGTGCCGAAGATCGCGACCAGGTCGTCCCATGACGCCTCGTTGGCGGGGACGATGGTCACCTGCTCGGCCGGGACGATGCCCGGAACGGTGTCCTCAATCATGCCCGGCATGCTAGGTCCCGTTCCGGACGTTCCCCTTCCGTAATGCGGGGACTTCCTGGATTCCGCGGCTCTCGCAGCCTCGAAGTCTCCCGGCTACTCGGATCAGCTTCCGGCGCGGCTCGGCTCAGCCGATGCGGATCGGCAGCGTACGGGGGCCGCGGACCTGGCTGGCGGCCCAGGTGACGGCGGAGGGATCCTCGAGGGTGAAGTCAGGGACCCGCTCCAGCCAGACCTCCAGGGCGACGCGGAGCTCCATGCGGGCCAGGTGGGAGCCGACGCAGCGATGGATGCCCAGGCCGAAGGCGGCGTGCCGGTTGACCTCGCGGTCGATGACCACCTCGCCCGCCCGGTCGAACTGGGCCGGGTCGCGGTTGGCCGCCGGGAACGGCAGCAGCACCCAGTCGTCGGCCTTCATGTCCACGCCGTTCCAGTGCACGTCCTCCCTGACCAGCCGCGCCATCGTGACCGGCGCGTAGGCCCGCAGGAACTCCTCCATCGCGGTCGGCAGCAGCCCGGGCTCGGCCACCAGGCGCTCGCGGTCGGCGGGCGTCTTCGCCAGGTGCCACAGCGAGGCCCCGATAGCGCTCCAGGTCGTGTCGATACCGGCGATGAGCAGCAGGTTGATCGTGCCCAGCACGTGGTTGGGATCGAGTTTCTCCCCGAACAGCTCCGCGTTGAGGAGGTAGGTCGTCAGGTCGTCGCGGGGGTTGTCGACATGGTCGCGGATCTGCGCGAGCAGGTAGTCGGTCAGCTGGGTGAGCCGCGCGATGCGCTCCTCCTGCGGCCGGTTGATGCTTTCGAGCGAGCTCTCGACGAACTCGCCGAACATCGGCGCGTCCTCCTGCGGGAAGCCGAGCATGTCGGCGATGACCCGCGTCGGGATGTGCTGGGCGTAGTCACGGGCGGCGTCGACGACGTCCCGCCCCTCGAACGCGTCGATGAGCTGGTGGCAGAACGTCCTGGTCGCCGGCTCCAGCCTGGCGACGGCGGTCTTGGTGAAGGCCGGCAGCAGCAGTTTGCGCGCGTCGTGGTGGAAGGGCGGGTCGGAGGAGATCGGCGGCACGGCGCCCACCGGGGCGAGGTCCTTGGGGGGCTTGAAGTTGCCCACGACGATCGCCCGGGAGGTGAATTTCTCGGTGTCGTACGCGATCGCCGCCACGTCCTCGTAGCGCGTGGGCAGCCACACGCCGCCGAACCGCTCGGTGTGCGCAATCGGGCAGCGCTGCCGCAGGTCGTCCTGGATCGAGTACGGGTCGGCCGCCCACTGCGGATCGACGTGGGAGAAGTCGGTCGCCCAGTCGGAGACGGGGTCCGTGACGACCTCGGTCCGGTAGCCGTTGAGGAACCGTTCCCTGCGCGCCTCTTCGAGGCCCTCACCGAAGCGGTCGTCCACGGTCATAGCGCGGCTCCCTCGACGTCGATCGCCCGCTCGGGACAGTTGGACGCCGCCAGGCGCGCATGAGGCTCCTCGCCCGGCGAGACGGAGCCGTCGCCGAGGACCGTCCCGTAGCCTTCGTCGTCCTCGCCGAACACGTCGGGGGCGAGGTCGTAGCAGCGGCCGTGTCCCTGACAACGTGTGGAGTCGATCAGTACTCTCATTGCCTCGTTCCTGTCTGGGTCTCGCCTGACTTTGCGGTGATCTCCGTTCCATTAGACGCCGGTTCGGGGCTTGTGGTGCGCCTTATGGCGATATCAAAAAACCGTTCATTTGATATGTCAAGGCTCGGACCGCAGGGCGGGCGGGTTGTCTGACGGCCTTGCAGATGTCAGTACGGCACCAGGGATGTCAGTGGACCTGGCAGTAGGCCCATCGGAGATGTCAGTAGGCGCGTGTACAGCAGGGGGTCAGCCAGGGAAATGATGACGGTATGGCCCCGACGGCTGGCGTTGGTGGTGGCACCGGCGTCCGGCGAGTCGTTCGCGTCGTGGGTTGATCGGATGGCCCTGCGGAACGGATGTCCGGCGTGGACGATAGTCGAGGCGTTAGGGCTGGATGTACGCGCGTCAGGTGACGTCCGTTCACTGGCGTACGGCATCGTCACGACGCCGGAGACGCGTAGAGCGATTGAGGCTGCTACAGGCGTGAGCTCCGAGGTCGTGCGTGGGATGCACCTGGAGGTGTTCGACGGCTCGGCTGTGGATCTGACAGGTGTCCGCGTGGGGGAAAAAGACTCAGTCCGCCTGGCAGAGGGCCGTGAGTGGGTGCAGTTCTTCGGCAGCCGGGCATGCCCGAAGTGCCTGGCGGCTTCGGGCGGAGCGTGGCCGCTCTGGTGGAAGCTGGGCTGGGCCGCGGTTTGTCCCGAGCATCGGATGCTGCTGGTGGATCTCTGCCCGAGATGCCGCGTTTCCGTGCGACGGGGCCCGGCCGGCCAGCCAGGCCGCCTGTCTCGCTCACGGATGCCGGCTCCGTTGCGATGCGGCGCGATCCTCAGCGGGACCGTATGCGATCAGCCGATTCCACAAATCAGCACGAGCGTGGTGAATCGCAAACTCGCTGATCAGCAACAGCTCGTGCTCGAGATGGCGATGCGCCGCCAGCCTGCGCTGTTCGCGGGCCAGGTGGTGAGTGCCGGTCAGTGGTTCGCGGCCTTAAAAGCGACGGCGATGCTAGTCCGGCTGGGGGTGCCGGAGGTTCTCCCCCTGTTGGATGTGACTGCGGATGGCCGGGGCGCGCTGGCCGCAGAGGCCGCTGCTGGGCAGCGGTGGAACCGGGCGGGGCCCGCAGGCCGCTTCGGGATGGCTCCGCGGACGGCGTTGGTAGCTGCGGGACTGCTGGCGGTGGCTTTGGAGGTGGCCGCAGCGGAAGGGGAGTCGGAGTTGGTGGCCCGGTTGATGCCGCTGGCCGTCGCCGCACAGATGAGATGGAAGGAGCGGCGGCGAGATTCGTTGACGCTGGTGGCTCTACCGTCGGTCTTCACAGCAGCCTTGGATGCCGTGCTCGGTGGGCAAGCTCGCCGCCAGTGAGCGGGCCACCGGGGGTGGCCAGAGATTGGCGCGGAAAGTGAGGACGAAGTCGACCATGGGGCGCTAACGTGATCTCCGTCACACGATTCTGCTCCGCGTGCTGACGTTCTGGATGAAGGCGAGCAGCCGCTTCTTACGGTCTCGGGAGGCGTGATGAAGGCCGCCGACTTGCAGTTACGCAGCGTCCAGGTTCGCTTTCTGCATCCGGACGGGCAGGAAGAGCAGCTTCCGCTGGAAGTCGCTGCCGAGGTGGCGTTTGAGAACTGCGGCGCGATCCGGCGGATCCCGCACCGGGCTGATCAGGCGCACACGCCGAGCATGCACTGGTCATCCACAACGAACCGGATGATCGAGTGTGAGTCGTATCTGGAAAGCGTCTGGATGACGATGCTGGACTTCGATCCCGAGGTAACCGGCTTCTCTGGCCAGCCAATGCAGCTGTTCGGCGTGGACAATCGCGGCGCGTGGAAGGCCACGCCGGACCTGTTCGTCCGCCGGGTGGACGGCTCGGCGACGGTGATGGAGGTCAAGAACCCCGGCCGGTTGAACGACGCGAAAGTGAAGACGACCGCTGAGCGGGTCGCGGCCTGCTGCGCGGTGGCGGGCTGGGGCTATCAGCTGGTCGGCGAGCCGGCCGGGCGGCAGCGCACGATCAACGTGCTGGCGTTGGCGGGCTATCGCCGCGAGATGGTCGGGGTGAGCGACTACCGGGCGCAACTCCTGTCGCTGGCCAGCGAGCCGGTGCCGCTGGGGCAGCTGGTCAGCTTCACCGCCGAACCCCTGGTGGCCCGCGCGGTCGTGCTGCACCTGTGCTGGACCGGCGAACTGGCGGCGGAGCTCTCACGCCCGTTGGAGGACACCACCATGGTCTGGGCCGTTGCGGCGACCGGCGATGCCGGAGTACTCCCATGAGCGAGCTGGACGAGGCTGGCGGCCGTCGGCTGGCCAAGGGCACGTGGGTCTGGTTCCGCGACGAACGCCACCAGGTGGTCGGCCAGGGTGGCAGCGAGGTTCACCTGCTGTCGGCCGCTGGGGAGTGGACCACCATCTACATCGCGGCCTTGATGGCGGCGCCCGGGTTCCGACTACTGAGCGAAAGCCCCGTTGACCTGCCCTCCAGCCTGGTCGATAGAGGAGCGTTGCTGGACGGTCTCGCCGAGGACAAAGCGGCCTCGGTGCGTGACCTCGAAGCGCACCTGAACGAGATCAAGACCGGCTACCGCAGCGGCGATCCGGAGCAGGCCGCGCCAGGTGAGCCGCGGCCTGCCTACGATCTGGTGTTGCATCCCCGGCGCAGCGATCGGGTCAAGGCCAAGGCCGCTGAACTCGGCATCAGTGAACGGACGGTCTGGCGCAAGCTGCGCCGTCTCCGCACAGAGGAACGCCCCGGGCTGATCGATGGGCGCGGTGCCGAGGCACGCGATCCACTGGCCCGCGCCGATCGGCGGGTGCTGGATGCGATTCTCGCCCAGCATCGAGTCGGTGAGCGGGAGGACTCCAACGGCGGCCTGGACCGGTTCTATCGGCGGCTGCAGGATCGGCTGGACGACGAGCACGGGCCGGGTGTGGTGAAGCTGCCCTCGAGTTCGACCATCGCCCGCTATGTCGAGGTGCTGCTGCCGGGTCAGTACACCTTCGGGCGGGCGCCGTCGCGGCGCAGCGCGGCGGCGCGGCCGCAGCGTTCCTACGGGCCGGACGAGGCGGTGCGGCCGGGGCAGGTGGTGATGATCGACGCCACCCCGCTGGACGTGATCGCCTACGACCCGATCGGCGACGTCACCCACAAGGTGCATCTCGTGCTGGCGATCGATGTCGCAACCCGGACGCTGCTGGCCTGGCGGATGACGGTGGGCGACACCCGGGCGGTCGATGTGGTGATGCTGCTCAACGACTCGGTCACCCCGGAGCCGATGCGGCCCGGCTGGGAGCAGGCGCTGGCCTTCCGGATGCTGCGCCTGCCCATCACCCGCGAGGTCGAACTGGAGGAGCGGCTGGAGCTGGCCGCGGCCCGGCCGGTGATCTGGCCGGAGCAGATCCTGGTCGACCACGCCAAGGTCAACCTGTCCGACGCGCTGCGCGAGGCATGCCTCGATCTGGGGATCAACCTGGGTTTGGCCCGGAAGGCCAACCCGACCGACAAGGCCAACATCGAACGCGCCTTCGGCACCGTCCGGGAAGATTTCGCCAAGCATGTCGCCGGCTACAAGGGCTCCGACACCTCCAGCCGGGGCCGGCTGGTGGAGCACGCTGCCCGGTGGAGCCTGGAGGACCTGGAGGAGTTCTTCGCCGAATATGTGGTGGCCGTCTATCAGCGGCGCGTGCACTCCGGGCTGGTCGTCCCGGGGTTCCCAGAGCTGGAGATGTCGCCGAACCAGGCCTACAGCCTGATGGTGGCCCGCTACGGCTACATCGTCTGCCCGCCGCAATCGCACCACTACTGCAAGCGGCTGCCGATCGAGTATCGGGTGATCCGCCCGGAGGGGGTGCAGCTCGACTACCTCATCTATGACGATCCGGTCCTGGGCGACCATAGGCGGGCGATATCGCCGGTTCCGGGCAAGGGCCGGAAGTGGCCGATCCGCTACAACCCCGGCGACCCCAGCAGAGTGTTCATCTTCCTCGAAGGCGCCTGGCAGGTGCTGTTCTGGACACACCTGCCGGATCCGGCCATCCCATTCACCACGCGGATGGTCGAACAGGCCCGCAAGCTACTCCGCGACGGCGGGCTGCGAGAACCGAGCCAGCAGGAGATCGCCGAGGCGCTGGTGGATCTGCAGCGCCGGATGGACGCGCCCGAGTCGGCGACCGCGCGCAGCCGACGCGAGCTGCTGCGGGCCCGCGAGGACGCGCGCGCCATCAAACGTGATCAAGCTCGCGGTCGGTTCGGTGAGCAGGAGGAGCCTCCGGCGCTGACCCTGGTCCCGCCGGCCGATGAGGAGAAGTCGGCGGAGGACGCCGTGGTGGACCTGTCCGAGCTGGAGAAGTTCGAGATCTGGGATCCCGGCGGGCGGGGTCCGGACCGCGCATGAGAAAGCGGGTCGCGCAGCCACGCACCAAGGAGCAGTGGCGGGAGTTCTGCGCCCGCCCGGCGCCACCCCGGCCGGAGCCGGTCAGCCGCGGCGAGTACGACAGCTGGGCCGCCGACCGACAGGACCCGTTCGATGAAATGCGCAGAAGCTGCAACGCCAACCCGCCGTTACTCAAGCATCCGCAGGTCCTGCGGGTGCTGGCCGCGTTGAAGCCGAAGCTAACGCAGGGCCGCTACAGTCAGGACGCCACCTTTCACAGCGCGATCATTAACGGCCCCGGGCACTGCGGCAAAACGTCCCTGCTCAAGTTGATCGGCAAAGAGTGCGAGCTGGACTGGTGGCGCCGCCACCCCGACCTGGCTCCCGACCCAGGAGTGTCACCGGCCGACTTCCGCGGCGACTTTCTCGGCGACCGGGTGCCGGTGATCTATGTCAGCGCCAGCACCGGCGCGACCGCGGGCATGTTGTCGCAGGCCATCGGCAAGTTCCTGCACGTCCCGAACCCCGGCCGCACGGCGACGAAGTGGACGCTCACCGATCCCGTGCTGGACGCGATCGAGGCCTGCGGCACTGAACTGCTGCTCCTGGATGACCTGCACATGCTGGACAAGATCCGCGACGGCGGGCAGGAGACCAACGACCACATCAAGAACCTGGCCAACCACGCCGCAGTCACCATCGTCGGTGCCGGGATCCTGCTGGAGGAGGGCAACCTGTTCACCGATGGCGCCCCACCCCGCACCCGCCCGGGCAAGGCAGGCAGCGCTGCGCAGGGACAGGAGCGCGGGAGGGCCGGTCAGTTCGGTTCCCGCTTCGCCGACCTGCAGCATCTGGCCCCGTTTCCGATCGCCACCCGCGAGCAGCAGCGCACCTGGATGTCGCTGGTGCGTCACTTCGAGAGCAACCTGATCCTGCTCGATCACCAGCCTGACGATCTGACCTTGCACCACTGGCGCTACCTGCACGAACGCACTTCCGGCTACATCGGCGCGCTGGCCATGCTGTTCAAAGAGGCCGCTCACACGGCGATGGACACCGGCGTCGAAGCGCTCACCCGCTACGTCCTCGACAGCGTGGTGCTCGGCCACGACGACGAGGTCGACTACGCCAAGACCCAAGCCCGCCGCCAGGCCGCTGCACGGCGCCGCACCAAGAAGGCCCCGCCCGCCTCCGGCCAGGACGCGGGCACCGGATGATCCGGCACCACCTCGAACTCGAGGAGCGGCAACCGGACCGGCCGCCGCCTCGCCGGCTGGCCCTGGTGCCGCCACCGGCCGACGGCGAGGCCTTCCACTCCTGGTTCTTCCGCCTGGTCGAAGTGCAGCACAGCCACCGCGACACCGTCGCGTCCCTGCTCGGCCTGCCTCCCTACACCCCGCAGCGCTACACCCTGGGCGAGGACTTCCTCACCGTCTTCGACGGCGAGTACGTTTTCGAGAACCTGCGCGACGCCACCGGGCTGCGCGCCCGCGCCATGATGCGCATGGCACTGATGAGCCAGGGCGGCCAGTTCATCACCTACAGCTGGACCGGCACCACCAGCACCCGGCCCTGGCCCTGGCGCGCCGACACTGCCGCGGTCTGTCCCCGGTGCTTGGCCGGGCCCGACCCGATCTGGCGCATCGCCTGGCACCTGCTGCCCTGCGTGGTCTGCCCGATCCACCGCGTCTATTTGACCGGCTGGTGCCCGAGCTGCCACAGCCGGATCAGTGTCGGCGACACCCCTCGCTACCGGCGCGAATGCAACGGACCGTTCGGCCCGCAGGGGCGCATTGTCGGCGCCCGCAACTGCCGGCAACAGCTCGCCCGGCTCCCCTGCGAGCCGGTCGGAAGCGAGCGGCTGCTGCGCATCCAGCAGGACCTCCTGGCGCAACTGCACCGTCCACGCGATGGACCCATCGAACCCACCAAGGCGTTCTGGGACCTCTATGAGCTGCTGTTCCGCCTGGCAATCTATTTCGGCACCCCGGAGATGCTCCCCGCCGACACCGACGCCCACCTCTGGTGGACCTTCCACGAGTTCTGCCACCTGCGCGACCAACTCGCCCTCACCGCCGGGCCCACCGCCCGCGAACGCTGCGGCGACCTGCTCTCCTACCAGCCCGGACCGCTGCTCAGCGCCGCTGCGATGCTCATCATCGACGAACTCAGCTTCACCGGCACCCTGCTGGACGCACTGCGCTACTTCATGGACCAACGCCGCTACGACCCCTGGGCTGGCACCCTCTGGCACGAGTTCTGCGACGACTATCACCCCACCGCGGTCACCAACCGGATCCTCAACCACCTCAAGATCAGAACCGTCGACCCGGCGCTGCTCAAACCACTCGCCCTCTGGGAACCAGGCGCGCCCCACCACCTGCACCCAGCCGAGACCGTCGACGATCTGGACCTGCCCGAGGCCGCGCTGCTGCTGGCCGGCGAAGGACTGCGTCCGTGGGAGAGCAGCGTGCCTGACGTGACACCCCATAAAGGAGCACAGGCCATCGGAAATGTCAGCTCGTGATCTTAAGATTGACAGCCGTGATCACCGCGCGGACTGTGTCTTTCGATCTCCACGTCAGCTACCGGCAGGCCTACCTCATCGACTACGGCACGCTAGCCCCAGAAGCTTTCCCCGATGACCATCCGGAGCACCCCGTGGGGATCCTCCGGGTCAAGGACGACAAGGCTCTCCTGGTCACGGGCCTGCACACGGGCATCGTCGGCCTCTCGGTGACGGTGGCCGACAGCGATCCGGGAGCAGACACTGACGGGTATGAGGACATCGTGGAGATCAGCTTCCGATCCGAGATCGGACGCCTCTGGTTATGTGAGTGGGCAGGTGAACGAGTCCACGATCTACCGGAGTTGCCCTCGGGTCCGGGGTGGTATCGGCTGCGCTACCACGCCGCGAACATGGACGAGGGCGCCGAGGTGAACAGCTCGATGGACGAGGTCATCGACCGCTATCTGCTGCAGATCTGGCCGCACGATGCATCCACACCGCGTGTGATCAAAAGCACGAGCCACCAACATGCCTACTGGCGCAACGTGAGCTGACCTCCCGGCAGAGACCTCGGGGCTGCCCTGCTGCGACCGACCAAAGCGATGTCCAGCGACGCCAGACATCTGGCGATCCGACTCCCAAAGCTCTGCTGGAACCCTAGGCCAGAATAGTTTCGGACCCGGCGTCACAGCGTCCGCCCAGTCCGACCCGAAGCATGACACGTGATCTTCGACCGGATACTGCCAACTTCGATGACGCAAACGCTGGTACTTCGATATCCGTCGAAATGACAGTGCCCAGGTCCGGGACAGGTCTAACTGTCATCTTCGCTGCTTCCAGACACCAGAGATAGTTGTCACATCCCAGCCATACTTGTCACCAAGAACAGGTTGGCGGTGGCGTCGGGAGGCGAATCGGTGACGACGGACGTGGCGGCAATGACTGAACGCGAGTACTTCGCCTTCATGGCCAAGCGGTTGGGCATGTTCGTGGCCGGGTCGAGGCTCGCTGGGGTGGAAGGGTTTCTGGACGGCTATGACCAGAACGCGCTGCGGCATGGAGGTCCTGGCCTGCGTGGCTGGCGGGAGTGGCTGGTAGCTCGGCGAGGCCAGGACTGCAATCACGGCTGGCATGGCCAAGTGCGCCATATCGCGCTCCCTGATGGATGGGAGCGGTGGGATCTGTCCCGCGAGGAGGAAGCCAAGGTTATCGAGGTCCTCTTCACGCTGCTGGATGAGTTTCTCGCTGAACGGGAACTGTCGACGGCGCACGGTGACTAGACCGTCCGGCGATAGCTTCGGGTGGCAAAGAGTTGCTGGCGGGCGTATTGCTGGTGGATGCCCTGGGTGGACATGCCGACGGCTGCGCCGAGCTCAGCTTCACCGGCACCTTGCTGGACGCGCTGCGCTACTTCATGGACCAACGCCGCTACGATCCCTGGGCCGGAACGCTCTGGCACGAATTCTGCGAGGATCACCACCCCACCGCTGTCACCACTCGGGTTCTCAACCACCTCAAGATCAGAACCGTCGACCCTGCTTTGCTCAAACCGCTCGCCCTCTGGGAACCGGGCGCACCCCACCACCTGCACCCACCCAAGACCGTTGAAGACCTCGACCTGCCCGAGGCGGCGCTACTCCTGGCCGGCGAAGGCATTCGTCCTTGGCAGACCACCGCAGGTGTCCGGGCGGCTACGGGCGTTTGAACAGGAGACCTTTCACTGATGCGACCGACCCCCGCTGAAATTCCCCTGACCGGAGGACGCATCACCTCAGGTGTCGTCCGGGTCGCTAATACCGTTCGGCGGCCCGCCACGGCCTCCTCCGCCTTCGTCGCCCGCCTGCTCACCCATCTTGAGCAATGCCAGTTCCCGGGAGCGCCCCGCTACCTCGGACGAGACGAAGCCGATCGCGACATTTTCACCTACCTGCCCGGCTGGGTGCCGGCCAGGTTCCAGCGCTGGAGCGACGCTCAAGTCGCTTCAGCTGGAGCGCTTCTTCGCTCGCTGCACGACGCCACCCGCAAGAGCGGCCTCACTGGGGAGCACCCCGTCATCTGCCATCACGACCCCGGACCCAACAACACGGTGTTCCGCGCCGGGCTACCAGTCGCCTTCATCGACTTCGACACCGCCGCCCCGGGCCATCCCCTCGAGGACATCGGATACATGGCCTGGACGTGGTGCATCTCCTCCAAGACCACCGCGCCGCCGGCCACCGCACAAGCTGCCCAGGTGCGAGTGCTCGCCGACGCCTACGGACTCACCGCTGCGCGCCGTGCTGCCATCCTTGATGCGATCCTCGACCGCCAATCCCGCAACGCCCGCTGGTGGGCAGAACGCCTGACCGACTCCAGTCACCATCTGGCCAGTCCCGAACAGATCACCTCCCGCATCGCATGGTCCGAACGCGAACACGCCTACACCAGTGCCAACCGTCTCGTCTTCGCGACGGCACTGCGCTGACGTCGAACGTGCTCCTGATGGCACCCACACGAGTACGTTCACAGTTGATCTTCGGCTCCGTACTGCCAACTTCGATGACGCAAACGCAGGTACTTCGATATCCGTCGAAATGACAGTTCCCAGGTCAGGAGCATCTCTCACTGCCATCTTCGATGCTTCCAGACAGGTGGGGCGGGCGACAATCCTCAGAGAAACGGTAAGGAAACAACCGCTGCTCTACTACTGATCCGCATGACCTACCGAACTTCACTGACGGCGCTGGCCCTGGCCATGGCGGGGTTGGCGGCGCATCCTTCCGCGGCGGGCGCCACCGCTACCATCGCCGCGAGCGCCACTGCGAACCCCACCTCGAGCTCCGGCGTGTCTTCCGTGCAGTGGAAATCCTGCCCGGCCTACTCCGACGAGGTGATCCGCAGCCTGGGCGTGGCGGAGGACAGGGTTACGGCGTTCCGCTCCTTGGTGAAGCGCCTGGAGTGCGGCACGGTCAGCGCCCCGCTGAACCACCGCGACCCCGGCGGGCGGAAGATCGACATCGCGGTGACCCGGCTGGCCGCCACGGACGAGGCCCACCGGCTCGGTGCCATTGCCGTCCTGCCGGGCGGGCCGGGCAACAGCGGATACCTGGACCCGGTCCTGCGGGCCGCGCTCAGGAACGAGGAGATGGCGGGGCTCAACGAGCGACACGACATCATCGGCTTCGACCCGCGCGGGGTCGGGTACAGCACCAAGGTCGCCTGCACCTTCTCGCCAAACGGCCCGCAGGAGCCCGGCGCGCTGACCAAGGAGGCGGCCAGGAAGATATACGACGCCCAGGTCGCAGCCAACCAGAAGTGTGGAAGCTCTGACCCGGCCTTCCTTGGACAGCTCACCACCGAGAACGTGGCCAAGGACCTGGACCTGGTACGGACCGCGCTGGGTGAGAGCAAACTCAACCTGCTCGGCTTCTCATGGGGCACCTATCTGGGGATGGTGTACCGCAGCCTGTTCCCCGGGCACACCGGACGGGCCTTCCTGGACAGCGTGGCGCCGCCGTGGACCCGTATTGACGAGCACGCCAAGGACAGCGCGGAGGCGGCCGAGCGCAACTTCGGGCGCCTGGCCGCCTGGCTGGCCCGCCGCGACGGGAGTTACGGTCTCGGCGCCACCGCACGGACGGTGCGCGAGGAGGTGGCGAAGCTGGTCAGCACGTACGACAAGAGCCCCAAGACCTACACCGACCTGCAGCGGCCCATCGACGGCTCGGCCGTCGCCGACCTGGCCAGGCGCAACTCGACCGAGTGGGTGCGCGCGGGCAAGGCGCTGGCCGAACTGCGGACGGCGACGGGCACCACCGCCCCGCCCACCGTCAAGGAGCTGCTCGGCGCACCGATGCCGGGGACGCCCGTGCCCGGCGCGCCCGAAACACTGAACAGGACCATGAACCTGGCCGTCGCGTGCAACGAGGACAGCAGCCGGGCCGGTTTCGACACCGCCTGGCGTGACTACCAGCAGCTCGTGAAGCGCCACCCGGCGACCGGCCGGTCCTGGGGACTGCCTGTCATGTGTCCCGGCTGGCCGCTGCCGGTGCAGCAGGCCACGTTGAAGCGGAGCAGCGGGTCACTGGTGCTGGCGGGGCACCTGCACGAGTTCATGTCCGTCTACGAATGGACGCTGCAGACGCGGCGCGCCATCGGCGGCACCGTCTACACGGTCGCCGACGACGTGCACGTGTCGACCACCCGGGTGCCCAAGTGCGCCGCCGACGTGGCGCGGTACTTCGAGACGGGCCAGATCGGCAAAGGTTGCGAGGGCAGCGCGATCCCGAGCTGACCACCGGTTACCGGCCCGGCGGCCTGCCACGGGCCGCCGGGTCCCTCTCGCGGCGCGCCCGGGCGGGTTCCGTCCGGTTCGAGCAGAGGCCCGTCACCACCTTGCCGAGCCACAACATCGTGCTGCTCTTCCATCCAGACCTTTCCCGAACCTCGCTCGGATTGGCACTTCCACCTGGACACCGGCGACTGCTGTTTCGCCACCGCATCGAGACGGTCATGCTCGGCGCGACGCCGGGTCGGCGGCGGCGCCCGAGGGCAGCCTGAGGGCCGCCGGGACGCCGAGCGCGGCGACGGCCGCGAGAAGCAGCAGCGTGGGCCCCATCGCGCCGCCGAAGGCCGCGGCCGTCCACCGCGATCCCCCGTCACCGGCCTGCCTTGTGGCCAGGCCGGGCGCGATGAGCGTGATCGACGTGGTGGCCAGGGCGATGCCCAGCGCCGGGCCGATGTTCATGATGGTCTGCTTCAGTCCGCCGGACACCCCCGAGTCGTCGGCGGGCGCCTGCTGCACGACGACGGCCGTCGCCGTGACCATCACTGTGCCGAAGCCGGCGCCCAGCATGAGGAACGCCACGGCCATTGCCGGTGAGGCCGCCGACCTTTCCACGCCGGCCAGCAGCAGCATTCCCGAGCTGACCAGGGCCATCGCCCCCAGCGCCGTCCGGCGGGGTCCCTGCCGGCGTACCAGCACCGCGGCGACCGGCGCGCCGACCACCATCATCACCGCCAGCGGCAGCACGCGCAGCCCGCTCTGCAACGGGTCCAGGGCCAGGACCTCCTGCAGGAAGTAGCTGCCGACGAACAGCGCTCCGAACATCGTGGCGGAGCTCGCCAGCAGGACGGCCAGCGCTGCGGTCAGCGCCCGCGACGCGAGCACCTGCCGGGGTATCAGCGGGTGGGCGGCGACCCGCTGGTGCCAGGCGAACGCGCCGCCCGCCGCGACGGCCGCGGCCAGTCCGAGCACGGTGCCCGGGGCCCATCCCGTACGTGGTACCTCCACCAGGGTGTGGATCAGGCAGGCCAGGGCCGCGGCCAGCAGGCAGGCGCCGGTCAGTCCGAGCCGGGCGGTTCGGGCGCCGGCACCGGCCTTGGCACCGGTGCCGACGGCCGCACCCGTGTCGTGCGGCGCCGGCACGCGGACGGCCAGAGCGGCCACGCCGATCAGGAGCGCGGGGGCGACGTTCAAGAGGAACACCGAACGCCAGCCGAAGTGGGCGATCAGGGCGCCGCCGACGAGCGGGCCGGCGGCGGCCGCCAACCCGATGGCGCTGCTGCGCACAGCGATGGCCATCGGGAGCCGGTCCGCCGGGAACGCGGCGCGGAGCATCCCGAGGGTGGCCGGTTGCAGCAGCGCGCCGAAAATTCCTTGGGCGACGCGCAGGCCGATGACCCAGCCGGCGCCGGGCGCCAGGGCGAGCGCCGCCGAGGTGGCGGCGAAGCCCACGGTCCCCACGGCGAAGACCTCCCGGTGGCCGTAGCGGTCGCCGAGCCTGCCTGCGAGAACGAGCAGGGCGGCCACGGCGATGAGGTAGCCGGTGCTGGTCCACTGGACCTGCGCGAAGGAGGCGTGCAGGTCCCGTTGCAGGGTGGGCTGGGCGATGGTGAGCACGGTTCCGTCGAGGGCGACGATGACCGCCCCCGTGACGCTGGCGACCAGCGTGAGGTGGCGGTGGCGTCCCGGTCTCACTGCGGTTCCTGCCCGAGGTGCGCCTCCAGTACGGCCCGCAGCAGCGGTTCGAGCTCGGCCGATCCGGTGGTCAGTTGCAGGCTGCCCCAGGCCCATAGCTGGGCGAGGCCGTGCGCGTTCGCCCACAGCACGCCTGCGGCGATCCGCGGGTCTACACCCGACCGCAGGCCTGCCCGGGTCAGCAGATCCACCACGACATGGAACAGCGGCAGGCTGGCTTCCCGCAGGCCCAGATGATCGCTCTCGAGCAGGTCATGGCGGAACATCAGCTCGTACATGCCGCGGTTGGCCAGCGCGAATTCGAGATATGCCCGGCCCAGCGTCGTCAACTGCGCGCGTGGATCTGCCCGGCCGTCGCCCAGCGCCCGGGTGACCTCGGCGCCCAGGGCCGCGAAGCCCTCGCGGGCGATGGCGGAGAGCAGTTCCAGGTGAGTGGGGAAGTAACGGCGCGGTGCGCCGTGCGAGACTCCGGCCCGCCGGGCGATCTCACGCAGTGTCAGCGACTGCGTCCCCTCGCGGGTCACCAGGTCCACGCCGACCTCTATCAGGCGGGCACGCAGCCCGGCGTCCTCCTCATGCATAGACACTGTCTACCAGCGTCTGGTAGACAGTGTCTACATGCCGGATGCCTCCTACTCCCGCACCTCTGCAGACGTCGCCAGGACTCGCCGCTTGTCTGGAGTCGGCATGCCCGATGACCCGCGCCCCGCTCGGCGATGCCGCGCACAGCCTTGGGCAGATCGCATGCGTCCGACAGCCGTATCGCCCCGACGCTGTCGCCGCCGGCCCATCGGCTCCGGCCTGCACAGGTTGATCACCTGTAGATGTCATGCCCACAGGCCGGCCTACCGGTTCACCTCCGCGGCGCGACAAGGGCCCCGCCCAGCAGCGGGGCGGCGGGCGGGCCGATCAGGAGGGACCCCATGATGCGAGCGTGCCGCCGCGAGGGATGCCACTGAGTGAGACAGAGCAGTACGCCTGGAACGAAGCCCGCCTCTGCCATGCCGAGCAGGAACCTGGGGAGGTAGAACTGCCAGACACATTGGGCACGAACGCCGTGAGACCGGACAAGATCCCTCAGGTGATCACGATTCTGGCCAGCCACCAGCGGGCGCCGACCTTCTGCAGGATGACCTTCAAGGAGTGCACAGGTTGTTCCTCGGCTATCTGTGGAGCCGATACCGACTGATGTGGCCCATCCTCGTTGTCCACGGCGCCATGAACGCCGCGCCCATTCTGCTGGGCATGTTGTGACGCCTGTCGCTCGAGCCTCCTCGTCGGTTCGACGCCTTCCCACCTGGGAAACGATCACATTCATGCTGGGAAGCGATCTTCCAGGCCATCACTTCGTCCCAGGCCGGACACACTCGTGAACACCCCAATACGATCGTCACCGGCACCGGGCCACTGGTCACCTCCTGCAGGAGGCGCGGCATCAGCTAGCCGAATTGCCAGCCGAGCAGGTTCCAGTGCTGGCAGAACCAGACGAGGGCCAGCATTCCGGCCAGCAGGATCACCTGGTGGCCGCGGGCCAGGACGCCGACGCCCGGCCGCCTCCAGCCGATGACAGTGGTGGTGATCGCGGCGACGGTGAGGGCCAGGAACAGCGGAGGAAGGAGCAGCAGGGCCCGGAGGGAGGTCGGCACCCCGTACAGGATGCTCGTCTCGCCGGTCAGCATCAGCACGAACAGGACGACGAACACCAGCCCGACGGCGCCGGCCAGGCCGGCGAGGAGCCGTCCGGCCCGCCAGGCGCGGGACGTCCGCGAGGGACGCCTCCGCAGCCGCCGGATGGCGGCGGTCAGCGGCAGGCCGAGCACGGCGGTCAAGGCGGTGACGGCGAACGCCAGGACGACGACGAGGTTGGCCGGGGGAGTGTCCCACCAGGGGATGAGCACGTAGGCGGGACCGTCGGTGGCCGCGTACGTGACGGCGCCGTTGGTGACGAACGCCAGTCGCTGTGATCCGCCGTTCTGCTGGTAGAGCCCTGGAGACAGGGGGCTCCACGTCTTGCCCATGAACGCAAGTTTCCCGCCGTCCTCGATCCGCAGCCGGGAGGAGCCGGTCAGCGTGAGCACCTTCTCGATGGTCGACTCGACGCTGCGGGTCGGCTTGTAGAAGCCCGCCACGGGAGCGGCCGTCCTGCTCGAAGAGGCGGCGGGTGCGGCGCGATCGCCGGGGAGGAAGCGGTCGAAGAAAGCGGGCAGGAGCTCGGTGACGGCGTCGATGCCGCCGACGCCGTTGGTGGAGACGAACAGGCCGAGGTCGGCGTCGGGTACGAGCAGCAGCGCGCTCTGGAAGCGTTCCCAGCTGCCGTCGTGCATGATCACGCGGTGCCCGTTGAGCGTCTGCTCCTTGAACCCGTGGGCGTACCCGTCGATCCGCGGGTCGGCGGTGAAGGACCGCTGGTGCATGAGACGGGCCGTGGGCTCGTCGAGCAGGGGCCCGTTCCGCAGATGGGCGATCATGAAGCGGGCCATGTCGTTCGCGGTGGCGCTGATCGATCCGTCGGGCGCGAGGTTGTCGAAGACAAAGGGTTTGCGCTGGTACGTCCCCTCGTCGTAGTCATAGCTGCGTGCCTGGCCGGCGGCCAGGGCGGCGGGGACCGGCTCGGCGGCCGTGCTGTGCCGCATGCCGAGCGGGTCCAGGATGTGGTCCTGTACGTACTGGTCGTACGGCTGCCCGCTCACCCGCGACACGATGTATCCGGCCAGCGCCGCGCCATAGTTCGAATAGGCCGACATCTCTCCGGGCGGGCGCACCCGCGCCGGCAGGTGCTCGGCGAGATACGTGCCCAGCGGCGGTACGTCGGCCTTGCTCCGCGAGCCCAGGCCGATGGCGCTGTCCTCGAACCCGGCGGTGTGGCTCATCAGGTGGGTCAGCGTGATCGGTCGGGGGTACGTCGCGGGGATCTTGAACGTGGTGAGGTAGCGGTTCACGTCCGCGTGCAGGTCCAGGCGTCCCTGTTGCACCTGCTGCATCACTGCGGTCCAGGTGAACAGCTTGGTGACCGAGGCGATCCGCACCAGCGAGGTCTCGGGGTCGAACGGCGTCCGGTTCTCGCGGTCGGCCAGGCCGTACCCCTTGCTGAAGAGGGTCCGTCCGCCGCCTACCACCGAGACCACCGCGCCCGGCACATGGTTGGCCTCCAGTCCTCGCGCCATCGCGGCGTCGAAGAAGTCCGTCAGCTCACGGGTGTCCGGAATGTCCACGGCCGACGCCGGGGTGGGGGTCGAGACGGCCGCCAGCGACAGCATGGCGACGAGCAGCAGGCGAGGGAGGGTGACTGGCCACACGGCGTGACTCCTGACGTTGTCGGGGTCATCAACGGTGCGGCCGGCGAGGGTGCGGCCGCATCACCATCACGGCCATGGCTGCATCACACTAAAGTCGGAGATTTCGTACGGTCGGCATCGACGCTCGGCCGAGGTGGTGCCCGCGCCGCCCTGGTTACGCTGGGCCGATGGTGCCATACCGGAGCGCGCTGCGGCGGCTCGTCACATCCGGCCCGCACGCGATCAGCGTGGCGTCCGTGGCGTTCTGCCTGTTCCTGACCGTCCTGGCGGTCAAGACGCCGTGGGCGCCGCTGCCGCGCGGAGTCATCGCCGCCGCCGGCCTGGTCGCCTCGAGCGCCGTGTGGTTCCGCAAGCGGTGGCCGGCCGCCGTCGCTGCCGTCGGAGCGGTCGCGTACGCGCTGTCGGGCAATCCCGGGCCGCTGCTGATCGGCCTGTTCTCTGGTGCGGGGACGCGGCTGGGCGCGCGGTTCGCGGCGCTGGCGGCGATCAGTGTCGCGGGATTCCTGGCCCAGCAGTGGATCGACAACGGCGGGTTCGGAGTGGACGCGCTGCTCTCTGCGATGGCCGCCACCGGCGCCGTGTTGCTGGCCGGCCTGTACGCCGCCACCCGCCGCGAGCTCACCCGATCACTGCGCGAACGCGCGGAGCGCGCCGAGACCGAACGGCACCTGCGCGACGAACAGGCGAAGGCCGCCGAGCGCGGCCGGATCGCGCGGGAGATGCACGACGTGCTCGCACACAAGGTCACCCTCATCTCGCTGCACGCCGGCGGGTTCGAGGTGAACGCCGGCGCGGAACCGGCGCGGATCCAGCGGGAGGCGGCGCTGATCCGGCTCACCGCACAGGAGGCACTCGAAGAGCTGCGGAAGATCGTGGGCGTGCTGCGGGCCGGACAGGACGCCGGATTTCCCGACCTGCGGCGGTTGGTGGAGTCGTGGGCGTCGGCCGGCAACACCGTCACGCTGCACGGCGACCTCGGCCCGTTGCCCGTGGCGACGGCCCGGGCCGCCTACCGGCTCGTCCAGGAAGGGCTGACCAATGCGCACAAACACGCCCTCGGCGCACCTGTCACTGTCTCGGTGACCGGCAGCCCGGAGGACGGCGTCACGATCGCGGTCGTCAACGAGCTCAGGCCCGGGGCGCACCCCTCCGGCGGCGGGGCCGGTCTCGTGGGCCTGGCGGAACGTTTCCGATTGATCGGCGGAACGGTGCGCAGCGCGCCCGACGATGCGGGAGGCTGGCGTCTCGAGGGCCGGTTGCCGTGGGACGCATCCGCGAGGGGCACACATGATCAGAACGCTGCTGGTGGATGACGAGTCGCTGATCCGCGCCGGGCTGCGATTCATCCTCGAATCCGCTCCCGACGTGGAGATCGTGGGGGAGGCCGAGGACGGGGACCAGGCGGTCGACGCCGTTCGCCGCCTCCGGCCGGACGTCGTCCTGATGGACATCAGGATGCCGCGGTCCGACGGCCTGGCCGCCACCGAGGCCATCCGCGAGCTCGCCCGGCCGCCCGCAGTGGTGATCCTCACCACGTTCGACAGCGACGAGCACGTCTTCACCGCCCTGGAGGCCGGGGCCTGCGGCTTCCTGCTCAAGGACACCTCACCGCACGACTTGATCGCCGCGGTGCGCGTCGCGCACGGCGGCGACTCCATGCTGTCCCCGCGGGTGACCCGGCGGCTGATCCACCGGGTCACCACCCACGTGCCGATCCGACGGCACCATGACGCGCTGGCCCGGCTGGAGACCCTCACCAGCCGCGAGCGCGAAGTGCTCACCGAGGTTGGGCTCGGCCGCTCCAACACTGAGATCGCGGCCAGTCTGAACATGAGCCAGGCGACGGTCAAAAGCCACATCTCACACCTGTTCGACAAGCTCGCCGTCACCAACCGCGTGCAGGTGGCCATTGCCGCCTACCGCGCCGGCCTGGTGGACTGACCCGCACGGTCGCCGCTCGGGAAGACCGGCCACCGACGATGACGTCGACCGCCGGCGGGACCGCCGCCCACCCGGCGAGCACCGCGAGCGCCGTGCCGCGAACGGCAGCACGAGCCGCTCTCCGGCTTGGCGATGGCGAAGACGGCATCGACTTGTAGTTGTGGGTTCCGGTCACGGGCTGAGACTCGTGCGTATGCCCAGCCGGTCACAGCACCCCTCCCGGCAGTGTCCAGAAACATCTCCTATTTTGGATGTTTTAGTGCGTGTTTGAGAAGATCATTCATGTTCGGCGTGGCGGCGTGACGACTGGCGCGGATGCCGTCAGGGTGGCCGGATGCCCCCAGATCGCTACCCCTCGGACCTGACCGACGCGCAATGGGAGCTGATCGAGCCCTTACTTCCCGAGCCGAGCACCAGCGGGCGTCCGGAGAAGCATCCGCGCCGGGAGATCGTGAACGCGATCCTTTACATGGTGCGCTCGGGCTGCCCGTGGCGGTACCTGCCCCTCGACCTGCCGTGCTCTTCTGGAGAGGGCCGTACAACCTCCTGCCGAAGCTGGTCGCCACTGCGTTCGATCAGATGATCGGAGAAGGGAACGAACCGTACGACGGCGCCCGTTTGTCGTCGATCGTCCCTCAATCCCTGCAGGCACGCGACGGCATTCTCACGGCGAACGAAAGGTCTTCACTGGAGTACGCGGTGACGTACGCGCCGATCCATCCGGACAGTCAAAACCTCTTCTCCACCCACAACCAGTCGATGGCCTCCCTGCCACCTCCGATCGACCGCGACGTGATCGATCCCGACGGCGACCGTTACCTCGACGAGAAGCCGCAAGCCGGTGACACCACGGTGAAACGGCTGACACTGGAGCGCCAGATCGTGTTCCCCCCGGACGGCCCGAGCGGTGACGACGTGGCCCAGGGCGATCTGGGCACCTGCGTACTGCTGTCCACGCTTGCCTCGATCGCCGACCACGACCCCGGCCAGATCAGGCGGATGGTCAAACCGAGCAGCGAGCTGATCGCCTCAAACCGGCTCCCCGGTTCGCAGCTGATCCCGACCGTACGCGGTGAGCTGCCGGCCCGGCTCGGACGGCGACCGGAAGCGCGCGGCGAGCCGGAGCCGGCGGCCCGGCTCTGCGCCAATCAGCGCGAACGCTCAGTGCTGCTGCGCAAGGAGGCCGGCATGGGCGGAGCAGTCATGTGACCTTGCCGCGGGCGCGTAGGGTCGCCACACCGTCGCCCTCGAGCTCGTTCCAGTAGCCGGTGCGTCCGGTCATCGCCATGATCAGTGCCAGTGTGGGGCCGGCCACCAGGGCGCCGGAGCCGGTCGTGAAGGGGCCGTCGGTGGCGACGAGGCGCAGGTCCCGGATCCGGCCCTTGGCGAGGACGACCATGTCGGAGCGCCGGTAGTACTCGGCCACCAGGGTGAGCACCTCGATCGGGTAGTCGCGCCGGATACCCAATGGGCGTCGGATGTCCTCTCCGTGCACGATTGTCTCGCCCAGCAGCGCCATGACGGGCAAGGGCGGCTTGGTCGTGCTGGTGACGATGCCGCGGAACCCGGCGAGCGTCTCGGCCGGGGTCGCGCCCAGCTGCTCGGCCAAGCGCATGGCCACCTGTTTGTCGAAGTCGAAACGGCAGCGGATGACGCCGGTCAGCCACCGTACCGGTGTGAGGCTCGCCCCTGCGGTGATGTGCGCCAGCACCTCGCGGACCGTCAGCCCGGTGCACAGGGACGGCGTGGTCCATTGCTCGCTGGTCAGCCCCGCGAGGTCGGCCGCGAGGGCCGCCCGCTCGGTGTGGGTCAGCGACCAGATATCGGTTCGGTGGTGCGGTGTTGGCTTCGGTGCAAAGTCGGTCATGGTCAGTGGCTCACCAGACCGACATGGTTGCCGTCGGGGTCGGCGAACACCGCGATCCGTCCCAGGGGCGTTGGCGCCGGTTCCATGACGCGGCTGCCGCCCAGCCGTTCCGCACGCGCCAGTGCGGCCTCGACGTCGTCGACCGCGAAGTAGACCACGATCCCGGTGTACGGGCTGTCCGGACCGGCCTGGCCGATACCGCCTGCGGGACGGTCGCCGTCACCACCGATGAGCGCGTAGGTCTCGTCGATGACGTTCACCGTCCAGCCGAACAGCTCCTGATAGAAGTGCCGCGCTTGCGAGGCATCGGGAGTGGAGATGTCGAACCATCCGGGCGTGGGACGAGATCCGATCGATGTCATGGCAGTCCTCCTCAACAAGGGCCGATGTGACCCCTCACCTGGTAGGACTGCCGTTGTAGGGCACAATCGTCGCTCATGGGGGAAAATTCTTCTGGGCTCCAGACGGACCTGGCGGTGCAGCGCGTTCAGGACGCCGACCTGGCCCAGGCTCGCGCGGGGGATGACGCCGCCTTCGCCCGCCTGGTGGGACCGCTGCGCCAGGAGTTGCATGCCCACTGCTACCGCATGCTGGGCTCGAGTCACGACGCCGACGATGCCCTGCAGGATGCCCTGCTGCGTGCGTGGCGAGGGCTCGCGCGCTTCGAGGGACGTGGCTCGTTGCGTTCGTGGCTCTACACCGTGGCCACCCGTACCTGCCTGGACCTGGCCGACTCCCGCGCCAAGCGGGCGTTGCCCGCCGACCTCGGCTCGCCCAGCGAACGAGCCGTGCTTGACGCCGCCCCCCTGACCGAGGTCGCCTGGCTGGGCCCGTACCCCGATCAGGGCCTCGCCGACGGCCGGGCCGTCCCTGAGGCGCGTTACGAGCAGCGTGAATCCGTCGAACTCGCCTTCGTCGCCGCCCTGCAGCACCTGCCGGGCAACCAGCGGGCCGCGCTGCTGCTGTTCGACGTTCTCGGATTCTCCGCCGCCGAGATCGCCACCATGATGGGCACCTCGGCCACGTCGGTGAACTCCGCCCTGGCGCGGGCCCGCAGGCTCGTGACAGAGAAGATCCCCTCCCTGAGCCAGCAGCAGGCGCTGCGGAAAATCGGCGACGCCAAGGTGCGGCAGCTCGTGGCCGCGTTCGCGGCGGCGCTGGAACGTGGCGACATCGACGCCTTGGTGCCCCTGCTGACCGAAGACGTCACCTGGTCCATGCCGCCGCTGCCGACCTGGTACCAGGGGTTGGCGGCCGTCACCGACTTCGCCATGCAGGTCCCCATCACCAGATGCTCAAGTTGGCGCTGCCTTCCCACCAGCGCCAACGGCCAGCCCGCCGTGGCGTTCTACCTCGGCGGCGACGCCATCGGAGCGCACACTGCCTGGTCGATCACCGTGCTCGCGTTCGACGACGCGCGCATTTGCCAGATCGTCTCCTTCCTCGGCCCCGAGCACTTCCCGTCCTTCGCACTGCCGGCCTCACTGCACTGACCGCGAGAGCCGCAAGGCGGGGCCGATGATCGCATCGGCCCCGCCTTACCTCCGCCTCTTCGCCCGTACGGGCCCACGCCATCTGGTCGGCGGCTCGACCGGAAGTGTCGGCTCATGATCGTAGTCTTCGCGCCCATGACCACCACCGAGACCGTGTCGTTCGATCTCCATGTCAGCGACGGGCAGCCCTACCTCATGGACGTCGGCACGCTGGTCCCAGAAGCTTTCCCGATGACCATCCGGAGCACCCCGTCGGGATCATTGGGGGACTCAGCTTCCGGTCCGAGCCTTCCGCCGGTGGCCGCGCCCTCGGTGGCCGTACTGGTTGGACTGGCCGGCCAGGCGCCGCACCACCACCACGAGCCCGGCCGATGTCGGATGATCTGGCCGAGCACCGTCGCCCTGACGGCTGCGATCAGTGGCTGGGAGTGCGCGCTGTGCTGTCATCCGCCGGTCGTCGGTACAGAGGGGTGCTGCTGTCGCTGCCACGGACGAGGAAGGAGGTGACGGCCCGGCCGGTGGCCTTCTCCTCCCGGGGAGAGGCTGGGAGCGGCCAGTCCAAGTGCCGATAGAGGTGGGCGCGATAGAGATCGGCGGTCGTCTCCACAAGGTCCGCGTAGTGCTCGGCTCGACGGACGAGCCAGAACCTGTGGACGAGCACGACGGCGGGGAGGGCGAGGAGCGCCCACAGGGTCCACGGAGTGAAGACCAGGTAGGCCACCGTCCAGATGCACGCGGCGACGGCGGCGTCCAGGCGCAGCCGGGCGGCGGCCAGTTCCGTACGGGTCTGCTCGGGCAGGACCAGCCAGAGGTGGGGCCAGACGGCGACGATGTCGAGGCCGTACTTGTCGACGGGACGGGTCTCGGCGGCGCGAAGGACGTTGCCCAGCCGAGTCGGCATCATCTGTACGGGGTGGGCCGGACGGCGGCGGATGCGTCTGTCCAGCGTCTGGAAGCGGCGCAGCTCCGCCCGGTCACCGGGTTGGGCGCCGTCGGCGAGCACCCGCGGAGCGAGTTCCTGCCAGGCATCGACGTCGCTTCTCGCCGCTGTGACGTGGCGGTCGGCGAGTGCGCGGGTCAGCCGCTCGATTCTGGCGGGCCAGTACCCTTCGAGCAGGCGTAACACCGGCAAGGTGAGCTGCTGCACGAGCACGGCGCTGGCGACGACGGCGGCGAGAACGGCCAGCAGGATCGTGATCTGGACCGGCCCCGGCTGTGCGGCGAGCCACGCGAGGCCGCGTGCCGCGGGTCCGGCCGGGTCGGTGAGGCGGCCGTGACCGCGGACCCACGCCAGCGCACCGCAGACCCAGAACACCAGCGCCGGTCCAGCGGCCGCCCCGAACCTGTCCGCGAGCTTGGCTGCCGCGCCTTCCCAGAACTTGTCCACGCTGGTCAGTCCTCACGGATCAGGACACGATCATGGGTGGGGCACCGGGGCACGGGCATGGCCACGCTCAGCCGGTACCAGATGTAGTCCCTCTCGGGGCAGCCGAAGCGGTCGGCGGCGACGGGCTCCCCGTCGCCGGGCGGGCGATCCACGCCGCGCACGGCCCGGTCCTGCGCGGCCGGAGGCCGGTGCAGTGGATCAGCGAGCACCGAGGAGACCCACGCCTCAAGCCCCGGTACGGCCCCATACAGGGTCGTCAGCTGCCCGAGGAGCCGTTCGTCGTCGCTCTCGCGCAACAGCGCGGCGACCTGGCGGTCGACCTCGGCCGTGTCGGCAGCAGGAACGAGCTCGGCCAGGTGACCGCGCAGTACGCGCAGCGTCTGGGCGACGTCCTCGTCCAATCGCTCTCCTCCGGGGGAAGCCAGCGGGCCCTTCACATTGTGATCGGCGCCGCCGAAGCGCGCCACCCGCCCGCACGCGTGGTCCGGCCGGTCGGGCACCGGAACGTGGACAGGAGAGGCCAATTTCTGTGACCGGCTACCGCAGGTCCGCGCGCCGGTAGACCATATCGGTGCCGAGCAGCGGCGGAGAAGGGACGTGGTCGTGACCGCTTTCGCAGACGGTTCAGACCTGGGTCAGGCGCTGGCCGCGCTGGCCGCGGCCGAGACCGTTGAGGCCGCGCTCGTCGTGGTCAGACGCCATCCGGTGCTCTTGGACGCTGCCTTCCATGAAGAGATCCTCGCCATGATGCACCAGGCCGACAGCCCGGCAGCGGCCGAGACGGTCCTGCGGATGCTCGCGCTGGTCGACGCCGTCCGCGCCGCGATCGTGGCGGCTGCGGCGAGAGCCGATTCCCTGGAAGTCGACGGAGATTCCCTGGATCTCGTCGCTGATCTCTTGGCCTCTCTCACCCCGGATCAAGCCGCCGCCGCCGTGACGGCCTTCCCTGAGGCGGAACGGGTGGTGCCCGGCGCGGCCGCGCTGTTGCACGGCATGCTCGCCGACGTCGACTACCGAGGTGACGGGATCGCTCGGTCCCGCTACTTCACGGCATGGGCGTTCGCGCGTGATTGTGTCGACTTCGGCATCCCGGAGGCCGCGGCGTTGGCGACCCGATACCGACCGATCCTGCAGAGCCTGGAGAGTGCGCTCGTCGCCTCCGTCGATGACGGTCCAGCGCCGCACCTCCCACCCGGAATCCAGCCGGTCGTCGAGGAGGCCGCCGGCGACCCGGCAGCCGACGGGCTGGACGCGAGGGCCCTGATCAGGGTGCTGAGCGGGGTGCCGCCCATCGGACGTGCCATGGAGGAGACGATCCGCACGGGCAAGGCGGACGAGCTGGCGAGCGCCGTCGAGCCCCTGGAGCAGGTGATCGCTCTCCTTCCGGAGGGGCATCCCTGCACCCTCCTCGTCAAGGCGGTGCGCGCCAGAGCCAGGATCTGCCTGTACGCGAGCGGCGCGGATCGAGCCCTGCTCCGAGCCGGAGCGGTCGAGCTGTGCGAGGTCGCGCTGCATCCGGCGATCGCCTGGGGTCCCCATGCCGAAACCGTCGCGCAGGCCGCCATGTCCGCGGCCCGGCGCTGCCTCGCCGAACCCACCGAGGTCGACTTCGCCGGATCCGTCGGCGCGGTGCCCGTCGAGGAGGCCGATGACAGCGACAGGCTGACCGAACTGCACGGCGCGGTCCTGCGCCGTCTCCTTGCTCCCGCAGGAGGTGAGTCCGAGGCCGAGGTCGTCATCGTGGGATCCTCGCAAGCGTTCGCGCTCGGGCAGGAGGGTAACGAGCTGCTGAGCCGTTACGCCGAGCGTGGCGACCCTGACGTGCTCCACCAGGCCATCGCCGTGCTGACCCGGGCCGCGCGGCTCGATGGCCTCGCCTCGATGGCCGGTGCGATCGTCCACGACCTTCTGGGCTGGGCGTACCGTCAAAAGTACGCCGCCACAGGCGACCGGAGCCTCCTGGACCGAGGCATCGCCCTGGCCGAGGCGGCGCAACGGGTTCCGATCTCCATACCCGGGCTCCCTCCGCGGATCAGCGCGACCAACCTCGCGAACATGCTGGTGGACCGGCAGCAACTCGCCAGTGACAGCGCCGACGGCGACAGAGCCATCGATCTGCTGGAAGATGACCTCCGGCTGCACCCCGATAAATCCGATAAATCCGACAACTCCGACGACGACGCTTGGGCGACCCGGAGCGCCCTGGGCATCGCCTTGATCCGCCGATATGAACGCACCGGGGACATCGCCGCGCTGGAGCACGGTCTCGACCTGGCCGAACGAGCCGCTCAGAGGTCCCGCGCACCGGGGCCGCTCACCAACCTGGCGTTCACGCTGCTGGCGCAAGCCGACCACAGCGACGAACACACTGCCTCAGAACTGCGGTCCCGAGCCATCGCTCTCCTGGAGACCGCCTGCGCCCATCAGGAACCCACAGATCCGGCGGCCGCGAGCCGCTGGGGCGGGCTCGCGCAAGCGCTCATCGTCCAGGGCATGGCAGGTCGCCGCCGCATCGACCGGTTGTTCGGCCTGGCGATCCAGGCCGCGGGGCCCACATCGGAGTTCGGCATGCGGATGCGGGCGAGCCACGCCCAGTACCTCGCCGAATGGGCGCGACGCCCCGGTCTCCCGTTCCGCCGACGCCGCGCCGCGCAGACCGCGCTGCGCATCGCCACCGACGTCCTGGCGAACACGCCCGTTGACCACGCCGAACGACCACTCAACCTGTTCGTCCGAGCGGTCGCCCTCGCCGCTCTCGCCCGGCGGGCGCCGGACCGCGTCGACGCCGAGGAGATCTCGCAGACCTTCCGCCAAGCCTGCGAGGGTGCGCACAAGTCGCTCAGCACGGCCGGCCGGTTCGCATCGCGGTGGATGGAGTGGGCGGCCGGCCAGCAGGCGTGGGCAGAGGTGGGTGAGGCAGCGGACGTGGCACTTTCCGCGATCTACCGCTTGTCGCTGGTCCAGGCCGTGACCGACCACAAAGACCTTTGGGTGGGCAGTGCAGCCGATCTCGCCCAGACCGCCTCATTCGCACACACGCTCGCCGGGGATCCCGCGGCGGCTGTCGTCTCGATCGAGGCGGGCAGGGCCATCGTGCTGAGCGAACGCGTGGCTCTGTCGCCCGCCCAGATCGACCTGCTGCCGGACGGGACCAAGAGCGGGCTCCTGGCCGCGTTCGCCTCCTGGACCGGCACCAGCAGGCGGCTCGAACAAGCCAGACACGACGTGGAAACGCCCCCCGCCCTTATGCGCGACGTGGCGGCCGCGTGGGCCGGACTTGAAACCGCGGTTCGGGACGTCCGGCGCATTGCCGGTTTCCATCGCTTCTGGGACATACCCGCCTTCGATGACATCGCCGCGACCGCGTCGGCGACCGCGCCCGTGGTCTACCTGATCCCCGGAGAAGGAGAAGGGCTCGCGTTGATGGTCGACAGTGGTGCGCGGGCGGTCTGGCTGCCAGGTCTGGGGCGCCAAGAGGTCGAACCGGCCGTGGCTCTGTGGGCCAAGGGCACTCCGTGGCATGAGGATGTCCAGCGGTGGGCATGGACAGGGGTCCTCGGCCCTGTCCTCTCGGAACTCCCCGCCGCGCGGGAACTGACCCTGATTCCCTGCGGACAACTCGCGCTCCTGCCCCTGCACCTGGCCCGCCCACCCGACACGACCGACTACCTGCTTGACCGGATCGCCATCCGGTACGCGCCCAACGCACGCGTCCTGCGCCGGCCACCCCTCAATCCAAGGGCGGACCACCTCAAGGCCGTCATCATCGCCGATCCTCAACCGACCAGCCGACGACGGCTTCCGGCGACCTTGCTCGAGGGCAGCCGCATCGCCGACCTGTACACCTCCGCACTGCTCCTGACCGGCGCCGAGGCCACCCGTGCCGCCGTCGAAGCCGCCATCGCCGAAGGCGACGTCCTTCACCTCGCCTGCCACGGCGAGACCGACCTGAACCAACCGCTCAACAGCGCCCTCCTGCTCGCCGACGACACTCCGCTCGACCTCGCACAGCTGCTCCGGCTCCCTGTGGCAGCAGCGGTCGTCGTGCTGTCGGCCTGCGGCACCGCCGTCCCCGGCCAGCGCATCCCCGACGAGGCCATCGGCTTGAACACCGGATTCCTCGCAGCCGGCGCGCACAGCGTCATCGGTACGCTCTGGCCCGTCGACGATGTCGCCGCCATGATGATCAGCATCCGCTGGCACCAGCTCCACCGAGCGGGAATCGCCCCCGCGGAAGCACTGAGACAAGCCCAGATCTGGCTTCGCGACAGCACGAACCACGACAAGGCCATCACACTCGGCATCCCCCGCCCTGAACTCAAAGGACTCGCCGCACGCCTTTGGGGCGCCGGCCACGCCCATGCCGACCCTTCCACCTGGGGGGCGTTCGTCTACAGCGGCCCCTGACGGGTCAGTTCGGCCTGCCGTGGTGATCGGCGAGGCGGGCGAGCACGTCGATCAGGTGCGGGCGCGCATGCTCTCGCAGGGCTTGCCGAGTGACCAGCGGGTTCGCCACACTTCTGACTCCCTGGAGCCTCCGCGGGCAACCCTGGGCCAGAACAACCACGAACTTCGGAGTCATGGCCTTCGTTCACGGGCAAGCGACCTTCGACCTGGTACTGCCGACTTCGATGACGCGAGCGCCCGCATCTCGACACCTATCGAAGTGACAGCGCCCAGGTTGGGAGCAGGCTCCACTGCCAGCTTCGCTGCGTCCAGACATCAGAACTCGATGAACCCGTACAGCGCGAGATGGTTCGACTTCGTACTGCCGACCGTGTGATCAATGCTCGACGGCCGCACCGTGCCCTTGACGAAGAGGTAGTCGATCTTCCTGGACCCGTCGGTCGCCTTCGCTCCATAGCCGGTCATGCCGAAGCCGCCGAGGGTGGTGGCGGCGATGTTCGTGCGATTCGCGTCGATCCCGATCACGCGGATCGTTGACGCGTTCATCAGGCTCGTGGCGTCCGCGCCGACGTGGATGCCGGAGTTGGCGATGCCCGTGTAGCCCGCGCCCGCGCAGGCGTTCGCCCCGTTCTGCTCCGGGAGGTGCATGGTGGCGGCGAAGACGGTCGTCCCCGTTTCCTTGATCGTGAACCTCGCCGCGAGAGCGCTGGTGCGCTTCCATTTGTAGGCGTTGGTGGTGCCGTCGTCGCTGTCCGGCGGCTTGTACAGCGTGCACCCGGCCCCGCCGTTGTACGGTGTTCCGGGCTTCAACCAGCCCGCGCTCCAGTACTTGGAGACGTCGCCCGCCGCGAGGCTCAGCGTTCTGGTGTTGTAGATGATCGCGTTGGTCTGCTTCTTCTTCAGGTCGCCGAGCGCCTGCTGGCTGCAGTTGTGCGAGCTGCCCCACTCCTCGGGGTCGTCCCAGGCCACGAGTGCCTGGTAGGTGCCCGCCGGATAGCCGAACTTGGCCCCGAGTTGGTCGGCGTAGGCCGTGGCCTGTCCGGTGCCACGTACCTGTTGCACGATCAGGAGGTCGGGAGCCTTCACGCCGGAGGTGGCCGTCTTGCCGTTGTCGTCGACGAGCATCGACGTGAGGTGGTCCGGACCCGTGATGCGGGTGCACGTGCCGTCGGCGTTGTTCCTCACCAGGTTCTCGATGTTGTTGGTGTAGACCCGTAAGACTCGGTCCGCCGCGGCCGTGGGCGCTTGGTGCGCCTGCGCGATCGAGGGTGTGGTGAGAAGCAGAGCGGATGCCGCGAGCGCTGCCGTGCCAAGCGATCGGTGAGGGAATGACATTGTCGAAGGGTAGCGATGATCGTCGGGCCTGTCGCGGGTGGCCCCTTGAGGCATCCGGCCGTCTTCTCCTTCACGTTGCCGCTCATCACTTCGAACGCCTCGATCGAGCCCTCCCGCCTGGCCGGTACGGCCCGCACCTTATTCATCGTCATGCAGCGCGAGCCGGGGCACCCCGCGGTGCGCGCCGACCGGCGTTCCGACGATCTGTCGCCAGAGAACGCCCGCGCCTGCCGTGCCGGCTCTCATCGAGCCGGCTGCTGCTCTCCCGGGAGGGGAATGGGCTCCCAGGGGGAGGGATGCCAGGCGTAGGTGGGCATCGCTCCGCCGACGAGCGCCAGCCGGTGGGCCTGCGTCCAGCCGGCGCGGCGTGACCAGCGGCGCAAGGTGGTGGCGACCGCGGCGAACAGGGCCAGGTAGAGGAGCAGGACGGTCGCCCAGGCCGAGCAGAACGCCGGCGCGCTGCCGCACGGGCCGCTGGAGGCGGCGCAGCTGGCGCAGGTCGACGAGGTGCTGCGGCGACACGCCCGCTGAGGCGGACGAGCCCGGTCGATCACGATGGATCGACCGGGCTCGCCGGGTGGAGACAGGTCAGGCGAGGTCGAACCGGTCGAGCTCCATGACCTTGGTCCAGGCCGCGACGAAGTCCGTCACGAACGTGTCGCGCGCGTCCTGGCTGGCGTAGACCTCCGCGAGGGCCCGCAGCTGCGAGTTCGAGCCGAAGATGAGGTCGACCGCGGTGGCGGTCCACTTCACCTTGTCGGTGGCCACGTCACGGATCTCGTACACGTTCTCCTCGGACTCCGACGCCTTCCACCGGGTGCCCGGGGAGAGCAGGTTGGCGAAGAAGTCGTTGGTGAGCACGCCGGGCCGGTCGGTGAGGACGCCGTGCTGCGTACCGCCGAAGTTGGCCCCGAGAGAGCGCAGGCCGCCGATCAGGACGGTCATCTCCGGCGGGGTCAGGTTGAGCATGTAGGCACGGTCGACCAGCAGCACCTCCGGCTGGGTCTTCTCGCCGGGACGCACGTAGTTGCGGAACCCGTCGGCCCGCGGCTCGAGGACCGCGAAGGACTCGACGTCGGTCTGCTCCTGCGTGGCGTCGGTGCGGCCCGGCCGGAACGGCACCGTCACGCTCACGCCGGCCTCGTGCGCCGCCCTCTCGACGGCGGCCGAGCCGGCCAGCACGATCAGGTCGGCGAGCGAGATCTTCGCGCCGCCGGCCTCGTTGAACTCGCGCTGGATGCCCTCGAGGGTGTCCAGGACCGTCGCGAGCTGCTCGGGCTGGTTGACCTCCCAGCTGCGCTGCGGCTCGAGACGGATCCGGGCCCCGTTGGCGCCGCCGCGCTTGTCGGTGGAGCGGAAGCTCGCGGCGGAGGCCCACGCGGTGGAGACCAGCTGGGCGGTCGTGAGGCCGGACTCCAGGACCTTCGCCTTCAGGGCGGCGATGTCGGCGTCGCCCACGAGCTCGTGGTCGACGGCCGGCACCGGGTCCTGCCAGAGCTGGGGCTCGGGGACCCACGGCCCGAGGAAGCGGCTGACCGGGCCCATGTCACGGTGCAGCAGCTTGTACCAGGCCTTGGCGAAGGCCAGCGCGAACTCGTCGGGGTTCTCCAGGAAGCGGCGGGAGATCTTCTGGTACGCCGGGTCGACGCGCAGCGACAGGTCGGTCGTGAGCATCGTCGGCTTGTGCTTCTTCGACGGGTCGTGGGCGTCCGGGATGATCGCCTCGGCGTCCTTGGCGACCCACTGCTTCGCGCCGCCGGGGCTCGTGGTGAGCTCCCACTCGTAGCCGAAGAGGATCTCGAAGAAGCGGTTGCTCCACTGCGTCGGCCGGTCCGTCCACGTCACCTCGAGACCGCTGGTGATCGTGTCAGCGCCCTTGCCGGTGCCGTGGGTGCTCAGCCAGCCCAGGCCCTGCGCCTCCAGCGGCGCGCCCTCGGGCTCCGGCCCCACGTGGTCGTCCGCGACGCCGGCGCCGTGGGTCTTGCCGAACGTGTGGCCGCCGGCGATGAGAGCGACGGTCTCCTCGTCGTTCATCGCCATCCGGGCGAAGGTCTCGCGGATGAAATGCGCCGCCGCGGCCGGGTCCGCGTTGCCGCGGGGACCCTCCGGGTTGACGTAGATGAGACCCATCTCGGTCGCGCCGACGTTCGGCACCATCTCGGTGTCGGTGACGTAGCGCTCGTCGCCGAGCCAGGCGTCCTCCGGACCCCAGATGATCTCCTCAGGCTCCCAGACGTCCTCGCGGCCGAAGCCGAAGCCGAAGGTCTTGAATCCCATCGACTCCAGGGCGACGTTGCCGGCGAGCACGAGCAGGTCGGCCCACGAGATCTTCTGGCCGTACTTCTGCTTGACCGGCCACAGCAGCCGGCGGGCCTTGTCGAGGTTGGCGTTGTCCGGCCAGCTGTTGAGCGGGGCGAAACGCTGCGCGCCGTCGCCCGCACCGCCGCGACCGTCGTGGATGCGGTAAGTGCCCGCGGCGTGCCAGCTCATCCGGATCATGAGACCGCCGTAGTGGCCGAAGTCGGCCGGCCACCAGTCCTGCGACGTGGTGAGCACCTCGATGATGTCCTGCTTGAGGGCCTCGACGTCGAGCTTCTCGAACTCCTTGGCGTAGCTGAAGCCCTCTGCCAGCGGGTTGCCCTTGGACGAGTGCGCGCGCAACACCGAGAGGTCGAGCTGGTTGGGCCACCAGTCCCGGTTCGTGCGCGGACGACCGCCGGTCTTCGGAGTCGGCGAGTCGATTGCCGGATTCTCGCTCTCGCTGCCATGCGCGGTCACCGAGTCATGCGCGACCGGGCAGCCGGCCGCCGCCTTCTGGTCCACTCCCTGCGCGCTGGAGGGGGCGTTGTCCTGGGTGTCGCTCATCTGCTTCCTTCCGAACTACCGGATCACTGGTCAATTGGTCTGGCCGCGCAGTCGGGGCAGGTGCCCCAATAGACGACCTCCGCCTCTTCGATCACGAAGCCCTGGTCATCCGAGGCGGTGAGACAGGGGGCGTGGCCGACGGCGCAGTCGACGTCCGCGATGGCACCGCAGGAGCGGCACACGACATGGTGGTGGTTGTCACCCACCCGTGACTCGTAGCGCGCGGTCGTGCCGGCGGGCTCGATGCGCCGCACCAGACCGGCCTCGGTCAGCGCACGCAGCACGTCGTACACCGCCTGGTGGGAGACCCTGGGGAGCTGGGCCCGTACCAGGGCGATCACCGTGTCGGTGTCGACGTGCGCGTGATCGCGCAGTGCGGCGAGCACTGCCAACCGCGGCCGGGTCACGCGCAACGAGACTGCTCGTAACCGCGCCTCGAAGTCAGACGCCATACGGCCAACATATAGCCCTAATCTGGAATAGTTCAAGTTTGCTGTGAGTCCGATACCGCCGGCGTTGATCGGCAGCGGCCCGAGCCTCGATGCGTCAAGGGCGCTGGAACGACGACGCCCGGCCGGCGACGGTCAACCTCGTCGCCGGCCGGGCGTGTGAAGGCGGTGCTACGGGGCTTTACTTGGGGGCGTCGAAGGTCCACTCGGCGCGGGCGCCCGGGCCCACGGCAAGGGTCGAACGTCCGATCCGCTCCTCGTGCCGCGTCGCCACGGACCGGTTGAGCGACATGGAGACCTGCTTGAGGCCCGCCTGCTCACGCGCGACGGAGTCGAGCTGGATGGTGGTGCCTCCGCCCATCGCGATGGCGCCGCCGCCGGTGGTCGTGACGTCGAACCCGCCCGCCTTGAGCAGCGGGACCGTGTTGGCGAGGTCGCGCGCGGGGACGCCGATGCGGATGTAGGTGATGTCACGCATCAGATGGTCGGCGTAGGCGTCCGGCAGGTAGCGCTCGCGGCTGACGTCACCGTCGTAGCCGGCCGGCTCGGTCTGGCTGCGCGGGTCGGCGAAGTACTCCGGGAAGTACTCCATCGCCCACGGGTCGAAGGCCTCGTACTGCTCGGCGGTGGTGCGGATGGTGTCGAACCACGGGATCGGGACACCATCGCCGAAGTCCCGCGTCTGGCGGTACCTGGCCGGGTCGCTGATGCCCAGGGCGGCCAGCTGCGCGGTCACCTTGGCCAGGTCACCGGCGCGTTCGGTCGACACGCCCAGCCCGGCGGAGCCGTAGAGGGCGTCCTGGCCGGGCAGGTCGCCCTCGCCGAACAGCTCGATGTAGGTCTCGCGGCCCTTGAGGTAACGGCCCTTCCAGGTCAGCCCGCCACCGGTGGTGGTGCGGACCTCGAAGTTGGCGAACTCCCGCAGGTAGGCGGAGTTCTCGACGGCGTCGGCGGTCTCCCGGTCGACGACGCTGTAGGCGTGGTTGTAGAAGAGCAGCTGCTTCTGGGACGACACGTGGGACGCTTCGGCCTGTGCCGTCCCCACACCCCCGGCGAGCGCGACGGCGCAGGTCGCGGTGAGAGCGGTGATCATCCGTAATGTCCGGCGAATCATCATGGAGGTGATCTTAGAGCGAGGATGATCACCTTCACTATCGTTTTGACAGGACCCATACTGCAAATGTGGTGCCGTCATAGCGGCGATATGGCGAGACCGGCCCGTCCTCCGTGCGCCTGCGCGCGCCGGCAAGGTACGCGTTGACCCCCTGGGCGGCCGATGGTTGACTCGGCCGGGTGTCAGCTGGATCATCGGCTGCTCGCGCGGCGGCACGGCTGCCCCGTGAGCCGGGCGTCTACCGGTTCCGAGACCGGCGCGCGATCGCCTGCACCTGACGGAGATGGTCGCCCGGGTGGCCCGGGTCGAGGCGGTGGCGTGCGGCTCGCTGCACGAGGCGGCCTGGCTCGAGCGCAACCTGCTGGAAGCCGACATGCCGCCCTGGAACCGCAGGCCGGGTGGCGAGGAGACGGCGATCTACATCGTGGTGGACGCGCGGCCGCGTACCGCCGGGGTGCGCACGAGCCACCTGGCACGCTTCGACGACGTCGTCGGCTTCGGGCCCTACCTCGGTGGTACGAGAGCGCGGCAGGCGATCTCGGGGCTGCACCGGGCGTTCCCGCTGTCGTACACGCGTGACCGGCTCACCGGCGCCGAGCGCGCCATCGCGGCGAGGCGCGGCATCGGCCCGCAGGCCAGGGAGCGGTTTGCCGCGGCCGTGATCTCCGCGCTCGACGGGACGGACGCCGAGCCCGCGCGTGAAGCGCTGACGGCGGCGCGCGATCGTGCGGTGGCGGCGCTCAACTTCGAGCTGGCCGGCCGGATCCACGAGGAGCTGGCCGCGCTCGAATGGGTGACGAGCGTGCAGCGCGTCACCGTCGAAGGCGGCGGCGACCAGGACATATGCGGATGGGCGGACGGCGTCGCCGTCACGTTCGCCATCCGCGGCGGGCGCCTGAACGGATGGGACCAGCGCGAGTGCGCTCGCTCGGCCGTCGCCCGGGCGAGCGCCGTCACGCCGCCGGAATGGACCGGGTTCGCCCAGCGCAACGCCGAGCTGGCGGCGGCGCTCATCCGAGCCTGACCGGGTGCTCGGGGCTCATCCGAGTCTGTCCGGCGGGCGGACGATCTCCGAGTGGAGGGGCGCGGGCCGGGCGAAGTCGTCCGGGGCGCTCCAGTCCACCAGGGCCGCGCCGTAGTTGAGACCCGCGCCGAACGCGACCAGCACCGCGCGCTGCCCCGCCCGCAGCCGCCCGGCGTCCATCGCCTCGCGCAGCACCAGCGGGAGCGAGGCCCCCGAGGTGTTGCCGATCCGCTCGATGTTGGTCAGGGTCTTGCTCAGCGGTACGCCCAGGGTGTCCAGCACGCCGTGGACCAGCCGCAGGTTCGCCTGATGCAGCGCGAAAAAGTCGATGTCCGCCACCTCCAGCCCCTGGTCGCGCACGAACGACTCGATGAACTTCGGCAGCGTGCCCAGCACGAAGTCGCGGATCTCGCGGCCTTCCATCGTGGTGAAGTTCTCGCCGAAGGCGGAGGCCTTGGGCCTTCCGTCCGCGTCGAGGCGTACCTCCCGCGCCACGTACGCCGTCCAGTACCCGGCCGGTTCGGTGCGCAGGGTCACCCGGCGGACGCCACGGCCGGCGCGGGTCCGTTCGAGCAGGTAGCAGGCGGCGGCGTCACCGAAGATCACCCCGATCGTCCGGTCCTCCGGGTCGAACGCCTTCGAGTTGACGTCCGTCAGCACCACCGCCACACGCGCGTACTCGCCGGACTGGACGTACCGGCGCCCGACGTCGAGCGCGAAGACCCCGCCGGGGCAGCCGCCCGAGTTGACGTCGAAGCCGGCGCCGCCGGCCATGCCCGCCTTCCTCATGATCGCCACGGCCGTGCTCGGCAGCATGAGGTCCGGTGTGAACGTGCCGCAGATCACCAGGTCCACCTGGTCGGGGGTGATGCCGGCCTGCCCGCAGGCGTCCACCAGCGCGTGCGCCCCCAGGTCGGAGGACCACTCGTCGGAGGCCGCCATCCGGCGGGTCTCGACGCCGATGTGCTCGTGGATCCATGCGCTCGTGGTGGGCAGCCGCGCGGCGAGTTCGTCGTTGGTCACCACGCGTTCGGGGATGTACCGGCCGATCGCCCGGATCCCCACGCCGAACGGCGGAACGCTCATTCGAGACCTCCCAGGTCGTCCGCCGGCGTCACGCCGCCTGCACCGTGGCCGGAACGGTCGCCGGCACCGAGTCGTACCAGCGGATGGCGTACCGGTTCAGCCGGGTGGGCGCGCCCGCCAGGGTGAGGTCCGGCAGCCTGCGCAGCACCGCCGGGAGGGCGATCTGCGCCTCCAGCCGGGCCAGCGGAGAGCCGAGGCAGAAGTGCGGCCCCACGCTGAACGAGATCGGCTGGTTGCCCGGCCGGTCGGGCCGGAAGTCGTGGGGCGCGTCGAAGCGCCGGGGGTCGCGGTTCGCCGCGCCCAGCAGGATCAGCAGCTCGGCCTCGGGCGGCAGCGTCGTGTCACCGACCCGCATCGTGGTGGTCGCCCGGCGCACGGTGAACTGCGCCGGCGCGTCCCAGCGGAGCAGTTCCTCCACGTACGGCCGCACGAACTCCTCGTCCGCGCGCAGCCGCGTCGCGTCCTCCGGGTGGCGCAGGAGCTGCAGCAGCCCGTTGGCCAGCAGGTACGTGGTCGAGTCGAGCGCGGCAGCGAGCATCCCCACGAGGTTGACCAGCAGCTCGTCGGCGGTGAGCACGGCCTGATCGTGGTCGTGCGCGGCGATGAGCGCGCTCGTCAGGTCGTCCCCTGGGGCGCGGCGGCGTGCGGCGATGAGGTCGACGATGTACGCCTCGATCTCCTCCGTCGAGCGCTGGCCCAGCTCCGCCTCGTCCGGCGGCGGGAACGCCTCCAGCACGATCAGCATGTCCCCGACCCGGTCCTCGAACCAGCGGTAGTCCGTCTCCGGGATGCCGAGGATGTCGCACATGATCCGCACCGGCAGGGGGAGGGCGAAGTCCTTCACCAGGTTGACGACGCCGTCACCGGCGCACCGTTCGGCGAGGCCGTCGGCCAGCTGCTCCGACCGCTTCCGGATGAGGTCGCCCATGCCCGCCACCCGGCGGGCGCTGAACCAGCTGGAGAGCAGGGGACGGACCCGCGTGTGGTCCGGCGGGTCGGTGAACAGCAGCGTCTTGGTCAGCAGCGTCGAGGCCCGGTTCGTCCGCCAGGCCGGCCAGTTGCGGTCCAGGCGCGCTTCGTTCACCACGGACGTGGACGCGTCGCGCAGGATCTGGTCGGCCGCCTCGTAACCGACCACGATGAACAGGCTGTCGGTCACCGGCACGATCGGGCCGTGCTCGTGCAGCGCCTGGTAGCCCGGATAGGGATCCTCGATCCCGTTGGGGCCCATGATCCAGGCCAGGGCGGACTCGACGTCCATCCCGGATCACCTCCTTGCCGTCGTCTCTGATCTCATACGCCTTGGGATGTCACGCGCCGGATGTCTGGTTCGATGCCGCGACGTCCGGCCGGGCCGCGGACAGCCGGCTGCCCGGTGCGAGGCGGGCAGCCCGCAGGACGACGTCCGCGGCCCGTACGACGCCACCGGCCTGCCGGAGCCGTTCGCCCCAGCGCCGGCTGCGCCGCCGGTAGGAGTCGTCGGAGAGCAGCCGGAGCAGTTTGGCGGCCACCTCGGCCGCGTCGAAGCCGGGCGGCCGGTCCAGGGCCAGCCCGACGCCGGCGTCCACGGCGCGGGCGGCCAGGTCGTAGCAGTCCAGCCAGAACGGCAGGACCAGCATGGGCCGCCCGCAGTAGACGCTCTCGTGGAAGATGTTGTTTCCGCCGTGGCAGACGACGGCGCGCACGTGCGGGTGGGTGAGCACCCCGAAGTGCGCCGGGACCCACTCGACCGTGCGGACGTTGGCCGGCAGCTCGGCCGGCAGCAACGCCCGCTGGCCGGCGGGCAGCTTCCACAGCACCTGGTGACCGGGCCCGAGCCGCCGCAACGCCTCGGCGAGCTCCCGCAGCTGGGCGGCGGAGAGCTTGATCAAGGTGCCCATGTTCACGTACACGACGGACTCGTGCCGGTCCAGCCAGTCGTTCAGCTCGCCGCCCCCGTCCGCCCAGCTCTCGCGCGGCGGGACCACGGCACCCACCAGGTGGAGGTGCGGGGGAGCGGCGAAGGGGTACTCCAGCCCGAAGACCGAGTAGGTGAGCACCGCCACCGCGTCGTCGCTGTGCCGTTCCGGATCGGCGAAGACGTTGGCGATGCCGTGCGCGCGCCGCTCCCGTGCGAGCGTGAGGTCGGCGCAGCGCAGCATCGCCGCCCGGAGCCGGAGCCGGAACGCGACGCTGGCGAGCCGTTGGGCCCCGCTCATCCGGCGCGGCAGGCCGGACGTCGGCGTCGGGTAGCTCCACGGCAGCCGGCCGAGGTACACCCCGCTCGGTGGGAACGCGATGCTCAGCACGAACGGCACCCGGCGCACGCAGGCCGCGTCGATCGCGCCGACGTTCAGGTTGTCGATCACCATCAGGCGCGGGCGTACCTGGTCGATCTGCTCCAGCGTGCGCTGGAAGAACGTCCGCAGCACCGCCCGGTCCCGCACCACGCGGGCCAGCGCGACCGTGCCGGCGGTGGTCCGCGGGCCGCGCGTCATGGCGTCATACATCACGCCGTCGACGGTGACCCTTTTTTCGCCGTAGGAATGGAACGAGACCGGGCTGCCCACGGCCGCGCCATTTACCTGGTGCCGCGCGTCCTCCTCGGAGGCGAAATGCAGGTCCGGCGCATTTCTCCGGGACAGTTCCCCGGCGATCGCGAGAATCGGATTGAGCAGACCGGAGTGCGCCGCGCCGGCGAAAAGAATAGGTCGTCGATCTGATGTCATCCGCATTCCCGGGTCAGTCCGCAGAAATCCCGGCCAGCCTCGCCCGGAGTGGTCGAAGGCCGGTCGAGGGCCGCTCCAGATGGATCGGAAATGCCCCGCCGGTCGCGCCCCGCTCGAGGCCCGCTGAATGGCGGATCCAGGAGCGCCGTCCGGCTCTTGACGCGCCGGCGGCGGGCCGCGAACACTCGGCTATCGGGACCTCACGGGCCCGTCGCGGATATCCGGCGAATTCTTCCGGAGGAAATGCCAGTGTCGGAATCAGGTTCCGCCCTACCCGGTTTCTACTCCCGGGAATTCGTCAGCGACCCGTATGCGGCGTACGACTATCTGCGCCGTACCGGGTCCGTCCGGCGGATCCACCGGGCCGGCGTGCCCGTCTGGCTGGTCACCGGTTACGACGAGGTCCGGCTGGTCCTCACCGACCAGCGCTTCGTCAAGGAGCCGGCGCGATGGCCCGTACCGATCGAGGAGGCCGACCCCGGACTGGGAGGTCTTGACCGCTTCGTCGGCAGGCACCTGCTGTATTCGGATCCGCCGGGCCACACCCGGCTGCGGCGGCTGGTGTCGAAGACGTTCACGCCACGCAGGGTCGCGGAGTTCGAGCCGATGATCCGGACCGTGGTGGACGAGCTGCTCAAGCGGTTCGACGTACAGGACGAGATCGACCTCGTCGGATGGTTCGCGGTGCCCATCGGGACCACCGTGATCTGCGAGGTCCTGGGCATTCCCGCGGCCGAGCGCAAGGACTTCCGGCGGTGGTCCCTCCCGCTGGTCTCCGACGACGAGTCCGCCCGGTCCGGCGCGGAGCTCGCCGCCGGCCGGCGGGCCGCGCTCGTCCAGCTGAGCGAGTACCTCGGCGCGCTGATCCGGCAGAAACGCGCCCGGCCCACCCCCGATCTGCTGAGCGCGCTGATCCAGGCCCGCGACGGCGACGCCCGCCTGAGCGAGACGGAGCTCGTCGCGATGGCGCTGCTGCTGCTGATCGCCGGGCACGAGACCACCGTCAACCTCATCGGGAACGCGATGCTGGCCCTGCTGACCCACCCCGACCAGGCCGACCTGCTGCGTCGCCGGCCGGACCTGCTCCCCGGCGCCGTCGAGGAACTGGTCCGCTACGAGGGCTCCGTCATGATCTGCAGCCTGCGGGTCACCGGCGAGCCCGTCGAGCTCGCCGGAGTACGCATCCCGGAGGGGGAGCTGGTCATGGCCGTGGTGGCCGCCGCGGATCGCGACCCCGCCCGCTTCGCCGACCCGCAGCGGCTCGACGTGACCCGGTCGGCCAATCCGCATCTCGGGTTCGGCGCGGGCGCCCACTACTGCGTCGGAGCGCCTTTGGCGCGGCTGCAGGGCCGGATCGCCATCGGGGAGCTGCTGCGCCGCTATCCCCGGATGGAGCTGGCCGTGCCCCGCCACGAGCTGTCCTGGCATCCCAGCATCTCGCTGCGGGGCCTGCACTCCCTCCCGGTCGCGCCGCGCGGCAGGCCCGTACGGGGCGCGCACCCCGCCACTCAGCACGCGGCAGGAGGTGCCCGTGGCCGCTGACACCTGGCCGGGACCGGTCGCGCTGCTGCGGCGGCACGTCCGCCGCACGCCCGGCGCCACCCTCTTCGAGTACGCGGGCGACCGCGACGACCGCCTCACCTTCGCCGAGCTCGACGCGCGGGCCGTGGCGCTGTCCGCCGAGATCCGCCGGCACACCGCGATCGGCGACCGGGTGGTCATCCTGCAGGAGTCCGGGCTGGAGTTCCCGGTCGCGTTCTTCGCCTGCCTGTACGTCGGTGCCGTCGCCGTACCCCTGTATCCGCCGGACGTCCAGCGGGCGACCACCCGCCTGGACACGGTGGTCCGTGACGCCGATCCGGCCCTCGTCCTGACGGCCTCCCGCCACCGCCGCGCGGTGCGCGACTGGCTGGACGGCGGCGTCGTCCGCTCATCCCGGTTGCTGCTCATCGACGAGGCCCGCGAGCCGGGCCGTGCCGAGGCGGAGCCGGTGGCGGTACGAGGCGACGAGCCGGCGCTGCTGCAGTACACCTCCGGCTCGACGGGCGACCCCGCCGGAGTCGTGGTCACCCACGGCAACCTGGTGGCCAACGTCCGCCAGATCCAGCACGCCTACGAGGTGTCCTCCGACAGCGTCCTGGTCAACTGGCTCCCGCTCTTCCACGACATGGGGCTGCTGACCATGGTGGTCCTGCCGGCGCTGTTCGGGATCCGCTCGATCCACCTGGCGCCCGCGACGTTCATCCGGCATCCACGCCGCTGGCTCGAACTGATCTCCCAGCAGCGGGACGCCAACGCCATGTCGCCCGACTTCGGCTACCGGCACTGCGTGCAGCGCATCGCTCCGCCGCAGCGGGCCGGGCTGGACCTGCGCGGCTGGCGGATCGCCGGCAACGGCAGCGAGCCGGTCCGGCCGCAGACGCTCGACCTGTTCGCCGAGGCGTTCGCGGCGCAGGGGTTCGACCCGGCGGCCTTCCGCCCCAGCTACGGCCTGGCCGAGGCGACCGTTCTGGTGTCCGGTTTCCGCGCGCCGGGGCCACCCAGGCGGCTGCCGGTGGATCGGGCGGCGCTGGGTCGTGGCGACGTCCGGATCTTGCCGGGGGATCGGGCGGCGCTGGGTCGCGGCGAGGTCGGGATCTTGCCGGTGGATCGGGCGGCGCTGGGTCGCGGCGAGGTCGGGATCTTGCCGGTGGACCGTACGGCGCCGGGTCGCGGCGAGGTCCGGACCGTCGAGTCGGGCTCGGCGCAGGTTCTCGTCGGGTGTGGCGTGCCGGCCGAGCAGGATGTCAGGGTGGTCGACCCGGACACCGGCAAGGTGTGCCCGCGGGGACGGGTCGGTGAGCTGTGGGTGTCCGGGCCGAACGTCACCGCCGGATATTTCCGGCAGCCGGCACGCACCGCCGCCACGTTCGTGCCCGACCTCGACGGCCGGCCCGGCCCGTGGCTGCGCACAGGAGACCTCGGCTTCCTCGACCAGGGCGAGATCTTCGTCGTGGGGCGGCTCAAGGATCTGATCATCATCGACGGACGCAACCACCATCCGGCGGATGTCGAGCAGACCGCCGAGCAGGCGCACCCGGCCGTCGCCGCGGCCGGCGTCGTGGCGACCTCCGTGGAGACCGCCGAGGGAGAGGCGCTCGTCGTGCTCGCCGAGGTCGACCGGCGCGCCCCCGGCTTCGCACCGGCGACGGTGCGCACCGCCGTTCGCCGGGCCGTAGCCGACCGTCACGGCGTCTCGCCGCACGACGTGGTGCTGGTCCGCCGCGGCGCGCTGCCGCGCACGACCAGCGGGAAGGTGCAGCGGGGCCGGGGCCGCCGGCTCTATCTGGACGGCGCCTTCGCGGCGGACGGTCCGGCGGCCGTCGAGACGAGGGCGGGGAACTGATGGCCAGCGCGGAATCGAACGGCGCTCCTGAGACGGCCGCGGCCGTCGGGCGGCTCAGCCCGGTGGCGTTGCAGGGCTGGTTCGTGGAGAGGATCGCGGACGCCGCCGGGGTGGCGCCGGACGAGGTGGATCCGGAGGCGAGCTTCCGGGACCTGGGGCTCTCCTCCAGGATGCTGGTCTCGCTGCACGGAGATCTGGAGAACAGGATCGGCCGTACGGTGCCGGCGGCCGTCGTCTGGGAGCACGGCAGCCCGGCCCGGCTGGCGCGCTTCCTCTGCGGGGCGCCGGGCACCGGCTCGGCAACCACGCCGACCGCCGCCCCGGTCGCTGGGCTGGACGGCGGCTCGAAAGCCGATCCGACCGCCGCTCCAGTCGCGGGGCGGGCCGGCGGCTCGAAAGCCGATCCGGCCGCCGCCTCAGTCGCGGGGCGGGCCGCTGGCGCGGGAGCCGGTCCGACCGCCGCCTCAGTCGCCAGGCGGGCCGCCGATTCGGCCGTCGTCCCGGTCGCGGGGCTGGCCGCTGGCGCGGTAGCCGATTCGACCGGCGTCCCGGTCGCGGGGCTGGCTGCCGGCTCGGAAGCCGATTCGGTCGCCGAGCCGATCGCCGTCGTCGGGATCGGGCTGCGGTTGCCTGGTGCCGTCGACTCGCCGGACCGCTTCTGGCGGCTGCTGTGCGACGAGGTCGACACCGTACGCGAGGTGCCTCCGGAGCGCAGGCGGCTCGATGCCGACGCCGTCCGGCGGGCGGGGGCGGATCCGGCCGCATGCCGCTGGGGAGCGCTGCTGGAGCGGGTCGAGGAGTTCGACGCCGGATTCTTCGGCATCTCGCCCCGCGAGGCCGCCGCGATGGATCCGCAGCAGCGGCTGCTGCTGGAGGTCGCCTGGGAGGCCATCGACCGGGCCGCCGTACCACTGGACCGGCTGCGGGCCGGCCGGACCGGCGTCTTCGTCGGCATCGCCAACTACGACTACGGCCGCATGCAGGACGCCGCAGGCGCCGGGATCGGGGCGTACACCAACACCGGCAGCGCGCTCAGCATCGCCGCCAACCGCCTGTCGTACGCCTTCGACCTGCGCGGACCGAGCCTGTCGGTGGACACCGCGTGCTCGTCGTCGCTGGTGGCCCTGCACCTCGCCGTGCAGAGCCTGCGCGCCGGCGAGAGCGACGCCGCGCTCGTCGGTGGAGTGAGCCTGGCGCTGTCCCCGGTCGTCGGGCTCAACTACGGCCTTCTCGGCGGGATCTCGCCGAGCGGGCGGTGCCGGGCTTTCGACGCCGACGCCGACGGCATCGTACGGGGCGAGGGCACGGCCGTCGTCCTGCTGGAACGACTCTCCGACGCCGTACGGCACGGCGACCCCGTCATCGCGGTGGTGCGGGGCAGCGCCGTCAACCAGGACGGGCGCACGAACGGCCTGACCGCACCCAGCGCCGCCGCGCAGGCCGACGTCGTACGCCGCGCGTGGCGGGCGGCAGGGGTCACGCCCGCCGATGTCGCCCTGGTGGAGACGCACGGCCCCGGCACCCCGCTGGGCGATCCGATCGAGGTCGCCGCGCTCGCCGAAGTGTTCGGTGACGACGGCATCCGCTGCGCGCTCGGATCGGTGAAGACCAACATGGGGCACCTGGAGGCGGCCGCTGGGCTCGTCGGCCTGGTGAAGGCGGCCCTGTGCGTACAACGCGGCAAAATCCCCCCGAACCTGCACTTCCATCGGCCCAATCCGCTGATCCCGTTCGAGGGGTCGCCGTTCTTCGTGCCCACCGAGGTGACGGAGTGGCCCGCCGCCTTCCACCGGAGGGTCGCCGGAGTCAGCAGCTTCGGCTTCGGCGGCACGAACGCGCACGTCGTCGTGGAGAACGCCGGGCCGCCGCCCGACCCCGCCGACCCGGACCCGGTCGCCGACGGCTGGCCGCACGTCCTGGTGACCTCCTCCCGCAGCGCCGGGGCGCTCGCGCAGTCCGCGCGGCAGTTGGCGGAGGTGGTCGAGCGGGAGGCGTCACTGGGCGACCTGTGCTTCACCGCGGCGCGCCGCCGGACCCACCTGGAGCACCGCGTCGGGGTGGTCGGGCACAGCCGGGCCGACCTGGCGGCCGGCCTGCGCGCCTTCGCCGACGGCACTCGGCCGCCGGGGGTCCGGTCCGGGCTGGCCCGCGGCGTCGCACTGATGGTGGCCTGGTGCTTTGCCGGGTACGCCGGCGACCCGGGCGCCGCCGGCCGCGCGCTGTACGCCGTCCCCGGCCCGTTCCGCGACACCATCGACCAGGTCGCGCCGCTGATCGCCGCAGAGTGCGGCTTCGACGTCCGCGACATCCTGCGGGAACGCCCGGACGCGGCCCCGGACCAGGAGCGCTCGGACCCAGCCGTGGATCGGGCGGAGGACCGGGAGCGCACGAACGCGGCCCTGGATCGGGCAGAGGCCCGGGAGCGCACGGACGCAACCCTGGACCGGGCAGAGAACCAGGAGAGTTCGAACGCAACCCTGGATCGGGCAGAGGGCCGGGAGAGTTCGAACGCGCCCGAGGACAGGGCGAAGGCCCTTGCAGGAGGCGTGGACGCGCCGAGTGACCGGGCCGATGACCCCCTGCGGAGCGGCCAGGGTGCGGCGAGTGACCGGCTGGAGAACCCTCTGCGAAGTGGCCTGGATGCGCTGGAGGATCGGGCGGACGTCCTGCTGCCGGCCGCCTTCGCCGTACAGATCGCGTTGGCCGCCTGGTGGCGGTCCAACGGCGTCACGCCCGATGCCGTCGTGGGGCACAGCGCGGGCGAGGTCGCGGCCGCTTACGTCGCCGGTGCGCTGGACCTGCCGGACGCCGTACGGGTGATCTGCCGGCGGGCCCGGCTGCTGCAGACCCTGAGCGGCAGCGGCGCCATGATGTCGGTGGAGATGCCGTACGAGCGCGCCCTGCGGGAAACGGCCGGCAGCGGCCTCGCGGTCGCCGTCGACGCGGCACCCGGCCAGGTCGTCGTCTCCGGACCGGCCGAGGCGCTGGCCGCGCTGACCCACCGTTGCGAGGCGGAGGGGATCCGCTGCCGTCGCCTCACCACTCGAGTGCCCGGCCACTCGGAGCTGGTAGAACCCGTTCTGGCCGAGCTGGGGGAGCGGCTGACCGGCATCGCCCCGCGGACGCCGGCGATCCCGTTCGTGTCCACCGTGGACGCCGGCGCGTGGAACCCGGTCGTCGACGCCGCGTACTGGGTGCGCAATCTACGGCAGACCGTGCGCTTCCGGCCCGCGGTCGAGGACCTGGCTGAGCGCGGGTTCGGTGTCTTCCTGGAGATCAGCGCGCATCCGGTGCTGACGTACTCGATCGACCGTACGCTGCCCGGGGGCGGGGCCGCGCGACCGGCCGTCCTGGCCTCCGTCCGGCGCGACGAGTCGCCCCGGGAGTCGCTCCTCGCCACGCTGACCGAGCTGCACTGCCGAGGCGTTGCGGTGGACTGGTCGGCGCGGTATTCGCAGGGGGAGATCGTCCCGCTGCCGTCCTATCCCTGGCAGCACCGGCCGTACTGGTTCACCCCGCAGGAGGGCCAGCCCGCCCACCCGAACTGGTTCACCCCGCAGGAGGGCCAGCCCGCCCACCCGAACTGGCTCACCCCACAGGAGGGGCAGCCCGCCGACCCGATCCCGAGTGCACCGGCGACCGATCGGATGGCGGCCGTACCTCCGACGGCGCCGGCGGTGGCTGCGAAGCCGGGGACCGCGCCGGCGGTGCCTCCGACGGCGCCGGCGGAGGCTGGCAAGCCGCGGACCGCGCCGGCGGTGCCGCCCGGTCAGTACGAGATGACCTGGTATCCGGCTCCGCCGCCCGGAGCGCCCGCCGCCCGTGACGACGGCTGGCTGGTGCTGGCCGACGACGGCCCGTACGGCGTGGCTGTCGTCCTCGAGCTGGCCCGGCGCGGCCGGCGCTGCCTTCTCGCGCAGCAGGGCCGGCTGGACGCGCCGGCGCTGCGCAGTCTCCACGAGGTTGGGGGGACCTGGCTCGTGGTCGACCTACGCGCCCTCACCGATGACCGCGAGCACCGGGAGACGGCCCTGCCGGAGCTGGCCGAACACCGGCTGACACGGGCCGCCGCGCTGGTCACCGACCTGGTGGCGGCGGGGCTCGGCGACCGGGTGCGGACCTGGTGGATCACCCGGCACGCCCAGCCCGTCTCCGGGCGCGACCAACCGGTCGACCCGGCGTCGGCGGCGCTGTGGAGCCTGGCACGGACGGTACGGCTGGAACACCCCGACCTGTGGGGCGGCCTGTTGGACCTCGGTGCCGACGACCCGGCGCCGGCGGCCCGCCACCTGATCGACGAGCTGCTCGCTGCGGGGCCGGAGGACGAGGTGGCCTATAGGGACGGGCACCGGTTAGTCGCCCGCCTCACGCCGGCCGCACCGGTCGAGCCCGGCCTGATGCTGGCCGGATTGGGCGAGCCCGGCTTGATGCCGGCCGGGCCGGTCGAGCCCGGCCTGACGCCGGTCGAGCCCGGCCTGACGCCGGTCGAGCCCGGCCTGATGCCGGCCGAATCGGTCAAGCTCCGTCCCGCGCGGAAGCTCCGTCTTGCCCTGGTCGAGCCGATCCGGCCCCGGACCGCTCCGGCTGCGGACCCCGACGGCGCCTACCTGATCTGCGGTGGCCTGGGGCGGCTCGGCATGGCGGTCGCGCGCTGGCTCGCTGACCGTGGAGCCCGCCATCTGGTGCTGACCGGCCGCACCGGGGCCGGCCAACGGCACGAAGCCGACCTGGAGCAACTGGCCGACCTCGGCCTCCGCGTCACGCCGGTGCGGGTGGACGTCACCGACGAGACCGCGATGACGGCGCTGTTCGAGCGCTTCGGGCAGGACCTGCCGGCGCTGCGGGAGGTGTACCACCTTGCCACGAGCCGGGGCCTTGGCCGCCTGGCCACCACCCGCGCCGAGGACGCGGGGGCGCGGCTGGCGGCGAAGATACGCGGAGGCTGGCTGCTGCACCGGTTGTGTGCCGGCCGCGGCGTGTCCCGTCTTGTCTTCTTCTCGTCGGCGGCGGCGTGCCTGGGATGGCGGCTGGGCGGGCATTACGCCGCGGCCAACGGCTTCCTGGACGCCCTGGCGCACGAGCGCTCCCGTGCGGGGGAGCAGACGCTGAGCGTCGGCTGGGGTGCTTGGGACGTGTCAGATTCGCCCGACGTCGACCTGGTCGGCGACGACGGATTCCGTCCCATGCCACCGGACGTGTGCCTGGCGATCCTCGGCTCGCTGCTGACCGGCGACGTGTCCCACCGTACGGTCGCGTCCGTCGACTGGCCGGTGCTCGCGGCCGCCTACCGGTCCGGCCGGCCACTGCCTGTCCTCGACTCGGTCGCGGGCACGGCTCGTCTGCTCGTCGGCACGGCCCATCCCGTCAAGGATGGGGACGGACCGGCGGGCGCCAGTGCGGCACTGATCCGCGGCGGCGGCGTCCCGGCCACCAGCTCGGTGCCCGCCGTGCCGGCCGTGCCGGCCGTGCCGGCCGTGCCGGCCGTGCCGGCCGTGCCGGCCGTGCTCGCCGGCGCGGTGGATACGGCCCCAGGCGCGAACGGGATCCTGGGAGCCGATCGCCCGCTCCACCTTGACGGCTGGCCCCGTCCTGATGGTGAGGCCGGGATTTCGGGAGGCGATCGCCCGCTTCACCTTGACGGTCGGTCCCGCCCTGATGGCGAGGATGGGTCCTCGGGAGGGGATCGCCAGGCTCGTTTTGTCGGTGTGGACGAGCTGAGGCGGATGCTGCGGGCGGAGCTCTCCGCCGTTCTGCGGATCGACGATCCGGAGGAGATCGACACGCGGGTCGGCCTCTTCGAACTCGGCCTGGACTCGGCGATGAGCGTCGAACTGCGCAGCCGGATCGAAGGCCGCCTCGGCCGCGAGGTGACGCCGACCCTTGTCTTCGAATACCCGACCATCGAGGAGCTGGCCGTTGCGCTGGCAGAGGACACGGCCGACTCGCCGGCCACGCCCGACCTCCGTCCCGCCGCCGCGCCGCGCGGTCCCGAGCCGGCGGTGGCGTCGGGCGGTCCCCGGCGGGCGGATGCGGACCACCGCACCGAGGCGGGAGCGGAGTCGTACGGGCATGGCCCGCTGGAGGAGCAGGACGAACTGATCAGGCGGCTGGCCGAGAAGCTGGAGCGGCTCCGCTGACCGGCGGCTTCCAGGTGGCTCGCGCAGTGAGAGGAGGGACGGGTATGGACATCGATCCGCCGCATCGGGAGCTGCTCGAACGCGCGCTGGCGACCATCGAAGATCTGGAGGGCCGCCTCGATCGCGCAGAGCAGCAGCGGGCCCTGCCGATCGCCGTGGTGGGGATCGGGTGCCGTCTGCCGGGCCGGATCCGAGGCGCCGACGAGTTCTGGCGCGCCCTGCGGGACGGCACCGACCTGGTGGGCGCGCTCGAGCGCCGCACAGCCGGGCCGGACGGTGACGTGACCGGGCTTCCCGGCTCCTACCTGGATGACGTCGACCGGTTCGACAACGAGTTCTTCGGCATCGCGCCGGGCGAGGCGGCCGCCATGGACCCGCAGCACCGGCTCCTGCTGGAGACCGCCTGGGAGGCCTTGGAGCACGCGGGAATGCCCCGGCAGACCGTACGGGGCAGCGCGACGGGAGTCTTCCTGACCCTCGGCACGCACGACTACTGGCAGGTGGGCGTCTCCCGGCTGGGCACCGCGCCGCGGCACGATCACGCCGTCGTCAACAACTCCCACAGCACCGCCTGTGCCAGGCTGTCGTACTTCCTGGGTGTTCGGGGCCCCAGCCTGACCGTGGACGCCGGCTGTTCGTCGGCCCTGCTGGCGACGCACCTGGCCGTCCGGAGCCTGCGGGCGCGTGAGTGCGACGTGGCGCTGGTCGGGGCCGTCAACCTGATGATGGCCGAGCACTCGGGCGCCGGCATCGCCGAGTCGGGCACGCTCTCGCCGGACGGCCGGTGCCGTACGTTCGACGCCGGGGCCGACGGCTACGGGATCGGCGAGGGCTGCGGCGTGGTGGTGCTGAAACGCCTGGCCGACGCGGAACGGGACGCCGACCGTGTGCTCGCCGTGCTGCGCGGCAGCGCGATCAACCACAACGGCGGCGGTCCCGGGTACGGGATCCCGGCCGTCTCCGCGCAGCGCGCGGTCATCCGCGCCGCCTACGACGACGCCGGGATCCCCGCGCGGACGGCGACATACGTGGAGAGCCACGGCACCGGAACCTCCCTGGGGGACGCGGCCGAGCTGAGCGCGCTCGCCGCCGAGCTGCTACCCGGCCGGCCTGCCGACCGCCCGCTGGTGGTGGGCGCCGTCAAGACGAATGTGTCCCACCTGTTCGCCGCGTCCGGCATGATCGGCCTGATCAAGACGGTGCTGTGCCTGCACCATGGGGAGATCCCGGGGAACCTGCACTTCGCCCGTCCTCATCCCGACCTCGGCGCCCTTCCGCCGGCGATCGTCATCCCCAGTGACACGCGCCCGTGGCCACGGGAAGCCGAGCCGAGGGTGGCCGGTGCCAGTGCGTTCGCCCAGGGTGGCAGTAACGCCCACGTCGTCCTTACCGGCGCGCCGGCCGAGCTGCGAGCTGCCGGCGTGTCTGAGCCGCGCCATGAACCGCGGGTCGCCGGGGTGTCTGAGCCGCGTCACGAGCCGCAGCCGGTCCTGGTTCCGATCTCGGCCCACGACGAAGCGGCGTCGCGTGCGCTGGCGGCCCTGCTCGCGGACCGGCTCGAACGGGGTGGACCCGCGGTCACGCCGGCCGACGTCGCCTACACCGCGGCGCGGCGGCGCTCGCATCTCGCGTATCGGGGGGCGGTGGTCGGGCGCACCAGAGAGGAGCTGGCCGCGGCGCTGCGCCGGCTGGCGGCGGGCGGGAGCGGGCCCCGGGCGCGGGCCCGACGCGCGGCCGTCGCCGCACGGACGGCGTGGTGCCTGGGCGCCGGTGACGCCTGGCCGGCCATGGTGTCCCTGGCCGGCAGCGACCCGATCCGCCGGTTCATCGCCGAGGCGGCGCCCCTTGTGGCAGCTGTGATCGGCGTCGACCTGGCCGCCGCCGTGGCGGCTGAGACCGCCGCCGTGACCGCCGCCGTGACCGCCGCCGTGGCCGCTGAGACCGGTGTCCGCCAGGTCGCCGCCGTGGGCGCCAATCCGGGTGCCGGTCCGGCCGCCGCCGTGGACGCCAAGGCGAGTGCCGGTCCGGCCGCCGCCGTGGGTCGTCGACCGGGTGGCGATCTGGCCGCCGCCGTGGGCGCCAATCCGGGTGCCGGTCTGGCCTCCGACGCGGGTTATCGACCGGCTGCTTGCTTGGCTGCCGGTGTGGTCGCCGAGGCGGGTGTCGGTCTGGCGGCCGGGGTGGGTGGTAGGCCAGGTGTCGGTTTGGCAGCCGCCGTGGTCGCTGAGGCGGGCGTCGGCTTGGCCGCCCCCATGGGCGAAGAAGGGGCGGGTGTCGGCTTGGCCGCTCCCGTGGGCGACGTGGCCACCGTGAATGACCACGCCAGGGCGCGGGTGCTCACCGTGCTGGCCCAGATAGCTCTCGGACATTGGTGGCGGTCGGTGGCCGGCGAACCGGCCCTGGTGCTGTGCGCCGGGCTCGGCGTGCCGGCCGCACGGCACCTCATCGGCGGGCTGCCGCTGGAGGAGGCGATCAGGTCGGCCCTGGCGGCCGCCTGCCCGTCCGCCGGCGGCCCGGACGGCGGTGACCCGCCCGCGCTGTGCCGGTACGACAATCCGGCCGCGCTCGCCGCCGCGGCATCCGTACTGGCCAGAGAGGGCGGGTACGGCGTCGTGGAGATCGGCCGGATCTGCGCACCCCCCGGCCCGCTCGGCCGCCCTCCGGTCAGAGCCGCCTCGGACGACGAACGGCAGGCCGGTCCGGACGCGTCCGTGCTGGACCTGCTCGGGCGGCTGTACTGCCGTGGCGTGGACGTGCGCTGGGAGGCGCTGTACCCGGCAGGGCGACATGTCGACCTGCCGCCCTATCCATGGTCGGACCGGCGGCACTGGTGGGCCCCGCCGGCGGACGCGCGGGACGGAAAGGAAGCGGACGAATGATCACGACTGACGCGTGGGTCCTCCACGCCGGGCCGAAGGGCGGCGGGCCGGCGCCCGGCGGCGCGGCCAACCTGCGCAGGGAGATGTTCGCCTTTCCGGACCTGGACGACGACGAGGTGCTGGTCGAGCCCCTGTACGGCTCGTGGGAGGCGAACCTGGAGCACGCCCTGTCCCGCTCGCCGGTGGACATCTGCCGGCAGCGCGGCGAGCCGTCCGTCGTGCTCGGCAACATCGGCGTGGTACGCGTGCTGCGCACCGGACAGGCGCCGCAGGCGCGGGCGTTCTCCGAGGGCGACGTGTGCATGGTGATGCCCTTCGGCAGGTGCGACCGCTACGGCTACGCGGAACTGGCCTACGCGTACGACGCCCCGGGCACGATCGGGCTCCTGGCGAAGCGGACGAAGGTCGCGGCACGCATGCTGCTCCCGCTGCCGTCCGGCTCGGCCTACTCCCTGCCCCAATGGGCCACCTACGCCCGGTACTTCTCGGCCTGGGACAATTGGCGGGTGGCGTACGCCTGCTGGCGGGGACAGCTGCCGGACGTCGCCGCCGAGGACCATCTGGTGTTCGGCTGGGGAGGCGGAGTCGTCCTGGCGGAACTCGAGCTCGCGCGCCGGGCCGGGTTCCGCGTCGCCATGACGGCCGGCAGCGACGAGCGGCTGTCCTGCCTGGCCGGCCTGGGCATCACGCCGGTGGACCGGCGTACGTTCCCGGATCTGGAGCTGAGCCGGCGGCTCGACGAGGGCGACCCGGACCTGGTGGAGCGGTACCGGACCTCCGAGAAGGAGTTCCTGCGGATCGTCGAGTCCCTCAGCGACGGCCACGGCGCCGCGATCTTCATCGACAACATCGGCGCGCCGCTGCTGCGGCCCACGCTCAAGGCGCTCGGACGGCAGGGGGTGCTGACCACCCTCGGCTGGAAGCACGGCATGGTCACCGAGACGCGCCGCGCCGTCGAGTGCATCAAGCGGCACCTGCACATCAACACGCACGTGTGGCGCTCCGGCGACTCCCCTTGGATCCGGGACTACCAGGCGACGACCGGGTGGATCCCCGGACCGGACATGATCCGGACCTACGACTTCGAGGACGTCCCGAGGCTCGCCGACGACTACGCCGCGGGCAGGGTGACGAGCTACTTTCCCGTGTTCACGGTGAACCCCGAGTGACCGGGCGCCGGGGGAGCCGCACGTCCGGACGCGGGCCGGAGAAAGGTGCTGGACCAGCGTGCGGAAAGCCTTGATCACCGGGATCACCGGTCAGGACGGGTCCTACCTGGCGGAGCTCCTGCTCGCCGAAGGGTACGAGGTCTTCGGGCTGCTGCGCGGCCAGAGCAACCCCAAGGCCGCCTGGCTGGAGCAGGTCCTGCCCGAGGTGCGCCTGCTCACCGGCGATCTGCTCGACCTGCCCAGCCTCATGCGCGCCTTCGCCCGCGCCGACCCCGACGAGGTGTACAACCTGGGCGCCATCTCCTTCGTCGCCCACTCCTGGGAGAACGCGCGCATGGTCGCCGACGTCACCGGCGGCGGGGTGCTCAACATGCTGGAGGCGGCCCGGCTGCACCAGGAGCGGAGCGGCCGCCAGGTGCGCTTCTACCAGGCGTCGAGCTCGGAGATGTTCGGCAAGGCGCAGGCGGTCCCGCAGAACGAGACCACCCTGCTGTGGCCGCGCTCGCCGTACGGGGTCGCCAAGGTCTTCGGCCACCACATGACCGTCACCTATCGCGAGACGTACGGCATGCACGCCAGCTCGGGCATCCTGTTCAACCACGAGTCGCCGCGCCGCGGCCGCGAGTTCGTCACCCGCAAGATCACGCGAGCGGTGGCGCGGATCGCGCTGGGCCTGCAGCACGAACTGGTCCTCGGGAACCTGGACGCCATGCGCGACTGGGGATTCGCCGGGGACTACGTGGCGGCGATGCATCTCATGCTGCGGCAGGACCTGCCGGACGACTACGTCATCGCGACCGGCGTGACCCACTCCGTGCGCGAGTTCCTCGACGTCGCCTTCGCGCAGATCGGCGTCGGCGACTGGTCGCGGTACGTCCGCACCTCCGCGCATCTCGTCCGGCCCGCCGAGGTGGACCTGCTCGTCGGCGACTGGAGCAAGGCCGCGTCCGTCCTGGGGTGGCGGCCGAAGGTGGAGTTCGAGGAGCTGGTGGCCATGATGGTCGCCGCGGACCTGGACGCCGAGGCCCACGCCGAGAGCACTCCGCTGCTCGCCGGCCGGCCGGCACCGATGGGACCGTGGCGCCCGGCCACCGCCACCGGAGCCGCCGCCGCCCGATGAGGCGCGAGTCGCCGTCGACGGAATTCCACCTGATTCGGATCGCCGTCCCAGGGTAGCGGATCAGTTGCATGGAGTGACGAAAAGGGAGGCGTGGCTATGCGAGCCATCAGCTCTGCGATGATCGGGATGGCCGTGGCCGCCACCGGTTGCGCGTCGATGGGGACCTACCCGTCGCAGACGTACACGCCGAACAGCGGGGCCAACGCCGACATCCAAGGCGTGCTGCACCTGCGCAACGCCTTCCTCCTGGACGGCGCGGACCCGGACTCGCCGTCCCCGCAACTCGCCCTGTACGCCGTGCTGATCAACTCCGGCAGCCGGCCGGCCCGGCTCGACCGGATCACCGTGGACGGCGGCGGCTCCGTACAGCTGGCAGGTCCCATCACCCTGCCTCCCAACCAGCCCGTCGGCACCGGCGACAGGCCCATCGGCACCGTCAGCGGCGTGCGCAGCGCCACGGTGCCGATGACCTTCGCCTTCAGCGGCGCCGCGCCCGTCCGCGTGAACGTCCCGGTCCAGCTGAGAGCAGGACAGTACGCCAACCTGCCCGCCGCGCCGCCTCCGACGGGGTGACGGCGGTGCCCGGCCGCCCGGTCACAGCTTCGGTACGAGGCCGACGTCGAACCAGATCCCGACCTCGTCGCTGAGCTTGAGCGCGCCCAGCAGCGCGGAGTAGGGCCGGATGCCCCACCGGGTCTGCACGACGGTCGCCGAGCCCTGCACGCGCTCATCGGTCAGCGAGCCCTGGACCTCGATGGGCTGCGTGACCCCGGCGAGGGTGAGGTCGCCCTCGACGCGGAACGACTGTGCGGTCCCGTCCACCCGCGACGACCGGAACATGATCGTCGGGTGCTTCCGTACCTGCAGGATCTTCTCCCGGATGGTCCGCTCGATCTCCGCGTGATCGGAGTCCGTCAGCGGCTTGACGCCGCCGGTCCCCTCCCTGACCTCGAGCGAACCGGCGTCGACCTCGACCGTCATTGAGCAGTTGGCCGGGTCGGCGGCGTCGAGGACGGCGGTGCCGCGCCAGCGGGTGACCTCGATGGTGAGATCATGGCCGGCCTTCGCGCCCAGCCCGGTACGGGTCGTATGGACGAGGAGCCGGCCGGACTCTGCTCCGAACGTGTAGTTACCAGCGGTGATGCTCACCCTCGTCACGCTAGCCCGCACGTGCCCGGCTCACGGTGACACGTGCCGCCGGCATGGCGAATCGGGGGCCGCCGGTTGCGTTTCCCGGAGGAAAGGGGTGAGGGACAGGGCACCCGGCGGCTGAGATCATCGCTGCATGTCCGAAACGCTCAATCCGTACGCACTCGTCACGCATCTGCGGTCGCTGCCGGACGAATGGCTGATGTACCTGCTGCGGCAGGTCTTCGAGCAGCGCCGTCCGTACGGCGACGAGGACGACTCCCGAGGAAACCGCTACTTCATGGCCGTGGCCTCTCGCGACCGGGATCCCCGCAGCGGGCAGTGGAGCGGCCAGATCGACCACATCGCCGTGGCCTACCCCGACCCCGAGCATGACGAGGACCCGCTCGACGTCGACTGGGGCCTGGTGCAGCACGGCGGCTGCGGGCGGTGCCAGGTGCGCCTGACGGGCAGCCGCAAGCACGTGCGCTGCCCGATCTGCGACGAGCCGGCGTTCCTGACATGAGCGCTCCTGACATGAGTGCTCCTGACATGAGCGTTCCTGACATGAGCGTTCCTGAGGCGAGCGTTTCTGAGATGAGCGGACCAGCCGTGCCCGGCCCGGAGGAGGCGCTGCGTGCGATGGCCCTCCACGAGCTGCGCGACGCCGTGTCGCGGATCACCGTCGCCCGGCTCCTGCCGCACCTGCTGGCCCTGCCCGACGACGTGCTGCGCGACGTCCTCTGCGAGGCGCTGGCCGAACGCGCCCCGTACGGACACACCCCTTACCGCGAGGCCCGGATGCTCCTCGCGGTGCCCGGACCCGCCCCCAAACGCGCCGCCTCCGCCGAACAGAGCGCCTGTCGCCACCGGGCGGTGGGCATCGCGCTGCCGCATCTGGGCGAGCGCAAGAAGCGTGGGCGGCTGGCGTTCGAGGGCCGGTGCGCGATCTGCGCCACCGCGCTGTGCGCCGACACCGCCCGCGTGGCCTGCCCGGTGTGCGGCATGACGGAGAAGATGGTGCGCGGCTGAAACCGGGGCGGGGCGGGTGAGGTCCGCGGCCTTATGTTCCGCGTGGCTTGCGGAGTGACACGACCCGATCGACCAAGTGGCCGATCTTGTAGTACAGCCGTGGCGGGACGTGCGGGAGCAGCCGCGAATGCCGCTGTTCCAGCAGCGCGAACATCTCCACCGGTGGCAGGTCGATGTAGCGGGGGAGGTTCTCGTACCACTGGGCGCTGTAGCGGGCCGCGCGTTGGATGCGTCTGATCTCGGCTCTGCGTCGCCGGTCGTAGTGGGTCAGGGCGGTCTCGAGGTGGGGGTGCTGGTAGAGGGAGTGGGCCAGGAAGGCGGCGTCTCCGAGGGCGAGGGCGGTGCCGGCGCCGATGGAGTAGTGGGTGGTGTGGGCGGCGTCGCCGACCAGGGCGAGGTTGCCGTGGTGCCAGGTGCGGTTGGTCAGGGTGCGGAAGGCGAGCCAGTGTGCGCCGTCGTTGTGGGCGCGGCCGAGGAGGGGGTGGCCGTCGAGGATGTCGGCGAAGAGTTTTTCGAGCAGGGCCAGGCTGTCGC
>NZ_JBFAHJ010000018.1:0-100907 GCF_040654115.1 Nonomuraea sp. NPDC050786
GACCCGACTTGCTCGACCTGCTGGAATTAATCCGCGCCCCGCTTCCGGGACAACCCCTCTAACTTACCAGCCCCTCCGGAGTGATGCGTACATCCGCCGGAGTGGAAGTGTCAGGAGGTTGTCCCCGAGTGAGACCGGCGATCATCGCCGTCCTCGCGGGACTGGTGAACTCTATGTACGCCTCCGGGAACCGTCAAATCGATGGTTCGCGTGCGAACCGGGGGTACGTACCGGGAGTGCGAGATCAACCCGCGCCCAGGGCGCTCATCATCCTGGTGGGCATCGCCGCCGCAATGGTCGTCCTCTACGGAATCCGCGAGGTGGCGTCGATCGCCGGCCCCGTCGTGCTGGCCCTGGTGCTCGTCATCGCCGTCTCCCCGGTACGCGGGTGGCTCGCCGCCAGGCGCGCGCCCGTCTGGCTCCAGGTCGTCGTGCCGTTCCTCATCGTGGTGCTCGTGCTCCTCGGCATGGTCGGCATCCTGACCATCTCGGCCACCCAGCTCGCCTCGCTGCTGCCCACGTACGCCGACCAGTTCGAGCGTCTTCTCACTGACGCGCAGCGCTGGGCCACCACGCACGGCCTCAGCAACGAAATGATCTACAGAGGGCTGCGGGCGTTCGACCCGGGAAAGATCGTGGAATTGGCGCAGAGTCTGCTCGGCAGTTTGATCGGCATTCTCTCGGCGATGTTCCTCATCGTCGTGCTGTTGCTGGCGATGTGTCTCGACGCGCCGGTGACCGCGAAAATTCTCACCTCCGGCGTGGGCAGAAGGCCGCGGCTGGTGACCGCCCTCGGCATCTTCACGCACAAAACGCGGCGCTATCTGATTGTCTCGACCGTGTTCGGGCTGATTTACGCGATCATCGACGTGATCGCCCTGTCGCTGCTGGACGTGCCGCTCCCGCTGCTCTGGGGCGTGCTCGCGCTGATCGCCAACTACATCCCCAACATCGGCTTCCTCATCGGCCTGCTGCCGCCCGCCATGCTCGCCCTGCTGGACGGCGGCGTGCAGAAAATGCTGCTCGTCATCGCGGCGTACACGATCACCAATGTCGTCACCCAGTCGTTCATTCTCCCGAAATTCCTGGGGGACGCCGTGGGGCTCTCCACGACCGTGACCTTCATCTCGCTGATCGTGTGGACTTTCGTGCTGGGGCCGCTGGGCGCCGTTCTCGCCATTCCGCTCAGTCTGCTGGCGCGGGCGCTGTTCATCGACAGCGATCCGAGCGCCGGGTGGGCGCAGGCGCTGGTGTCGGGGAAGCTACCCGGAAAGTGACACGAGGTGGCGCATGGACACCCCGCTCAGCCGTTTGACGTCGTGTGACAGGTGCGCCTGGTCGGCGTAGCCGGCCGCGAGCGCCACCTCCGCCAGCGGGACACCCGCGCGGGCCAGGGTCAGCGCGCGCTGGAAGCGGACGATGCGCTGGAGGGTCTTGGGCGCGTAGCCGAACGAGGCCAGGCTGCGGCGATGCAGCTGCCGCTCGCTGAAGCCCAGGTCCCACGCCACCTCTCCGACCGTGCGACCGTTTCGCAGCGCGCCCGCGATGGCGAAGCTCGCGGGATCGGCGGATGTCCCCTGGGCCAGGCGAGCTCTGACCGCGGCCCGCAGCGCGTCGAGCCGCCGCGAAGGAGGGGCGTCCGGGACGTGCAGGGGTGGCAGGTCGGACAGCCGGACGCGCTGGTCGCGGAGCTCCTGGAGCGGGAGGCCGAAGAAGTCGCCCGCGGCGCCCGGCTTGAACCGGATGCCCACGAACGTGTCGCCCGCAGCCATGGGTGTCGGCATGGGGCCCGTGTCAGGGCCGGCCACGAACAGGCCCTCCGGCCCCCAGATCAGGTCGACGCAGGCGTCGGGCACCACGAGCTGCGTGGTGTCCGCCTCGCTGACCTGACGCCACTCGCAGGCGACGCGGTCGGCGAGCCCGGCGGTCGGGGGCCGTTCGACGTACATGCCCCCAACGTACGCGACCTCACCGACAGAGGCCGGGCAGCCGCCCGTACGCGCGCAGCGTCTTGAGTCTCTGCACGGTGACGTATCCGCCCCATTCGTGCTCCACGAGCGGGGTCCACATCAGCCAGTTCCCGCTCCATCCCCCGTCGTGGGACTGCGCGGCGATCAGGGCGTCGAGGTGGGTGTCCAGGACGTCCGGGGTGAACAGCGGGAGCCGTAGCGGCTCGGGCGCGAAGTCCAGCGGGAAATGCGCCTCCCCCGGCGCGCCGGGGTCGAAGGAGACGGTCGCGAGGACGGCCTCGCGCAGTCGTGCGAACTCCGCCTCCGCACGGGGACGGTCGGGCACCAGGTCCAGGAACGTCATCACGGCCCTGGCCTCGTACGGGCTGGTCTCGCTGATCGCGGCGATCCGCGACCAGCAGAAGTCGGTGGCGGCGGCCAGCCAGGGATGGGTGCTGCCGTGCTTGTGCAGCAGCCCCGCGATCGACGCGGTGGGGACGAGGCTCCCGGGCGGCGAGTCGGGGGTCTCCCACCAGGGCGCGTGCGGAGTGTCGCGGACGGACGGCAGGACGAACGGCACGCCGCCGTCGGGCGCGCTGACCTCGGCCAGGTAGTCGCAGGCGGCCGGCACCATCGGCGAGTCGAACGCGTCGAGCTCGTCCAGGATCCAGAACGCCACCTCGACAGGCTCCGGCTGGCTGCCCGCGCCGCGCAGGTCGGGCTCGAGCGCGTTGCCGAAGCCGCCGTCGGCGTTCTGGTAGCAGCGCAGCACGTCGAGCACCCGCTCGCGGGGCCCGTCCTTGAAGAGCGCCTCGAAACGCAACCTGTCGATGAGGCGCCCGTGGAGCTGCAGGTATCGCTCGGCGCGGTCGATCACGTCCATGCGGGCGAACCTATCTCTTGCCCCAGGCCGTTCTCTTGTCAAAATCGGACGTATGGAGCGGCAGCGGCGATGGGACGGGGACGAGCGGTTCACCGGCGTGAGCGACGCGGCGGCGATGCTGCCGGCCGTGCGGCGGCTCGAGGAGATGATGCGCACAGAGGGGTGGGTCACCGAGGAGCCCGAAGCGCATCTTCTCCCCCACCTGCGGCGCGTCCCTGGCTGGGAGGTGCTGGGCGAGCGGCTGCTCGACGACGGCTTCTACGAGGTGCGGGCCCGCCCGGAGGAGGGGCTGGAGGGCATCGACGTGCAGCGGGCCGTGATCAGGCTGCTGTCGGTGATCGCCGAGCCCTCCTTCCTGGTGCACCAGGTGAGCGCCAATGTGTACGACTGCGTGACCGGCGTGCTCCCCGGCGACTCTCCGGGGATCTTCAAGTCGCACGGGCACCTCGTCCGGGTCATCGTCGTCACGGAGTAGCGAGCGCCTCCGTCGGTGACATCCGCGCGGCGCGTACGGCCGGGTAGAAGCCCGCGACGCCGCCGATGATCAGCGTGGCGAAGACGCCTCCGAGCATCGCCCAGAGCGGTACGGTCCCGGGCCAGCCCTGCAAGCCCGCGTAGGCCGCCGTGACGCCGATGCCGAGCAGCACGCCGCCCACTCCGCCGATGGCCGACAGCAGCAGCGACTCGGCCAGGAACTGCAGGCGGACCTGGCCGCGCGTGGCCCCCAGCGAGCGGCGCAGGCCGATCTCCGCTCGCCGCTCGAGCACCGAGATGACCATCGTGTTGGCCACGCCCACGCCGCCCACCAGCAGCGCGACGCCGCCGAGGCCGAGCAGGAGCGCGTTCAGCGTGGCGTCGGTGGCCTGCTTGGCGGCCAGCACGTCCGACGGTCTGGAGACCTCGACCTCGTTGGGCTTCTCGGGGTTCGCGGTCGCGGCGAGCACGTCGCGCACGGCGACGACGGACGCCTCCTGTGCCCTGGTGTAGATCGTGGTCGGGTAGCCGTCGAAGCCGAGCCGCTCCTCGGCGACCGGCCAGCCGACCAGGGCGGCCGTGTCCAGTTCGGGGGCGAGTGGCGCGGGTGCGAGCACGCCCACGACGGTGAACCACCGCCCGCCCAGCCACACGCGCTGGTCCGGGCCGGCCCGGACGACGCCGAGCCGGTCGGCCGCCTTGGCGCCAAGCACGGTCGCCGGGTAGCGATGGGTGGCCTCGTTCAGCCAGGTGCCGCTCGCGACGGTGGCGCCGACGTCCTGGAGCAGGTCGAGCCGGGCGGCGGTGACGGAGAGGCTGCTGGTCTGGGCCGCGGGGATGTGGTCGTTGCGGTACACCTTGGCCGGGGCCGTGCCGGTGGCGGTGACCGCGGTGACGGGCCCGATCTGGCCGATCATGCCTTCGGCCTCCGCGGGCAGGTGCGACGCCTCGCCGAACAGGGACTGGCCGGGCGAGACGGTGAGCAGGTTCGTGCCGAGCGCTTCGAGCTGCCGGTTGAGGTCCTCCTGGCTGGAGGCGGAGATGCCGACGACGCCGAGCATGGCCGCGATACCGATGGCGATGCCGAGCGCCGACAGGAACACCCGCAGCGGCCTGGCCCGCAGGCCGGCCCCGCCGACCCTGATCACGTCGCGCGGCCGCATGCGGGCCGCTACCAGGGCGGTCACCGCGGTACCCCGTCCACGAGCCCACTGCGTGCCTCCGGCACGACCCCACTGCGTGCCTCCGGCACGACCCCACTGCGTGCCTCCGGCACGACCCCACTGCGTGCCTCCGGCACGACACAGCCGTCGAGCATCTCGATCTGCCTGGGCAGCGAGGCCGCGATGTCGCGGTCATGGGTGATGACGACCACGGTGGTGCCGCCCGCGTTCAGCTCGCGCAGCAGCTCCATCACGCCGGCTCCGGAGCGAGAGTCGAGGTTGCCGGTCGGCTCGTCGGCCAGCAGCAGTTTCGGGTCGCCGACGACGGCGCGGGCGATGGCCACGCGCTGCCGCTCACCGCCGGACAGCTCGTGGGGGCGGTGGCCGAGCCGGTGCCCCAGCCCGACGCGTTCCAGGGCGTCGTACGCGCGCAGCCGCCGCTCCCGCAGGGACGGGCCCGCGTACAGGAGGCCGTCGGCCACGTTGTCCAGCGCGGAGACCCCGGCGGCCAGGTGGAACTGCTGGAAGACGAAGCCGATGACATTCGCGCGCAGCGCCGACAGCTGCTTGTCGGTGAGCGCGCCCACGTCGTGCCCCGCGATGCGGACCAGACCGCCCGAGGGCTGGTCGAGAGTGCCGATCATGTTGAGCATGGTCGACTTGCCCGAGCCCGAGGGGCCGACGATGCCGACGAGCTCGCCGTGGTCGATGGTCATGGAGACCCCGCGGAGCGCGGCGACGTCGCCGTAGTGCTTGCTGACGTCGTGCAGTTCGGCGATCACTTGGGCACCGCCACGGTCATGCCCTCTTGCACGCCGGTGACCTCGACCTGGCCGTCGGCGAACATGCCGGTCGCGACCGCGACGTAGCGGGTGGCGGAGCCCTCGACGACCTGCACGCCGTAGCCGCCCTCGGCCAGCGCGAGCAGCGCGCCGACGGGCACGGCCAGGACGTTCTCCCGCTGGTCCGACACGATCGTGACGTCCACGGGCGCGGAGTCGTACGACTTCTTCAGCCCGCTCACGGAAATCTTGACCTCGACCGTGGTGGTGGTGTCGTTGCCGGTGCCGGTCTCGGTGGCGACCTTGCCCACACTGGTGATCCTGCCGTTCACCGTGGCGCCGTCGGGCAGCTCGACGGTGGCCTTCATGCCCTTCCTGACCAGGTGTTCGTCGGCGACGTCGAGGTTGACCAGCACCTCGCGCGCGGTGCCAGTGGCGGTCAGCACGGGGCCGCTCGCCGTGTCGCCGAGCGCCTTCTTCAGCTCGCCGACGCGGATGGGGCCGTCGGCGATCACGACGTCTCCGGGCCGCACCTCGCCGGTGACGTCGAGGCCCAGGTCGTCCTGCCAGTCCTCGACCGCCTCCCTGGTGGCCCAGGTGAACGTGTCGTCCACGTCGAAGCCGGTGTAGCCGAGCGCTTTCAGGTTGCGTTCGAGCAGCTCGACGTCCTTGCCCTCGACGCCGTCCTGCAGGGTGCGGTAGAGGGGCATGCTGCCGTACAGGAGGGGGCGGCGGTCGGCGTCCACGCTGTAGACGCCGTGGCCTCGTGTGATGGTGGTGCCCTCGTCCGGTAGCCAGGTGATCGTGCCCTGGGACTTGCCGCTGACGGTCAGGGTCTCGCCGTAGCCGAGGGTGCCGTCCACGGTCTCGGTCTCGGTGAGGGTCGTACGGGTGGCCTTGGCGGTGGCGGGGGGCGTGCGGACGGCGGCGGCCGTACCGGTGCCGTTGCCGCCGAAACCCAGGGCGGCGGCCGCGACGGCGGCGGCGAGCAGCGCGGCTCCTCCTGTCCACGCCAGCATCCGCAACGGACGGCGCCGGCGTGGCGGTAAGGCACGCGCGGCGAGGGACGGCTCTTTGACCTGCGTCACTTGCTCCCTCCCAGCCACGGGAAGTTCTTGCCGCAGATCTCGAACGCCTTCTGGAACTTCGGGTCGTCGCGCTTGAGGCTGCGCGCGGTGCCGCTGGCGAGAGTGCCGTCGGGGTTCGGGTCGGGCATGTCGACGCCGTTGTCGCGCATGCACTTGGCGAACGCGCGCAGCCGCTCGACGTCCTCCGGCTTAATGTTCTTGCGGTCCATGAACGGCGCGTAAGCCTTGCAGGCCCGCGCGGCGTCCTTGACCTTCACCTTGTCGACGTTCTCGCCGATGGCAGCGAGGCCGCCGCCCTTCTTCGCCGGGTCAGGGTCGTCCATGGGGATCCCGTGGTCGCGCATGCACTGGGCGAATTTCCTGCCTTGCTCCTGCGGATCGGCCGTCGCGGTCGCACTGGCGCCGGCGGAGGGCCGCGTGGAGGCGCCCGCGGCCACGGAGGCAACCCCGGTGCCGTTCTGCGGGCTGCCGCAGCCGGCCGCCAGGGTGGCCAGCAGGGCCGTCGCGATGAGTGTTCTGTTCATGCTCCGAATGTGCCGAGCGCGCTTCAATGCGAGCTTGGAGCCGCCTCGGAGTCAGGTAGGAGCACGCGGAAGGTGGCACCTTCGCCGGGCGCCGTGTCCACCTCGACGCGGCCGCCGTGGGCGCGGACGATGGCGGAGACGATGGCGAGGCCGAGCCCGGCGCCGCCGTCGGCCCTGGATCTGCCCTGGCCGACGCGGTAGAGGCGGTCGAACAGGCGCGGTACATGCTCGGACGGCACACCCGGACCGGTGTCCGACACCTCCAGCACGGCCGTGCCGCCGGACCTGCCGACCCTGACGGTGACGGCGGCGTCGGGAGGCGTGTGGCAGAGCGCGTTGCCGACGAGGTTGGCGGCCACCTGGCGCAGGCGGGCGTCGTCGCCGACGATCGAGACGGGCGCGAGCCGGCCGTCGAGCCCGGCCAGCTTGACCTGCCGGTCCGGCACGCGTACGCGGGTGTCGCGGATCGTGTCCGCCGCCACCTCCAGCAGGTCGACGGGGCGCCGGTCGAGCGGGCGTTCCTCGTCGAGCTGGGCCAGCGTCAGCAGGTCGTTGACCAGCACGCCCATCCTGGCGGCCTCGTCCTCGATCCTGCGCATGGCCTCGCCGGCGTCGCCGCCCCTGCGGTGCAGCTCGGCGAAGCCGCGCACGGAGGTGAGCGGGGTGCGCAGCTCGTGGGAGGCGTCGGCCAGGAAGCGCCGCATGCGGGCCTCGGAGTCGGTCCTGGCGGCGATCTCGGCCTGGAGCCGGTCGAGCATGACGTTCATGGCGCCGGCCAGGCGGCCGGGCTCGGTGTGCGGGTCGTGGGCGGGCACGCGTCGGGCGAAGTCGCCGCGCGCTATGTGGCCGGCCGTGGCCTCCATCCTGGTCAGCGGGCGCAGGCCGAGGCGTACCAGGGCGTCGGCGGCCAGGCCGAGCAGGAGCAGCACGAACCCGCTCACCACGGCGGCGATGGCGATGGCCGAGGTCTGGGTCTGCTCGAGCTCGGCGAGCGACTGGGCGAAGATCCAGGTGCTGCCGTTGGACAGCGGCACGGCACGGACCCGCCACGAGGGCCCGCTGGTGCCCGGCACGGTGTAGGGGCCGTCGGTCCTGATCTCGTCGAGGACGGGGGCGGGATCGCCGCGCTCGGCCGAGGACCTGAACCGCAGCGTGCCGTCGGGGTCGTAGATCATGACCTGCTGGACGGCGGCGATCCGCTTCGTGAGCACGTCCCAGACGTCGTTCACGATCGGCTTCCGCGGGATCATCTGAACGCCCTTGGCGGTGGCCACCTTGGTAATCTGCTGGAGTTGCTTGTCCACGCGGTCCATCAGGTTGTCGTGGAGGAGCACGATGCCCGCCACGTTGGCGAGCACCAGCCCGAGCGCGGCGAGCCCGAGCACGGCCATGACCAGGCGGGTGCGCAGGGTCCAGGTGGCGGGCCTCACCGCGGGGTCCTGAGCGTGTAGCCGACGCCGCGCACGGTGTGGATGAGCTGCGGCTCCCACTTGTCGATCTTCTTGCGCAGGTAGTAGACGTACGACTCGACGATGCTGGAGTCGCCATCGAAGTCGTAGCGCCACACGCTGTCGAGGATCTGGGCCTTGCTCACCACCCGGCCCGCGTTCGTCAGAAGATATTCGAGCAGGTTGAACTCGGTGGGCGACAGGTCGACCGGCACCCCGGCCCTGCGTACCTCGTGGGCGTGCGGGTCCAGCTCCAGGTCGGCGTAGCGGAGGATCTCGTCCCGTGGCGCCGAGCGGCTGCGGCGCAGGATCGCGCGGATGCGCAGCACCACTTCCTCCAGGCTGAACGGCTTGGCCACGTAGTCGTCGGCGCCCAGCGTGAGCCCCTGTACGCGGTCCTCCACCCGGTCGCGCGCGGTCAGGAACAGCACGGGAATGCGCTCCTCCAGCCGCCTGGCGACCTCGAACCCGTCGAAGTCCGCCAGCATCACGTCGAGCACCACGATGTCGGGCTTGAACTCCCTGGCGGCGCTCACCGCCTCCGCGCCCGTCTCCACGGTCCGCACCTCGAACGACACCAGTCGTAACGTCTGTGAGAGCAGGGCGCGGATGTTCGGCTCGTCGTCCACGACGAGCACCCTGGCCGGTCGGTCCATGGTTAAAGGTCTACCCGAGCCACTTCAAAGCGGGCTCAAAGCGCTCACTCCCCCGAAAAGCGCTCGCTCCCCGCAGCGGGCGCTCATTTCACGAAGAACACCGGCCCGCGCGGCCGGAACGGCAGCGAGGCGCCCTGCGGCACCAGGAACGCGTGCTCCCTGCGGATGTGCAGCACGTCACACGCGCCGTCGGTGATCACCAGGATGGGGCCGTCCGGCGGGAAGTCGTCGGCCTGCTCGAGCAGCCTGACACCCGGCTGGAGCACCGTACCGCCGCGGCCGCGCACCCTGACTTTGCCCGCGATCTCCTCGACCGGCAGGTATCCGGCGTCGTAGGCGGCGGCGTCGCAGAAGACCACGCGGGCGCGCGGGACGTCGCGGGCCGCGGCGTAGGAGGCGATCGCGCCGAGCGCCTTGCCGAGCAGCGTCACGTCCATGGACCCCGAGGTGTCCAGCACCACACCGAACGTGGCCTTGCGCACGACCTCCTCGGGCCGCACCCAGCCGGGCCGCGGGATGCCGGGGCTCGACGCCTGCCTGCGCGAGGCGCGGGCGTAGGAGCGCCGCTTCTCCTCGGGCTGGAAGTGCTCGTCGAACCAGCGGGCGAGCCGGGCGTCCCAGGGCAGCGGCGGCTGGTCGAGCGCGCGGATCTCCTGCTCGAGCCCGGCGGGCAGCAGGCCGCGGCCGCTGCTCTGGTGGTAGGCCAGGCCGGTGCAGAGCGCGTTGCGGTAGTACTCGTCGAGGTCGACGTATCCGCCGATGCGGCGGGGCGGCTGGTCGAGCACGTCGCCGAGCCCGCGGCCGCGCAGGGTGGCGAGCTTGCGCAGGCGGCGCAGGTCGGTGGAGAGGCGGTCGTAGACCGCCTCCGCGGACATGCCGGCGAGCGACTGGTCGAACAGCAGCCCTTCCGGCATCTCGCCGACACCCATCTCGATCAGCCACCCGTTGATCACGTAGTCACAGGCGACGTTCCACAGGTACGGGTCCCTCATGCCGCACCGCTCGCCGTGGCGCAACGCGGCGTGCAACATCTCGTGGGCCAGCACGAAACGCCATTCGGGCTCGGAGTGCCGGGCGAGCGGATTGATGTAGATCTCCCCCGCCTCGGCGCTGACCGCGGCGATCGAGATCGCCCAGCCCCTGGCCAGCTCGGCATCGGAGACGATCTTCATGCCCGCGGCCAGCGCGCCGAGCAGCGGGTACGACGACGTGAACCAGCGCAGCGCCAGGTCCCAGGGGCCCTTGACGTGCCCTTCGACCGGGGTGCGGGGCTCGCCGGCCCGGTCGAGCGCGCTGGTGGCCGCCTCGGCGATGCCGATCGCGAACGTGCGCTGGAAGTCGAGGTCCTCCGCCAACTTCGCCGAGCCGATGTGGAAGTCGGGCTCGCCCGACGGCTTGAACGGGGGCGGCACGCCGAGCCTGCGCCAGCGCTCCGACAGCGCCACCTCGTCCTGTTCGGGCAACTCGTCGGGGAGCGGCCAGGGGCAGCGCCCGATCTTGAGCGTGCGCAGGAACCGCTCCACGGCCAGGCAGCAGGCCGCGTGGTAGGCGGGGTCCGGGCGGTCGCCGTCGATGTCCTTCGGCGCGCAGACGCGCGGGTCGGCATGGCCGAAGCCGAGGTGGAGCAGCAGGTGGGCGAAGACCCACGTCCATTCCTCGGCGGGGGCGCGGCGCTTGGGGTGGAAGCGCACGTCGCCGTCGTCGGTGACGACGGCCCAGGTGTCACTGCCCAGCTCGTCCTGCTCGGCCTCCAGCAGGTAGCTGTGGAAGACGCGGAAGAGCGGCTGCCGGAGTACGGCGTTCCAGCCGTTGTGCATCTCTGCCCGCCACGGATCGACCTTGGCCTTGACGCGGCTCATGACCGAGCCGCCATCAGCCTCGGCACGTCCCTCCCGATCTCCACCAGGAACCAGGCGGGCAGGGCGGGCGCGCCGTCGGCGTTGTTGGCGATGACCAGCTGGGCGCATTCCAGGGAGATCTCGGCCAGCTCCACCAGCAGCGTCTTCGCCCGGAAGCCCAGGTCTCGACCGCGGGCGGAGGATCCGCGCTTGTCCGCGGGCAGCTCCTTGATCAGGCGGGCGCGGAACGCCTCGGCCAGGAAGTAGAGCAGGTCGCGCTCCTCGGGCCGGCGCGGCCAGGGGGCCTCGCCCTTCAGCACGGCCTCCAGGTCGTACGCGTGCCGCACGGTCTTGACGTAGGCGCGGAAGGCGGAGGCGTGCGTGGCGGTCAGCGTGCCGAACGCCAGCATGGCGATCGTCTCGTCGGGCACGTCGTCGCCGTACGACAGCAGCACGTCGGAGAGCATGTGCCAGGCCCGCGGCGAGGAGAACGGCTCCTCGGTCTTGGGCGGCGGGCTCCACAGGTGGTCGGGCCGCTGCACCAGGTAGTCGACGATCCACGGGTGGATGCCGTTGGCGGCGGCCCACTTCAGCCAGTCGTCCGCCGAGGCCCGCAGGTGCACGTGGACCAGCCGGTTGATCAGCGCGGACGCCATCGGGCGGGCGAGGGCGTTGTCGGTGGCGCGGTTGCCCGCGCCGATCACCACCGAGCCGGCGGGCAGCTCGTACGTGCCGATCCTGCGGTCGAGGATCAGCGAGTAGAACGCCTTCTGCACCTCGGGCGCGGAGGCGTTGAGCTCGTCGAGGAACAGGCAGTACGGCTCCGCGCGCGCGATCGACTCGGGCGGCGCGAACCGGCTGCGCCCGTCGACCAGCTCCGGCACGCCGATCAGGTCTTCGGGGGCGAGCTGGGTGCCGAGCAGCGTCACGCACTCCAGTCCGAGCGAGTCGGCGAACTCGCGTACCAGTGAGCTCTTGCCGATGCCGGGGGCGCCCCAGAGGAACACGGGCCGGACCACGGCGACGTGCAGCAGCAGCTCGGGGAGCTGCGCCGGGGTGACCGTGACCGTCGCCTGCACGCATCCCAGGGTGGCGAACCAGGCGCCGCCCGCGCATCCCATTTAATTGCGTTGCCCGGGTGAACGGCCGCTGTCTACGGTGACCGGCATGACATGCATGTTCACCTGCCAGGTTTTCATTCGCATCCGCCGCGGCCGGGCTCTGGCCCGCTAGCGGACGCGAGCATCTGATCCAAGCCTGATCCGCGCGTCCGCACGCGTGCCCAGGGCCCTTCGAGACCCGTCAATCTCGAGGACCCGGAAGGGCAAGTGCTGTGGCGCAGAATTTCGCGCACGGAAACTATTCACATACTCAGCGCAAAGCCAGGAACAGCGGTGGCCGCACGCCCGTGGACCGGGCGCGACGCGCGCTGTCGCAGAATTTCCTGGCCGACCGGCATGCGGTCGATCTGATGGTGAAGGCCGCCGCCCCCGAAGGGCTCGTGCTGGAGCCCGGCGCGGGCGAGGGGGTGCTCACCTTGGCGCTGGCCGAGGCGGGCGCGAAGGTCGTCGCCTACGAGATCGACCCGAGGCTCGCCGTACGGCTGGCCGCCCGCACGAGCGGCGATCCCAGGATCGACGTGGTCAGGGGCGACTTCACCACCGCTCGGGCGCCGCGGGAGCCGTTCGCGGTCGTGGGCAACATCCCGTACTCGATCACGTCGAAGATCGTGGACTGGTGCCTGCGGGCGCACTCGCTGACCTCGGCGACGCTGCTCACCCAGCGGGAGTACGCCCGCAAGCGCACGGGCGACTACGGCCGCTGGAGCCTGGTCACGGTCGAGTCGTGGCCGTGGTTCAGCTGGCGGCTCCGCGACACGATCGGCAGGGAGTGCTTCCGGCCCGTCCCGTCCGTCGACTCGGCGATCCTGCGCATCCAGCGCAGGCCGCAACCGCTCGTTCATGCGCGGCGGTCGTACCTGGAGCTCGTCGAAGTGGGGTTCGGCGGCGTGGGCGGCTCGGTGCGCGCCTCGCTGAAGAGGCGCTACCAGGGGGTGGACGCCGCGCTGGAGGCCGCGGGCGTCGCCCGTGACGCCGTCGTCGGCCACGTCCACCCCGACCAGTGGATCGCCTTGTGGGGGCGCCTATGCCGGTGACTTGATCCAGGCCGGTGCCGAGCGCCCGGTGAGGTGGGCCAGTCCCGGGGCCGCGGTGGAGACGCGGCGGCCCCAGGGCATGGCCAGCAAGAGGACCGGCAGCAGCACGATCGACGCCCGCGACCAGTCCTGGTGCAGGTACCACCAGGTGTTGACGTCGAACTGCGTCATGTAGAGGTAGCCGTATCCGGCCCAGATCGACACGCCCACGATGGCCGGCCAGGCGAACCTGGTGGGCCTGGCGATCAGGAACGGCATGAACCACATCAGGTACTGGGCGCCCAGCCGCGGCGTCACCACCATGAAGATCAGCAGGATGGCGATGGTCATGTCGATCGGGTCGGCTCGCCGCCAGATGAGAATCGCCGCGATGACGCACGCGTAGATGAGGTTCGTGCCGAGGGAGGCCAGCGCCGGTATCAGCGCCCAGTCGCCGCCGGTGAACCACGGCGTCCAGCCCCACTCGCCGATGATCGGCCGGATGTCCCGGATCGTGTTGATCACCGCGGGGATCTGGTCGAGGGACGTGCCCGCGAAGATCGGCAGCGTGACCAGGAAGAACACCGGCAGGAGCCCGGTGGTGAACAGCGCCGCGACCCGGGAGCGCAGGTTGGGCAGGAGCAGCAGCATGCCGGGGATCAGCCAGATCGGCCAGCTCTTCGCGCACAGCGCCAGGCCCATCAGGATCCCGGCCAGCGCGCCGCGCTTGAGGTCGGCCCGGTCGTCGGGCCCCGGCAGCAGGGCGCGGTGCAGCATGCCGCCCCGGCCGATCACCCGCGGGATCGAGGAGCGCACGCCGTACGCGGCCACGCCCGCCCGCACCTTGGCGACGACGTCCGTCGCGATGCCGGGACGCTCCAGCGGGCCGGAACCGCGGGCGACCACGAACGCGGCCACGCCGAAGACGAGCGCGACCGGCTCCACCTGGCCATGGATGCAGGCGATCATCAGGGCGAGCGGGTTGAGCGCGTACTGCAGGGCCCGCAGCGACGCCTTGGGACCGCCGGCCAGCTTGGCCACCAGCGGGATGAGCACGATGTCGGCGACCACGGTGACCAGGCGCCCGGCGAACTCCCACGGGATGCCGAGCCAGAGCAGGATGCCGTACACGTAGGGGATGGTCGGCAGGAAGTGCCAGCCGCCCTCGCTGGCCAGCACCGGGTCCTGGCCGCGCAGCACCGCCTCGCCCGCGGGCTTGAAGCTCTCCATGAAGTCGACCGGCTGCCACGAGTCGATCGCCGACGTGTACATGATCAGCAGGCGGACGGCCACGCCCACGAGGACGGCGACAATGAGCGGTGGTCGCCAATCACGCCATTGGGCGATGAGAGCGAGCACGACACCGGCGACGAGGACTATCCCCGTGAGAACTGCGTAATCCATGGCGGCCTCTAGCCTGCCGCAACACCGGCAGTGGTTGCCACCAGGGCTTCCAATTCTTATCCCCGACATGCCGATACGTATGGCGATAGAGGCTCACTGTCTGTGTTGAACTTTTTCCATGGGGGGATCGCAGGTCAACCAGGCACTGGTCAGGCTCTATTTCGAGGTGAGGGATGCGACACGGGACCCGGTCGCCACCTGGGCGAAACTCACAGCGAATTCACAGCAATATCGCGCGGCGCGGGGCGAGCGGCGGGTGCCGCTCGACGACGCCACGGTCGCCGAACTGGTGGCCGCGGCGATGATGCACACCGCCGCCCATCACGGGGCGGACCGGGTGGCGGCGCTGGCCACCTCGCCGCTGGCGCGGCTGGTCGGCGGTCTCGGCGGCGCGGTGCTGACCGAGCATCCGTGCGCGCCCGAGCAGGTGCTGGGGCCGCGGTTCGCCGGCCCGGGCGCCGACGACTGGGCGCGGGCGGCGTACGTGCTGCAGTGGGGAGAGCACAACCGGCTGGTACGCACGCCGGACACGCCCTGGGTGATCGCCGGGCGGTACAAGGGGCAGAAGGTGGTCGCGGTGGGCACGCATCCCACGCGGCTGTCGGACGAGACGCTGGTCGTGCGCCCCGGCACGGACGGGGCGCTGGCGATGGCCATGGGGCACGTGCTGCTCAAGGAGTTCTACCTGGACAGGACGCCGTTCGCCGAGCACGCCATGGAACGCACCGACCTGCCGTCCCTGGTGCGGCTGCGGGCGCGCGAGGCGGCGTACGTGCCGGGCGGGCTGCTGGGGCGCGGCTGTGACCGGCTGAGCGTGTACGGCGGCGAGGCGGTGGAGGTGCTGCTGCCGCGCTTCGACGACGGGCCCGGCGTGCTGCGCCGCGGCGTGCCGGTGCTGCGGGAGGGCGAGGAGCTGGTGACGACCGTGTTCGACCTGCTGCTGGCCGCCTACGGGGTGTCGCGCCCCGGGCTGCCCGGTGTCTGGCCGTCCGGGTACGCCGACCGGGCGGAGCCGTACACGCCGGCCTGGCAGGAGGCGTGCACCGGGGTGGCCGCGTCGCGCACGCTGAAGATCGCACGCGAGCTGGGCGTGACGGCGGAGAAGACGGGAGGGCGGTGCCTGATCGTGCCGGGGCGGCTGGACACGCCGCACGCCGACACCGCCTACCGGGCGATGGTGGCGCTGCTGGTGCTCACCGGGTGCGGCGGCGGGTGGGCGCAGGCGAGCGGGGCGGGGATCCCGCTGGTGCCGTACCTGTGCCTGCACGCGTGCGGCGAGGACCTGTCGGACGTGGGCGCGCTGAGCTGGGCGCTGGCCGACGGGCTGTTCGCGCGCAGGACGTCGCGCTCGGTGCTGCTGGAGGCGGTGCGCGACGGCTGGCCGATGGCGCCGCCGCCGCGCGTGCTGGCCCTGCCGCGGCCGATCTACCCGCTGCCGCCCGACGTGGACCTGCTCATCGGGCCCGACGAACACTGCGACCTGTCGGCGCCGGACGCGGAGGCGGTGGCGGACGCGGTCGAGAAGCTCTCCGGGCGCAGGCCCTCCGCCGAGACCGTCACCGGTCCCGGCGGGGGGCGGATGCGGCTGCTGGTGGACCACGCCTGGATGCACGAGTACGGCGAGGCGCTGCCGACCTACCGGCCGCCGGGCCTCGGCGTCCCGCTCAAGCCCACCCAGCTCGTCATGTGACCGCGGCCCGCCCCCCGGTGCGGAGACGGGCCGGTGAGCGGTCAGAAGCCGGCGGTGATCCTGGTGAACTCCCAGTCGGCCTGGGATATGCCGCTGCAGTTGGAGACCACGCCGCCGCCGGGGCAGGGGCGGTCACGGTTGACTGCCCAGTAGGCGAGCCTGGTCAGGCCGTGCGACCTGGCCCAGTCGCGGATCTGCGTCCAGGTGGACGGGGAGGTCTGCTCCTGCTGGTCGGACAGGCCGTTCATGCCAGAGATGCCCATGTGCGCGTACGCCTGGGCGTCGCTCCACCCGAAGGCGCTCTTCAGCGCGTTCTTCAGGCCCTCGGAGGCGTTGACCGTGTCCTGGTACATGTTCGTGCCGCCGAAGTCGAACGGCATGATCGTGTAGTTGTCGATCGGCACGCCGAGCGCCTTGGACTGGTTGATGAGCCGCACGCCGGGGGCGGTGGGACCGGTCTTGGAGGTGCCGAAGGTGACGACGGCCTTGACGTTCGGGTTGTTCTGCTTGATGATCTTGATCCCGTTCAGGATGCGGTCCTGGACGGTGTAGTTCTCGAACTCGTCGGTGTTCTCGATGTCGAAGTCCACGACGGCGGGGCCGACGGCGTTGATGACCTGCTGCACCGCGCCCGCGAACGCCTGCGGCGTGGAGCAGTTGGGGCCGAGCTTGTTACCCGACCAGCCGCCGAAGGAGATCTGGACGCTGCCGCCCTTCGACTTGATCGTGTTGATCGCCTGCTGGTCGGCGCCACCGGTCAGCGGGCGGTTGCCGTCCCAGGCGGGGGTGCAGCCGCCGCTGGACAGGATGAACGCCATCGTGAACGACTTGACGCCGGTCGCGTCCATGACGGTGCCCGGGTTGGGCGGGTTGCCCCAGCCCATGTAGAGGTAGGGAGCGCCGGCCATCTTGGTCCCGCCGCCGGTGCAGCCGCTGGTGGTGGCGGTGGCGTCGCGGCCGGACGACTCACCCGCCGAGTTGTACGCCTTCACCGTGTACGTGTGCGTCGTGCACGTGCCGAGCCCGGAGATGGTCGCGCTGGTGCCGCTGACCTGGGCCCGCTGCGTCGAGCCCTCGTACACGCGGTAGCCGGTCACGGTGCCGGACGAGGCGCCCCAGCTCAGCGAGATGCTGGAGTTCGTCACGGACGTGCTGACCGCGCCGGGCTGTCCGGGCGCGCCGGGGTTGCCGCCGCCCGAGCCGGGCTTCCAGAGCGCCGGCACGTTGGGCGGCGTCCAGTCGGGCTGCGAGGTGTGGGCCTGCAGGCACACGTAGTCGACGCCGTTGTAGGTGACGACGTCGCCGACGGCGTACGCGGTCCACGGGGCCCAGGCGGCGGCCAGCTGCTGCACGGCTCCGTACGCGGCGGGCGCGGCGGCCGTGAATCCGGCGCCGGTCAGCGCGAGGGCGATCCCGGCGAGTAACGCGAGGAATTTGCTGCGAAATTTCATGGCATTCCCTGGAGGTGGGGCTTGACGGTCTTGGAGAAGGACCAGTTGTTGCTCGCGTCCCAGTTGATGGACCACGTCATCGCGCCCCTGATGTCCGGGTAGGCGCGCGGTGGCACGAAGGTCCCGCAGCTGGTGCGCTTGGCCAGGCAGTCGAGCGCCTGGTTGACGAGGGAGGGCGAGACGACGCCGCCGCCCGCGGCGCCCGGCCCGGCCGGCAGGCCCAGCGCCACCTGGTCGGGGCGCAGGCCGTTCTCGAGCTGGATGCAGGCGAGGGCGGTCATGAAGTTCACCGAGCCCTGGGTGTACGCCTGTGCCTGGTCGCAGCCGAGCATCGAGCCGGAGTTGTAGTACTGCGTGTGGACGACCGTGAGGATGTCCTTGATGCTCAGGGCGAGCTTGAAGTACTCCATCCCGGTCGACTGCATGTCGATGGTCTGGGGGGCCATCGTGATGATCAGCCCGGAGCCGGCCTTGGCGCGCAGCGACCTGAGCGCCTGGGCCAGGTAAGTGGCGTTGAGGCCGTTCTCCAGGTCGATGTCCACGCCGTCGAAACCGTAGGCGCGCATCAGCGCGTACACGGAGTCGGCGAACCTCGTCGCGCCGGCCGCGTCGGCGACCTGCACCCGGCCTGCCTCGCCGCCGACGGACAGGACGACCTTCTTGCCCCGCTGGTGCAAAGCCTGCACGTCGGCCCTGAACTGGGCGTCGGTGTACCCGCCGACCGCCGCGGCCAGGCCGGGGTCGAGCGCGAAGGCCACCTCGCCCGGGGTGGCGGTGGCCTCCCCGAACGCGATCGCGACCAGGTCGTACTCGTCGGGCACGGCCGACAGCTTGAGCTCGGCGGCGGCGTTGGCGAAATTGTGCCAGTAGCCGGTGAGGAAGTGCTTCGGCAGGTTTCCACCGCCGCCGGTGCAGCCGGTGGTGGTCGCGGTGGCGTCGCGGCCGGCCGACTCCCCCGCCGGGCTGTACGCCTTTACGGTGTAAGTGTGGCTCTCGCAGGCGCCGAGCCCGCCGATCGTGGCCGTGGTGCCCGTGACAGTGGCCTTGACAACGCTCCCTTCGTAGACGCGGTAACCGGTCACCGTTCCGGAGGACGCCCCCCACGTGAGGGTGATAGCGCTGGCGGTGGCGGCGGCCGAGACGGCGCCCGGCGCGCCGGGCGTTCCGGTCGAGGAGCCGCCGCACGGAGCGCCGTTCAGCGTGCAGCCGGTGATGCCGGGGAAGTTGCCGGGGCTGCCGTTGAAGCCGAAGCTTGCGCTGCCCCCCGCCGGGAGCGCGGGCGCCCAGCTCGGGTTGATGAAGGTGTAGTGCTGCCCGCTCCGCGACATGACCGCGTCCCACGCGGAGGGGATCGAGTAGCCGGCGGGGACGTCGAACTGGACGTTCCAGCCGGTCATGGCCGTGGTGGTGGCGTTGGTGACGGTGACCTTGCCCTCGAAGCCGGAGCCCCAGTCGGAGACCTTGACGAACGTCGCGGTGGCCCCGGATGCGAGGGGGGCGGCCTGGGCGGGGAGGGCGTACAGGCTGAGTGCGAGGGTGGAGAGGGCCAGGAGGATCGCGCGAGGTCTCACGAGTTCTTCCTTCGGGGGTGAGGCGCCGTACGCCTTGCGCCGGGGGGTGAGAGCGCAAGCCGTACGGCGCCGGCAAGGAGAGGCCGGCTCGGGAGTGATGAACTTATAGGAAACTTTCCTAAGTATTTGGCGCGATCGTAGCCTTGACACCGGATGCTTACAAGACCCAAACATGACTCCGCCGTACAAGACACAGGATCTTGTACGGCGGAGCGGCGGTGCGGTCTACGGTTGCTGGGTGATCTTGATGTCGTCCACGCCCGCCTCCACCAGGGAGGCGCCCGAGGCGTCGGCGGCGTCGATGAGGATGCGGACCGTCTGGCCCGCGAACGCGTTCAGGCTCGCGGTGGCCGTGGCCCAGGCGCCGTTGCGGTTCGAGGCAGCGCCGGCCTGGTTCAGGACCGTGGTGGTGGTGTTGCCGACCACGCGGACCCGGAAGTAGTCGGCGCTGGAGGCGTTCGAGCCGTGCGCCAGGTACCACGACAGCGACAGGTTCAAGGCGCCCGTGGACGGGAGTGTGATCGGGGGCGACTGGATCGAGGTGACGCCGCCGTCGACGTCGTTGTCACCCGCCGATGAGCCCGCGAGCCGGCCGGTGACCAGGTCGTTCGTGCCGCTGACCGTGCTGCCGAGCTGCTTGGCGCCGCTCGAGGTGGTGTCCTCGGGATCGCCGCGCTCCCACTGGCCGATCGTGGCGGTGTCGGTGCCCGACGGGTTGACCGTCCAGCCGGTGGCGGTCTCGAACGTGTCGGAGTAGACGGTCACCGGCGGGGTGCCCGTGCCGCAGTACTGGGCCTCCTTGCCGATGATCCGGTAGACGCAGTCCGAGTACTCGAGGAAGCGGAGCACGGCCTCCTTGTTACGGGTGGTCTGGGGCACGATCTGCTCGTCAGGTGGGTAGAAGCCCGGGTTGGAGCCGGTCGGGTACATCTCGAACGTGAAGCTGAAGATCTTGTAGACGCCCCACATCCAGTCGTCGATGGTCCCGTCGGTGATGTAGAGGTCGCTGGACTGCTCGGGCGTGTAGCCGTTGGTGGCGGCCATGTTCTGGCCGAGCGTCGCGTGCGCGTCCCGGTCGTCCTGGGTCAGGCCGGGAGCGGTGTCGCTGAAGGTGTAGCCGTAGGGCCACAGGACCAGTTCGCTGTAGGTGTGCCAGTCGAGGTTGGTCTTGATCTGCTGCACGCCGCCGACGACCCGGCTGCGCACCCAGTTGGCCGCCGCCTTGACCTCGGGCGCCGACTCGGCGCTCGCGCCCCGGTACGTCTCGCTGGACGTGGTGCCCGACGAGCCGCCGCAGCAGCCCCAGTTGTAGGCCCAGTTGCGGTTCAGGTCGGTGCCGACGGCCGACGAGCCGGAGTTCGGCTGCCGGTTCTTGCGCCAGGAGCGGTAGGAGCCGGTGGCGATGTCGTACTCGCCGCCGTCCGGGTTGAGGTCCGGCATGATCCAGATCTCCCTGGTGTTCACCAGGTTGGTGATCCTGGAGTCCGTGCCGTAGTTGTCGGCCAGCAGGTGCATGATGTACAGCGCCATCTCGACCGTCAGGTGCTCGCGGGCGTGCTGGTGGGCGGTGAAGAGCACCTCGGGCTCGTTCTCGTCCGTGCCCACGTTGTCGCTGATCTTGACCAGGCGCAGCGCGCGGCCCTCGTACGAGGTGCCGAACGTGGTCTGGCTGACGATGTTGGGATGGGCCGCGACCAGGGCGTTGATGTCCGCGTTCATCTCCGCGTAGTTGTGGTACCCGGAGTCCGCCGGCGGGAAGTCAAGCGTCCCGACGCCGGACGGGGATGTCGGGCGCGGCGCCTCCGCCACCCGGTAGCCGAGCCGCCTGATGGCGGAGATCTCGGCCTCCGTCGCCGTGACCAGGACCGAGTCCTTGGCCACCTCCTCGATGGCCGCGCCGGTGGCCGCGACGGCGCTGCGCTGGTGCGCGTTCGCGGGGCCCTGGACGCGGTACTGCTTGTTGGCCGGGGGCTCCGCGGTGGCGCCCGCCCCGGTCATGCCGGTCAGGCTGATCAGGCTGAGGGCTGCCAGCAGGATGACTAATCGGTGTCGCACCTGTCCTCCTCGGGCGCTCGGGATCGGGTCGTGTCCGGCGCCTGACCCGAGACTGCAGACCCGGCCGCGCCGGGGAAAGGCCCAAAGTTACGGACATGCACCATCCCCCTGACAGGTCGCTGCCAGGTGGATGCCAGCGGGCCCGGACACCGTTGGGGACATGAAGTACGCGATCGAGGCCGAAGGGCTCGTCAAGAGATACGGTGACAAGACCGCGCTGGATGGCATCGACCTGCGGGTCAGGACGGGCGCCGTGCTCGGCGTCCTGGGCCCGAACGGCGCGGGCAAGACCACGGCGGTCCGCATCCTCGCCACCCTGGCCGCCCCCGACGCCGGGCGGGCCCTGGTCGGCGGGTACGACGTGACCCGCCAGGCCCGCAAGGTACGCGAGCTGATCGGCCTGACCGGCCAGTACGCCTCGGTCGACGAGAAGCTGACCGGCCCCCAGAACCTGCTGCTGATGGGCCGCCTGCTCGGCCTGTCGAGGTCGGAGGCCCGGACCAGGGCGGCGGAGCTGCTGGCCCGCTTCGGCCTGGAGGAGGCGGCCGGCCGCGCGGCGAGCGGCTACTCGGGCGGCATGCGCCGCCGCCTAGACCTGGCGGTCAGCCTGGTGAGCCGCCCGCGCATCCTGTTCCTCGACGAGCCGACCACGGGGCTCGACCCCCACGCCCGCGGCGAGCTGTGGGAGGTGGTCAGGGAGCTGACCGCCGACGGCGTGACCGTGCTGCTGACCACCCAGTACCTGGAGGAGGCCGACCAGCTCGCCGACGACCTGCTGGTCATCGACCGGGGCCGGGTCGCCGCCGCCGGGACGCCCGACGAGCTCAAGGCGCTGGCGGGCGGACACCGGCTCGACGTCAAGCCACTGCACGCCGCCGACCTGGAGAAGGCCGAGGCGATCCTCGGCGCGAAGGCCGTGGACGGCGTGGTGAGCATCCCGGTGCACGACCTGGCCGAGCCGCCGGCCGCGCTCCGGGCGCTCGACGACGCGGCGATCGTGCTCGCCGAGCACGCCCTGCGCCTGCCCTCACTTGACGACGTCTTCCTCACCCTGACTGGAGACCCCCGATGACCACCGCGCTTTCCCAGGGGCTGACGCTGGCCTGGCGCAGCCTGATCCCGCTGAAGAACAGTCCAGGCCAGCTCTTCGGCATGCTGTTCCAGCCCGTCTTCATGATCGTCATCTTCGTGTACCTGTTCGGCGGCGCCGCCGGGGGTGACCGCGCGGGCGCGGTGGCGTACATGCTGCCCGGTGTGCTCGTCCAGGTGGCGCTGATGTCGACGATCACCACCGGTATGAATTTGGCCACCGACATCGGCAACGGCGTGTTCGACAGGTTCAGGACCATGCCGATCGCCAGGTCGGCGCCGCTCGCGGGCCGCATCATGGCGGACCTGCTCACGCTGCTGATCACGATCGCGATGTCCATGATCGTGGGGTACGCCGTCGGCTTCCGCGTCACGACGGACCCGATCGCCGCGCTGGCGGGCCTCGGCCTGGTCCTGCTGCTGGCCATGGCGTTGAGCTGGGGCTCGGCCTGGATCGGGCTGGTGGCCAAGTCCGTCACGTCGATGCAGGGCATCTCGACGGCCGTCCTGCTGCCCCTCACGTTCGGCAGCAGCGCCTTCGTGCCCGCCACCGACATGCCCGGCTGGCTGACCTGGTGGATGTCCGTCAACCCCGTCTCGCACCTGGCCGGCGCGCTGCGCGGGTTCCTGACCGGCGGCCTGCACGTGTCGGACCTGTGGATCACGCTCGGCTGGACCGCCGCGCTGCTCGCCCTCTTCGTCCCCCTTGCCCTGCGCGCTTACAACAGGAGAGTCCGATGATCGAGACCACCGAGACCATGACCACCCGCGACGGCGTCGAGCTCGTGTCCACGCTGTGGCGACCCGCCGCTGATCGTCGCGGACCCGGCGACAGTGGGCACGGGCGCTTCCCCGTGCTGCTCTCGCGCACCCCGTACGGCCGGGCCGTCGAGGGCCCCGGCTTCCACCTCGACGTGCCCCGCCTCGTGGCCGCCGGGTACGCGGTCGTCCTTCAGGACGTGCGCGGCACGGGGGCCTCGCAGGGCGAGTTCCGGTTCGTCGGCGGCGAGGCGGCCGACGGCTACGACGCGGTCCGGTGGGCGGCGACCGCGCCGTGGTCTGACGGAAATGTCGGGATGTACGGGGATTCGTACCTGGGCATCACCCAGCTGCTCGCGGCCCAGGAGCGGCCGGAGGGCCTGCGGGCCATCGCACCGCACGTCGCCCCCGCCGGCTCGTACGAATGCGTCTACCAGCCGGGCGGCGTCCCCAACCTCAACATCATGCTCACCGTCAGCGCGATGGTGCTCGCCGTGGACGAGCTGGACCGCCGGATCCGCCTGGGCACGGCCACCCAGGAGGACAAGGAGAGGCACCTGGCCGCCATCGGCCTGCCGGACCGGATCGACGAGCGCCTGCGGGAGCTGGCCGAACGGCTGCCGCTCGGCGACCAGCCGCTCCTGGCCGACCTGGTGCCCTTCTACGCCCAGTGGATGGAGCACCCCGACCCGCTCGACCCGCTCTGGCGGGGCGGGATCGTCGACCACTCCAGGATCGAGGTGCCCGCGCTGGTCAGCACCGGCTGGTACGACTACTTCCGCGACGGCTCCATCGGGCACTACGAGCGGCTGCGCGGCGGGTCGCGGCTGATCGTGGGCCCGTGGACGCACTTCACGCACGAGCGGGACATCTGCGGACGCGACTACGGCGACCAGGCGAGCCAGGAGGCCGTCGACTGGACCGGAGTGCACCTCGACTGGTTCGACCACTGGCTGCGCGGGGCGCCGGCGCGCGACCGGGCCCGCGTGAAGATCTTCGTGATGGGTGACGACGCCTGGCGCGAGGAGGACGACTGGCCCATCGCTCGGGCCCGGCGCGTGCCGTACCACCTGGGCTTCGACGGGACGCTGAGCACGGCGCCCGTGGCGGGCGGCTCCGCCGAGTTCGTCGCCGACCCCGGCGACCCGGTGCCGACGCTCGGCGGGGCGGTCATGACGTTCGCCGCGTTCGGCCCGCTCGACCAGCGGCCCCTCGACGAGCGCGGCGACGTGCTGCGCCACCGGACCGAGCCGCTCGGCGCGCGCGTGGAGGTGAGCGGCGAGGTCGAGCTGGTCGCGCGCGTCTCCTCCACCGCCACGAGCGCGGACGTCACGGCCAAGCTGATCGACGTCCACCCTGACGGGCGGGCCGAGCTGCTGACCGACGGCATCGCGAGGGTGGATGGCCTCGTGCCCGGCGAGGTGCGCGAGGTGACGGTGCGGTTCGGCGCGATCTCGAACGCGTTCCGGCCGGGCCATCGGATCAGGATCGACGTGGCGGGCTCGAACTTCCCCAGATTCGGCCGGAACACGGAGAAGGGCACCACCACGCTGCACGGCCCGTCCTACGTCGTGCTGCCGACCATCCCGTAGACCTCTTCCCGCGACATGGCCGCGCCCTTGGCGAAGCACTCCTCGAAGTGCTCGTCACCGAGCGCGGCCCTGGTCGTCTCCAGGCCCTCCAACGTGTCGAGCGAGGTGTCGCGCGGTTCGATCGCCGACGACGCGCCGAACAGCACGGCCGCCCGCTCCTGGTCCCCCGCCGCCTGCGCGGCCAGCGCGAACCCGGCCAGCACCAGCGAGAGCATCGGCCGGTCGGGGTTGCCGGTGCCGAGAACTCCCAGGGCCAGCCGGTGCTGCTCGGTCGCGGCGTCCAGCTCGCCGGTCCGTGCCAGCGCCCGGCCGTACGCGGTCCTGAGCGCGGCGACGAGCTGCACCACGGGCGGAGCCTGCGCGAGCACGTCGAACAGGCCGCGGTAGATCTCCAGCCCGCGCTCCAGCTCCCCGCGCCGGCAGGCGTGGGCGGCCTCGCCCATCCCGAGCAGCAGCAGCGAGTGCGGCGTGGTCTCCTCGTCCACGCCGGCCCTGGCCCTCGCCAGGTCCTCGCCCGCGCCGTCCAGGTCGCCGCCGCGCATGCGCAGCTCCGCCAGCCTGATCAGGGTCGAGATCGCCTCGTCGGCGCCGACCCAGCGGCTGGTCATCCCCCAGACCTCGGCGATGATGTCGTCGGTCGGGGCGCCCCTGGCGGCCCGCAGCTCGGCCAGGCCAAGAAGCGCCTCGGTCAGCCCCCACCGGTCGCCGAGCCTCCTGAACCCGGCCACCGCCTGCTCCAGGTTCTCCTCGGTGCGAGTACCCGAGCCGCCGATCATGAGGGCGGAGCTGGACAGCCAGGGATCGTCGCTCTTGACGTACCCGGCGAGCAGTTCGGCGGCCACCTCGTCGCGGCCCGCGACGGCGGCCATGACGACCCTGCTGAGCTTGAGCATCGGGTGCAGCGGCCCCTCCAGCTCGGCCCGCTCGATCAGCAGGTCCATCCGGTGCGACAGCGCCAGCATGGCGGGCCGGTCGTTGGCGATCGTGCCGATCATGGAGACGCCGTGCGCGAACGTGCAGGACGTGTAGGCTTCGGCCAGCCCCGCCGGCGGCTCCTCCCCCACCAGGTCGAGCACCTGCACGGCCCAGGCCGTGCTCTCCCGCCGGTAGCCGCACATCCACCAGTACCAGTTGAGCGCCCCGCACAGCCGCAGCGCCGTCTCGACGTCCCGCTCGTCGATCGCCCAGCGCAGCGCGGCGGCGAAGTCGTCACGCTCGGGCGCCATCCGCTCGAGCCAGGCGGTCTGCGCGGCCGTGCGCAGCTCGGGCACCGCCCGTTCGGCCAGGTCCAGCAGGTACGCCGCGTGCCGCTGCCGGTACTCGCCGGCCTCCCCCGCCTCGGCCAGCCGTTCGAGCGCGTAGGCGCGGATGGTCTCCAGCATGGAGTAGCGGCCCTCGGGCGAGACCTGGACCAGCGACTTGTCGGCGAGCGCGCCCAGCACGTCCGCCGTCCCGCCGCAGACCGCCTCGACCGCCTCCAGCGTCGCGCCGCCCGCGAACACGCCGAGCCGCCTGGCCAGCACCCGCTCCTCCGCGCTCAGCAGGTCCCAGCTCCACTCCACCACCGCTCTGAGCGTCTGCTGGCGCGGCAGCGCGGTCCTGCTGCCGCCGGTGAGCAGCTTGAACCGGTCGTCGATGCGCTCCGCGAGCTGCTGCGGCGTCATGGTGCGCAGGCGGGCCGCGGCCAGCTCGATGGCCAGCGGCATGCCGTCCAGCCGGCGGCAGAGCGCCACCACGGCGGCCACGTTCCCGTCGTCGATCGCGAACCCGGGCCGGGCGGCGGTGGCCCGGTCCAGCAGTAGCCGGACCGACGGGTACGCCTCCGCCTGCGCGGGGTCCGCGCCGACGGGCGGCGGCGTGAGCGGCGGGATGGGCGCCAGGTGCTCGCCCGGCAGGTTGAGCGGCTCCCTGCTCGTGGCCAGCACCCGCAGGTCGGGGCATTCGGTGAGCAGCCGTTCGGCCAGCTCGGCGGCCGTGTCCACGAGGTGCTCGCAGTTGTCCAGCACGAGCAGCGCGGCCCGGCCCGCGACGGCCTCGGCCACCTGCGCCACCGGGTCGCCCCCGTCCGCGGGCATGCGGTACGGCGGACGGCCATCCCGCAGTTTCAGCGCGTCGAGCACGGTGCCGATGACCTCTTTCGGGTCGCTGACCGGGGCCAGCTCGACCATCCAGGCCGCCTCGGCGGATCGCAGCGCCACCTCGGTGGCCAGCCTGGTCTTGCCCGCGCCGCCGGGGCCGACCAGCGTGACCACCCTGGCCTGGCCGAGCAGGGCGGCGAGCTGGTCCAGCTCGGCCTCGCGACCGATGAAGCTGGTCCTCGGGGCCCGCACGTTGCCCCGCTGCCGGGCCTGGACCGGTGGGGCCTGCGCGCGTACCTCTCCCGAGATGACGGCCAGGTGGGCGGCGCGCAGCTCGGGCCCAGGATCGACGCCGAGCTCGTCGGCGAGCGTGCGGCGGGTCCGCTCGAACAGCTCCAGCGCCTCGGCCTGCCGCCCCTCGGCGGCCAGCGCCCGCATGGCCAGCGCGGCCAGCCGCTCGCGCAGCGGGTGCGCGGCGACCTCCGCGGTCAGCTCGACCGGCGCCCCGGCCGCCAGCCGCGCCTCGGCGCGGGCCTCGACGGCGGCGAGGCGCTCCTGCTCCAGGGCGGCGGCCGCGTTCGCCAGCAGCGGCACCGAGGTGAGGTCCGCCAGCGCCGGCCCCCGCCAGAGCTCCAGGCCCTCCCCGTTCCTGGCCGTCCTCCTGAACCGGAGCGCGTCCACGTCGTCCGGCGCCACGGCCAGCGCGTAGCCGCCCGGCCTGCTCTCCACCACCTCGTACGGGCGCAGCGCCGCCCGCAGCCGCCTGACCAGCGTCTGGAGGGCATTGGGCGCGTTGGCGGGGGGCTCGTCCGGCCACAGGGCGTCGATCAGCCGCTCCGCGGTGACGGTACGGCCGGCTTCCAGGGCCAGGACGGCCAGCAGCGCCCGCAACCTGAACCCACCGACCGCGACCGGTCCCTCGTCGCCTTCGACCTCCAACGGCCCAAGGATGGATATCCGCACATGTCACATCCTGCCCTGCCGCCCACCCCACGCGGACACCTCCGACCGCGGCACTACGGCCGCTCGGCGGCGGTCGCGCGGATGGTGTACGTCCCGGCGTAATTTGACGGGGACAGTCAAAGGGCACGGTCCGCGCGGCCACCCCTAGCCACGCGGACCGTGCCCATCTCGAACGGCGAACCCACCGGACAGCAGCGCCGCCAGCCACAGCGCGACAGTGGACCCGCTTTCATTTCATGGTAAACATATAGGAATTGAAGGTAAAGCTCAAATTCGGAACGGGCGAGATATCGTGATGTGCGGTCTAGCCTTCCCCCTGGAGCAAGCGGCATGTTCTTCGGTATCACGAACTTCTGGGCCTACGTCGTCGGCGCCTTCCTGATCATTCTTCTCCCCGGCCCGAACTCCCTCTACGTGCTCAGCTTCGCCGCCCAGCACGGCGTCCGCCGGGGCTACCGGGCCGCGGCCGGCGTCTTCCTCGGCGACACCGTGCTGATGTTCCTGGCCGCCGCCGGCGCCGCCTCACTGCTCCGCTCCAACCCGCTGCTCTTCACGATCGTCAAGTACGCGGGCGCCGGCTACCTGGCGTGGATCGGCTTCCAGATGATCAGGGGCGCCTGGCGATCGAGGACGGCGGCCGAGGAGAAGCCGCAGGTCAAGGCGGAGCGCCAGCCGCGCCCGTTCCGCAAGGCCCTGCTGATCAGCCTGCTGAACCCGAAGGCGATCCTCTTCTTCGTCTCGTTCTTCATCCAGTTCGTGGACCCGTCGTACGCCACCCCCGCGCTGTCGTTCCTCATCCTGGGCGCGGTCATCCAGGTGTTCAGCTTCCTCTACCTCACGGCGCTGATCTTCGGCGGCACCTTCCTGGCCACCCAGTTCCGCCGCCACAGAAAGCTCAGCGCCGGCCTGACCTCGGGCGTCGGCGCCCTGTTCCTCGGATTCGGCGCGAAGCTCGCCACCACGTCACTCAGCTGAAAGCCGGCCGAAAGGGTCTGCTGTTTTCGTGGGAACCAGATGGAACGAGTCAAAAGAGGCAGTCGCACCACCTGGCCTCGGGTACGGTAGGCCACCGGCGTGCTTCCCGGGGACACGGGTGATGCCGTTCTGGTTACGGCGAGCGCTCCATCTGGAAAGCCTTGTCCCCCGAAGCCCGGGTAGACGCTGATCGTCGGCCTATCTGCGGAGCAGCCTTGAACCATCCCCCAGTCACCCTCCCACGCCTCACCGCACTCGCCCGGCAGGCGGCTCCGAAGCTGCTCGAAGGCGTCGTGGCGCCGCTGGCGGTGTTCTACCTGGCCATGATGGTCCTCGGATTCAAGTGGGCGCTCGTCGCCACCGTCGCCTGGGTCTACCTGGGAGTGGCCTGGCGGCTGATCAGGCGCGTCAGGGTGCCCGCGACCATGTTCCTGGCCGCGGTCGCGATCACGGTCCGCGCCCTCGTGGCGTTCTGGACGGGCACGTGGATGTGGTTCTTCATCCAGCCGGAGATGGGCACGATCTGCATCAGCATGGCCTTCCTCGCCTCGGTCCGGCTCAACAGGCCGCTCGTGCAGAAGCTCACGCTCGACTACATCCACCTGCCGTCGGCGGTGCTCAAGCACGAGCGGGTGCGCAGGTTCTTCGCCAGGATCACGCTGCTGTGGGCCTTCGTGCTGCTGACGAACTCGACGTTGAGCATCCTCCTCGCGGTCCACGAGTACCTGGCGGGCTCGCTCGGCGCGTTCATGGTGCTGAGGACCTCAGCGGTGGCCGTGATCAGCGGCCTGGCGATCGCGTTCTCGATCTTCGCCTTCAAGCGCGTCCTGCACCGGCTGCACATCGCGCACACCTGACCGCTCGATGAGCAGGAACGCCCCGCACACCCCCATGACCAGCCCGGTCAGCATGCCGAACAGCTCCGCCAGGCCTCCCTGCGAGCCGAGCGGCGCCCCCACGGAGCTGATGATCATCACGTAGCAGCCGCCGCTGAACAGGGAGCCGGACCCGAGCCAGGCCACGACCAGCGGCAACCAGAACGGGCCGCGCCCCCGGCGCCCGACCATCAGCACGAGCGCGACGGCCCCCGCCACGGCGAACCCGCCCTCCACGGCGTCCTGAAGGCCGCCGAAGAGCTTGGCCACGCCGATCGGCGCGGCCACCAGCAGCGCACCCCAGGCCACCACCGTCTGGAACGACCTGGTGGCGGCGGCGAAGGGCTGGTCGAGCCGGGTGGTGAAGACGTGCGGCCACCGGTCGCGCGAGTAGAGCGCGAAGGCCGCCATGAGCCCGGCGCCCTGCACGATGAACCCGCCGTAGACCATCATGTAGATCCACGGCTCGACGGGCCCGCCGGTCTCGAACACCGACAGCCCACCGGCCAGCACCATGATCGGCACCGTGACGATCACCGTCGAGAGCAGGCCGGTGCCCACCCACAGCGGGAGCAGCACGAGCCACGGGGGCAGCCGCAGCCCCCAGCGCGTGGCGAACGCCAGCGCCAGCAGCAGCCCGACGGCTTCCATGCCGAACGTCATCGCGTTGAGCCCGACCATCGCCGGGTCGTTCAGGAAGCCGGGATCGGTGGTGCCGATCGAGCTGCCGGTCAGCCAGAGCACCTTCAGCGTGAGGTACGGCAGCATCGCGGCGACCGCGACGATCGCGGCGGTGACGCGCCCGATGCCCGCTCTCTGTTCAGTCATGCCCCCGAGCGTCGCGCGCCGGGCGGCCGGTTCCCTCCCGAGCCGTGGGGATCCTCCTCGCCCGTGCGAGGGATGGTCACATCCAGCTCGAAGCCGTCACCGACCGGTCCGGCGGTCAGCGTGCCACCGGCGAGCCGTACGCGCTCGCGCAGTCCCGCCAGCCCCAGCCCGCCCGGCAGCGCGGTCGACCGGCCCCGAGGCCGGCTGTTGCGCACCGTGACCTGGCCGGGCGCGACCCGCACCGTGACGGCGGCCCCCGGCGCGTGCTTGGCCGCGTTCGTGAGCCCCTCCTGCACCACCGCGTGCGCCAGGCAGGGCACCGGCCCGGGCGCCACGTCCAGGGTGATCGGCATGCCCGAGTCCCTGGCCCGCCGCACCAGCTCGGCCACGTCCTCGTCCACGGGTGACAGCGGCGCCGCGTCGGAGTCCTCCCGGAGGAGCCCGATGATCTGGCGCAGCCGCTCCGTGGCGTCCGCCGCCGCCAGCCGCAGCTCCCCCGCCGCCCTGACGTGCGCCTGGTCCAGCCCGGCCGCCAGCTCCAGCCCCGCGGCCCTGACCGCGATCAGGGCCAGGTCGTGGCCGAGCGAGTCGTGCATGTCCCGCGCGATCCTGGCCCGCTCGCGCAGCCTCGCCTGCGCCTCGGCCGACAGCCTGGCCTGCGTGCGCTGCTGCAGCAGCCGCCTCCTGAGCAGCCCCAGCAGGTACGGCAGCACGTACGTGCCGAGCAGCCCCGTCACCATGGACACCCACAGGGCGAGATCGGCGCCCTGGGCCAGCACCACGCCCACGCCGACGACCGAGATCAGGCAGAAGGCCACCAGCGCCGGCCAGAGCGCGGCCAGGCGCCGCCCGGTGAGGTAGGCGTACCACATGATGAACGGCGAGGTGGCCAGCAACGGAAGGATCTTCACGCCGCGCCGGGGCAGCAGCCAGCTCAGGTCCACGGTCGCGAACCCCTCGCTGAACCGCCACGGCCCCAGCGGCAGCAGCAGCACCAGCGCGGCCAGCGGCCAGCGGCGGCCGACCAGCACCGCCACCGCGGCCAGCCCGATCCTGGGCACGGTCACCATGCCGAACGCGGCCGGATCCCTGACCGGGTCAGGACCCATGGCCGCGACGAAGATGCCGAGCACGGCACAGAGCAGCAGGTCGTAGAGCACCTGGCGGCGGCTCTCCCGGCGAAAACGTCTCACGGCACCGACGTTATCCGCCGCACGGGGCGCGAGGTCCTGCCCGAAAGTCGCCCGGCGACCCTGACGAAAGTCAGGGTGGGGGCTCGTCCCCCTGTCGCGGTAGAGCTAGCACCACCTCGAAAGCGCCTACCTCCACTCCTGTCTCCGCCTGCGGGAAGCGGTTTGATCGATGGTGTCAGCCGGAGGTCGGAACCGCGCCCCTGACGAAAGTAGGGGGTGGCGCGTGTCGATCGTCCGATGTGCCGTGACCTGCGGAGTTTCTACCTTCATGGGGAACCGGCCCTGACCCGCTTAAGGGATGGGTCCGCGTTCGACCCGGGGCATCCCCGATGTCCCCGGCCCGCCCACGCCGACACGCTGTGTGGGTGCCCTAAAGATCGGAGTACACGCTCATGTCGCACGCCATCCTCGACCTGGTCCAGCAGGTGATGTCATCGCCCTGGTTATACGCCGCGCTGTTCGCCCTCGCGCTGCTCGACGGGTTCTTCCCCATCGTGCCGGCCGAGACCTCGGTGATCACCGCCGCGGTCTTCGCCGCGTCGGGCGAGACGAACCTGGGTCTGGTCATCCTGGTCGCGGCACTGGGCGCGTTCGCGGGTGACCACATCTCCTACCTGATCGGCAACAGGTCGGCGGGCAGGCTGCGGGAGAAGAAGGCGTTCGTCTGGGCACGCGACGCGCTGGCCGAGCGGGGCGGTCTCGTCCTGGTCGTGGCCAGGTACATCCCCGGCGGGCGCACCGCGACCACGCTGACCATGGGCGCCGTACGGCATCCGCTGCGCTCGTTCACGTTCTTCGACGCGATCGCGGCGAGCTCGTGGGCGGTGTACTCCGGGCTGATCGGCTTCTTCGGCGGGATGGCGTTCGAGAACGACCCGATCAAGGGGCTCCTCCTCGGGCTGGGCATCGCGGTGTCCATCACCGCGGCCGTCGAGGTCGTGAGATGGCTCAGGAAGCGACGCGCCATCCAGCCTTCTCCGGAACGTCTTCCTGCGGACACGTCCGTTTGACCCTGCCTGGCAACCATCCGTCTGAAAGGAGTGCGCATGACTGTGCTGGCCGCGGCGATCGCCCTGGTCGGTTCGCTGTTCTTCGCGCTCGGAGCCGCGCTTCAGCAGTTCGAGGCAGTCGAGTCGGCCAAACCGGGGCTGCTGACGCTGCTGCGCAGGCCGCGCTGGCTGCTCGGCGGCGTCTCCATTCTGGCGGGTGGCGGCCTGCACATCGTCGCCCTCGGCCTCGGCCCGCTGACCATCGTCCAGCCGATGGGCGTGGCCAGCCTGCTGTTCGCCCTGCCCATCGCCGCCGCGCTGCACGGCCGCAGGCCCTCGCGCAGGGAGCTGACGGCCGCGGGCGTGGTGGCGGCCGGGCTGATCGGGCTCGTCCTGCTCGTCCCCGCGTCCGACGGTCCGACCTCCCTCAGCCCGAACGGCGTGCTCACGCTGCTCGGCGTGGCCGGCGTCGCCGCGGTCCTGCTGTGGGCCGGCTCGAAGGCGGTCTCGCCCGCGGGCCGGGCCGCCCTCCTGGCCACCAGCTCCGGCGTGCTCTACGGCGCCACCGCCACCCTCATGCGCGTGCTGGTGGACGGCGCCTGGAACTGGTGGTACCTGCTCGCGCTGCCGGTTCCCGCGCTGCTGGCGCTCATGATGCTCCAGCGGGCCTACGCCGCCGGGCACTTCGGCGTCTCGTTCGCCTCACTCCAGATCGCCGATCCCCTGACGGCGGTCGCGTTCGGCGCGCTCCTGCTCGGCGAGCCCCTGCCGACCGGGATCGCGCCGATCCTGGCCGCGGCCCTCACCGCGGCCGGCACCGTCGCGCTCGCCCGGACCAGCCCACTGGAAACCCACCGCAATCCCCCCTCCCCTGTGTGAAAACGGAGTCCCCTGACATGGCCATGCCCCTGCGTACGCTCCCCGAGACCGTCATCGCCCCCGAGCGTCCCCGCCGCGTCCTGATCTCGACCGACACCTACCCGCCGGACGTCAACGGCGCCGCCTACTTCACGCACCGCCTGGCCACCGGCCTGGCAGAGCGCGGCAACGAGGTGCACGTGGTCTGCCAGTCGGAGGCGGGCCCGCCGGCCGCCGACGTGGTGGACGGCGTGATCGTGCACCGGCTGCGCTCCGCCCCGATCCCGGTCCACCCCACCATGCGCTTCACCGTGCCGACCAGGCTGGACCGGCTGGTCGCCGCCATTCAGCCCGACGTCCTGCACACGCAGGGCCACTTCGTGGTCGGCCGGGCGGCCATCGCCGCCGCCCGCCGCGCGGGCGTGCCGGTCGTGGCCACCAACCACTTCATGCCCGACAACCTCTTCCAGTTCTGCCACATCCCCGACCGGCTGCGGGCCAGGGCCGGCCGGCTGGCCTGGCGCGACTTCAGCCGGATCTTCAACCGGGCCGACCACGTCACCACCCCGACCCCGCTGGCGGCCAAGCTCCTGGCCGACCAGGGCTTCGCCCAGCAGGTCGAGGCGGTCTCCTGCGGGATCGACCTGGCCAGGTTCCAGCCGCGCTCCGAGCCCAAGGCATGGGCGCGCAAGCTGTTCGACCTGCCCGACCGGCCCACCGTCCTGTTCGTCGGCCGGCTGGACGAGGAGAAGCGCATCGACGAGCTCGTACGCGCGCTGCCGCTCGTGCTGAACGAGACCGACGCGCAGGTCGCGCTCGTCGGCAAGGGGAACCAGCGGGTGGAGCTGGAGAGGCTGGCCAAGCGCATCGGGGTGGGCGAGCGGGTGTTCTTCCTGGGCTTCGTGCCCGACGAGCTCATGCCTCAGGCGTTCGCGGCCGCCGACGTGTTCGCCATGCCCGGCATCGCCGAGCTGCAGAGCATCGCCACGCTGGAGGCCATGGCCTCGGGGCTGCCGGTGGTGGCCGCCGACGCGATGGCGCTGCCGCACCTGGTGGACGAGAACGGCTACCTGTTCCAGCCGGGCGACGTTGTCGCGCTGGCTAGGCACCTGACCTCCATCCTCACGGACGACGGCCTGCGGACCAGGTTCGGCAAGGCCAGCAGGGAGCTGGCGCTCACCCACGACCACCAGTCGTCGCTCGCCCGGTTCGAGCAAATCTACGATGAGGTGACCCGATGATCCCACGCCAGAGCGCCCTGGGCGCCGTCGCCGGCACGGTCGTCTCCGCGGGCGCGCTGACGTACGCGCAGGTCGTCCTGCCCGCACAGACGCTGCTCAGCGACTACGCGCTGGTCCCGGGCGGGCTCGTGCCCGTGCTGATCGGGATGCTGGCGCTGGCCGGGGCGTGCCTGTCTCTCGCGTACGGCCTCGCGGCCGGCGACCCGGCGCGCACCGCGGCCACCAGAGTGCTGCTGCTGGCCGGTACGGCCGGGCTGATGCTGAGCGCGATCTTCCCCACGGACCCGTCACCGGTCGGCTCGATGACCGGCGAGATCCACCGGTGGGCGGCGGCCGTCGTGTTCACCTCGCTGCCCGTCGCCGGCTGGGCCCTGGCCAGGGGCCGGGCCGCGGCGCCCCGGTGGAACGCCGTCCGCGCCCTGAGCGTGACCTCCGCGGCCACGCTCGTCGTCTACCTGGCGGCGCATCCCGCCTCCGTCACCTCAGCGCTGATCGGCGGCTCGGCCTACTACGGGCTGCTGGAGCGCGGCCTGGTGCTGGCCGAGATGGCGCTGCTGACCGCCATGGCCCTGGCCTGCCTCGGAAGGCGGCCCGCCGTCCGGGCCTCGGCGGCCCCGGCCGAGCCCCAGCCCTCGGAACGCCCGGAACGGCTGGCGGCCTGATGCCCCCATCCTTCGACGCGGGCCGAAATTACCCCGTTCTAGCGTGGAGCCATGCTCATCACACGCCACGCGGACGCCGAAGCGGTGCTCTCCGATCCGAGGTACGTGCCCCCTCCCGTACGCCAGGACGCCGAGAAGGGGACGCTGGCCTGGCTGCGCGCCCAGGTGTCGCGGTTCAGCACCGGCGAGACGCACGCGGGGCGGCGCCGGCTGCTGGTCGAACGGCTGGCCGCGGTTGACCCCGCCGAGCTGAGACCGGCGGCCAGGGCCCTGACCTCGGAGCGGGACGGGAACTGGCGGGGCGTGCCCACGGCCGTGCTCGGCGCCGCCCTGGGCGTCAAGGACACGAGCGCCGTGCCGGCCGCCGCGGCCGGCTACCTGAGCGGCGAGGAGAGCCCCGAGGCCGACGCCGCCGTCGCCGAGCTGCTCGAGCTGGCCGGCATCCCCGAGATCACGCTGCTGCTGCAGGCGCACGCCGCCACGGAGGCGCTCATCGAGAACGCGCTCAGGCATGGCGGACCCGGCACCGACGTCGAAGCCCTGCTGCACGAGACGCTCAAGCAGGACCCGCCGCTCAAGGCCACCCGCAGGCTCGACACGCGGACCGGCGAAGAAGTGACGATCGACCTGGTGGCGGCCAACCGCGACCCCTCGGGCGGCCGGTCTGCCCACCTGACCTTCGGGTACGGCGTACGCCCCTGCCCGGCCCCCGCCCACGCGCTCGCACTCGCCGCGGGCGTGCTCGAAGCGCTGCTGCACGGGAATCTGGGCAGGAGGCCCGCATGAACTTCCGCGACCTGCACCGCCCGGGAGATCCGCTGCTGCTGCCGAACGCGTGGGACTACGGCTCCGCCGCCCTCCTCGCCGCGCACGGATTCCCGGCGATCGGCACGACCAGCCTCGGCGTGGCCGCCGCGTACGGGAAGCCCGACGGGGCCGGAGCGACCAGGGCCGAGACGATCGAACTCGTCGAAGCCGTCAAGGACCTGGACGTCATGGTGACCGTGGACATCGAGGGCGGGTTCAGCGACGACCCCGCCGAGGTGTCGGACCTGGTCGCGAGCCTGGCCGCCCTCGGAGCCGTCGGCGTCAACCTGGAGGACGGCCGCCCGGACGGCACGCTGCGCCCGATCGAGCTGCACCAGCGGATCATCGAGGCGGCCAAGGGACACGGGCTGTTCGTCAACGCCCGCACGGACACATACTGGCTGAAGACCGGCGACGACACGATGGAAAGAGTGGCCGCCTACGGGCACGCCGACGGGATCTTCGTGCCCGGGATGACGGACCTGAAGGAGATCGCCGAGGTGGCGGCCGGCACGCCGCTCCCGCTCAACGTCCTCCACCAGCCGAACGGCCCCACACTGGCCCAGCTGGCCGAGGCCGGCGTGGCCAGGGTGAGCACCGGCTCGCTGCTGTACCGCGCCGCGCTCGGGGAGGCGGTGGCGACGGCGCTCGCCGCCCAGGGGAAGCAGGCACCTCCGATACCGACATACGCCGAGATCTCCGCCCTGCTGCGCCGATAATCGAGGCATGCGCTTCCAGATCCTCGGGCCCACGGCCGTGCTGGGTGATGACGGCGAGCCGGTCGCGCTCGGCGGCCCGCGGGTGCGGGCGCTGCTGACCCTGCTGGCCCTGCACGCCGGCCGCATCGTCGGCGCGGAGCAGCTCGTGGACGGCATGTACGGCCCCAGGCCCCCGGAGGGCGTGGCCAACGCGCTGCAGTCGCAGGTGTCCAGGCTGCGCCGGGCACTCGGCCGGGACCTGGTGGAGTTCCACCCGGCGGGATACCGGCTGGTGGCCGACCCGCAGGAGGTCGACGCGCGCAGCTTCGAGCTGCTCGCGCAGGCGGGCCGGCAGGCCCTCGCCGCCGGCGATCCGGGCCGGGCCGCCACGCTGCTGCGGGAGGCGCTCGACTTATGGCGGGGCGCGCCGCTCGCCGACGCCCCGCACGCCCAGGCCGCCGCGTCGGCGCTGGAGGAGCTGCGGCTGGCCGCCACGGAGGACCGCGTGCAGGCTGACCTCGACCTGGGCAGGCACCGCGAGCTCGTCGCCGAGCTGCGCCGGCTCACGGCCGACCACCCGCTGCGCGAGCGCCTGAGCGCCCAGCTCATGCGGGCCCTCTACGGCAGCGGGCGCCAGGCGGAGGCACTGACCGTCTACGACCAGACCAGGAAGATCCTGGACGAGGAGCTGGGCGTCGAGCCCGGAGCCGAACTGGCCGCCGCCCACCTGGCCGTGCTGAGGGCCGACCCGGCGCTCGGCGCGCCCGCGGCCTCCGCGCCCAGGCAGCGGCGGGGGCTGCGTGCCCAGCTCACCAGCTTCGTGGGCAGGGACGAGGAGATCGAGCAAGTGGACGCCAGGCTGCGGGCGAACCGGCTGGTCACGCTGCTCGGCCCGGGCGGCGCGGGCAAGACCCGGCTCGCGATCGAGGCGGCGGAGCGGGCCGCCGGCGACGTGTGCTTCGTACCGCTCGCGCCGGTCTCCGACGGCGGCGACGTGCCGAGGGCCGTGCTGGCCGCGCTCGACATCCGCGACACCCTGCTGTACGGCCCCGACCGGCCCGCCGTGGACCCCGTCACGAGGCTGGTCACCGCGCTGGCCGACCGGCAGCTCCTGATGGTCCTGGACAACTGCGAGCACCTCGTCGCGGCCACGGCGGAGCTGGCGGACGCGCTGCTGGCCGCCTGCCCCGGGCTGCGCGTGCTGGCGACCGGGCGCGAGGCGCTCGGCATCACCGGCGAGTCGATCCTGCCCGTGGCCCCGCTGCGGCTGCCCCCGGCGCAGGCGGGCAACTCCTCAGGCGACCCCTCGGACTATCCGGCGGTCCGGCTGTTCGCCGACCGCGCCGCCGCCGTCCGTCCGGGCTTCGCCGTGGACGCCGGCAACGCCGCGGAGGTCGTGCGCATCTGCCGGGCGCTCGACGGGCTGCCGCTGGCCATCGAGCTGGCCGCGGCCCGGCTGCGTACGCTCTCGGTGTCCGACGTGGCGGCGCGGCTCGACGACCGGTTCAGGCTGCTGATCAGAGGCAGCCGTACGGCGCTGCCCCGGCACCAGACGCTGCACGCGGTCGTCGCGTGGAGCTGGGACCTGCTCGACGAGGACGAGCAGCGGCTGGCCAGGAGGCTCTCCGTCTTCCTCGGCGGCGCGCGGGCCGAGGCGGCCGAGCGCGTGTGCGGGCTGCCGGAGGAGGTGCTGTTCTCGCTGGCGGAGAAGTCGCTGGTGGAGTCCGTGGACGGCCGTTTCCGGATGCTGGAGACGATCAGGGCGTTCTGCGCGGAACGGCTGGCCGAGTCGGGCGAGGTCGACGCGGTCTGCGAGGCGCACGCCGGCTACTACCTCGACCTGGTCACGACGGCCGACCCGCGCTTGCGCACCGGCGAGCAGCTGGAGTGGCTGGCCCGGCTGGACGAGGAGAGCGACGACCTCAACGCCGCGGTGCGCTGGGCGACCGAGTCGGGCCGGCTGGAGATGGGGCTGCGGCTGCTGGCCTACAGCGCCTGCTACTGGTGGATGCGCGGTCACCGCACCTCCAGCGCCGCCCTCGCCTCCGGGCTGCTGGCCGCGCTCGGCCCCGTCCGGCCCGCCGGCATGGAGGAGGAGTACGTCATGTGCGTGCTCATCACCGCCTGGGCCGGGGAGATCGACGACGGGCTGCGCGCGCGGCTGGCGGAGGTCCAGCAACTGCTGCCGATAAGCTACCTGCCGCAGCGGGTCGAGCTCCTGATGATGCTGCTGTCGTCGTTCAACGGGCCGCCGGACGACCACGCCGAAGCCTACGAACTGGTCATCGGGCACTCCGTCGGTCTCCCGCCCTGGCAGCAGGCGCTCTCCTTCGCCGGAGCGGGGTTCGTGCTGGACCTGCTCGGCCGGACCGAGGAGGCGCTGACCTACTTCCAGCGCAGCCTGGCCGCGTTCAAGGCGATCGGCGAACGCTGGGGCACCATATTGGCGCTGTCCGGGCTCGGCCAGCTCCACCAGCGGCAGCGCGACTACCAGGTCGCGTACGCGCTGGCCGACGAGGCCCTGGCGGTGGCGCACGAGCTGGGCGCCAACACGGAGATCGCCGAGTCCCTGTGCCAGCGCGGCGACGCCCTGCACGGCCTGGGCGAAGCGGAGGGCGCGCGGGCCGACTACGCGCTGGCCGCCGAGCTGTCGCGCCGGAACAGCTCCATGGACATCCTGGCCCGGGCGCACCTCGGCCTGGGCGAGGTGGCACTGTCGCGCGGCGAGCTGGACGCCGCCCGGGCCCTCCTGACCCGGGCACACCAGGAATGCCCTCGCGACTGGTACAGCACAGCGGACACCCGCGAGCGCATCGACGCCGGGCTGACCGAGGTCAGCCGGATGGTCAGCGAGCGGTAGGCCCGCGGTCAGGCGTCTTCTGGACAGTGGGCGCCATGAAGAACAAATGGTCCTGCCTGGCCGTCTGCTGCCTGGCCACCCTCCTGCTCTCGCTCGATCTCACGGTCCTGCACCTGGCCCTGCCCACGCTGGTGACCGACCTCGGCGCGAACTCCACGCAGCTGCTCTGGATCGGCGACATGTACGGCTTCGCGCTGGCCGGCCTCCTCGTCACCATGGGCAACCTCGGCGACCGCATCGGCCGCAAGCGCCTCCTGCTGATCGGCGCGGCCACCTTCGGCGCGGCCTCGGCGGTGACCGCGTACGCCCCCAACCCCGAGCTGCTGATCGCGGCCAGGGCGCTGCTCGGCGTGGCCGGAGCGACGATCATGCCGTCCACCCTGTCGATCGTCCGCAACGTGTTCACCGAGCCGGGCGAGCGAACCGCGGCCATCGGCATCTGGAGCGGGATGAGCGCAGCCGGCTTCGCCGTGGGCCCGGTCGTCGGCGGGCTGCTGCTCGGCCACTTCTGGTGGGGCTCGGTCTTCCTGATCAACGTGCCGATCATGCTGCTGGTGCTGGCCGCCGGGTTCATGGTGCTGCCCGAGTCGCGCAACCCTCGCGCGGGCAGGATCGACCTGGCCAGCGCCGCGCTGTCGTTCGGCGGCGTGGTGACGGCCGTCTACGCGGTCAAGGAGGGCGCGCACAAAGGCATCGTCGCGGACCCGGCGACACTTCTGATCGTCGCGGACCCGGCGACACTTCTGGTGGAGCACGCCGACGTGCTCGTGGCGGGCGCGGCCGGGGTGCTGCTGCTCGGCCTGTTCGTGTGGCGGCAGACCCGGCTGGCCGAACCGATGATCGACGTACGGCTCTTCACGCGGAGGGCGTTCAGCGCGTCCATCCTCACGAACCTGCTGGCGATCTTCACGATGTCGGCCATGATGCTGATGTTCGGCTGGTACCTGCAGCTCGTCCTGGGCTGGACGCCGCTCGAGGCGGGGCTCGCCCAGCTGCCCGGCGGCCTGAGCGGCGCGGTCGGCGGCATCCTGGCGGCCCGGCTGGTGCGCCGCATCGGCAGGAACGGCGTGGTCGCGCTGGGCCTGGCCATGAACGCGGGCTCGTTCCTGTACTACTCCACGCTCGGCGTGTCGCTGAACTACCTCACGCTGCTGCCCTTCCTGATCATCGGTGGTCTCGGGATCGGGTTCACCTTCACGGTCAACAACGACAACGTGCTGGCCACCGCTCCCAAGGAACGGGCCGGGGCGGCGGCCGCGGTGTCGGAGACGGCGTTCGAGCTGGGCGGGGCGCTCGGCATCGCGATCCTCGGCACGGTGCTGAACACCGCGTACCGGGCCGGCCTGGACGCCACCGCGACCTCCGTGGCGACGGGCGAGGCACGGGAGTCGATCGCCGGGGCGATGCGCGCGGCCCTGGCACTGCCCGCCGAGGAGGCGGCCACGCTGGTACGGGCGGCGCGGGCGGCCTTCATCGACGGCCTGCACCTGACCTCCCTGGTCACCTCGGGACTGCTGCTCGTGGTGGCCCTGGTGGCGCTGGTCGGGCTGCGCGGGGTGCCGAAGGTCATCCCGGAGGAGGCGCAGGAAAACGCGTTGCCGTAGCCGCTCGCAAAACGTATGGTTTTGCGCTCGTGATTACCGTGGTGGAGCGAGTCCTACCTGCCCGGCTGGGAACAGGATTCCGGTGGTTGCTGGCCTCGAGCTGGCTGACGAATCTCGGTGACGGGGTCGCGGCCGCCGCGGGCCCGCTGCTGATCGCGACGTTGACGCGCGACCCGCTGATGATCTCGCTGTCGGCGCTGGTGGGCTGGGCTCCGCCGCTGCTGTTCAGCCTGTACGCGGGCGTGCTGTCGGACCGGTACAACCGGCGCAGGATCGTGCTCATCGCGAACGCGGTTCGGGCCGTGGTGCTGGCGGCCCTCGTCGCGCTCATGGTGACCGGCACCGTGACCGTGGCGACGGCGCTGGCGGCGCTCACGCTCCGGGCCATCGCCGAGGTGTTCGCCGACAACACGACGGCCACGCTGACTCCCATGATGGTCAGCAAGGACGATCTCGTCATCGCCAACGCCCGCCTGGGCACGGGCTTCATCACGCTCAATCAGCTCGCCGGGCCGCCGATCGGCGCTGCGCTGTTCGGTCTGGGCCAGATCTGGCCGTTCGCGAGCCAGCTGCTCCTGGTGGTGGCGGGCATCGTCCTGGTCTCCCGGATCACGTTGCCGCCGCACGGCCGGCAGGCCGGCGATCCCACGCCCAACACTGTGCGGGAACTGATCGCCGGGTTCAGCTGGACCATCCGGCACGCGGCGGTCCGCACGCTGGTGCTGACCATCCTGATCTTCAACTTCACGTTCGGCGCGGCCTGGTCGGTGCTCGTCCTCTACACCCAGGAGCAGCTCGGCCTCGGCGCCGTGGGCTTCGGTCTGATGACCACCATCGGCGGCATCGGCGGCCTGATCGGCACCGGCCTGTACGGGGCCATCACCCGCAAGGTGAGCCTCGGAGCCCTGATGCGGATCGGGCTCATCATCGAGACGTTCACCCACCTGGGCCTGGCGCTGACCCATTCGCCGTGGGTCGCCGGGGGCATCTTCCTGGTCTTCGGCGCGCACGCGTTCATCTGGGGCACCACCTCGGGCACCGTCCGCCAGCGCGCGGTCCCGCAGGAACTGCAGGGCCGGGTGGGCAGCGTCAACTCCGTCTGCGTCTTCGGCGGCCTGGTGGTCGGCTCGTTGATCGGCGGCGTCCTGGCCACCCGCTTCGGTGTCGCGGCGCCCTTCTGGTTCGCCTTCGCCGGTTCCGCGGTGTTCCTGGTGCTGCTGTGGCGGCAGCTCATGCACATCGCCCACGACGACTGAGAACGTGGCTCAGCGACGTCGCAGGGCGAGCAGCTCCGAGACGGTGACGAATCGGTACCCTTGCTCGCGGAGGCCGGTGACCAGGCCCTTGACGGCCTCGCGCGTGTTCCGCCCGCCGGCGTACCACGGGTGGAGCAAGATGATCGATCCTGGCCTCGTCTCCTCGCGCACCTCCGCGACGATCTCGGCGGCGGTGGGGGTCCTGCCGGAGTCCGGCTCCACGTCCCACATGACCGTGCGGCGCTGATGGTCGGCCAGATACAGCGGGAGCATCAGCAGTTTCTTGCCCGTCGGCGGGCGGAAGAGGATCTCGCCGCGCTGCCCCGCCGTCCGGATGGCCGCATCGGTGCGCTCGACCTCACTCGCCACGGTGGCAGGGGAGACGAAGACCATCCGCTGATGGGTGTACGTGTGGTTGGCGAGCTGATGGCCGTGGGCGACCAGCTCCCGCGCGGCCTGTGGCCGGGCTTCGACCTGGGAGCCGATGACGAAGAACGTCGCGCGGACGCGCAGCTCCGCGAGGATGTCGATGATCTCGGGGGCGTGCTCGTCAGGGCCGTCGTCGAAGGTCAGGGCGACGACCTTCTCGTCGGTCTCCACGCGGTCGATCAGCTCTCCCGCCACCTGGAAGGTCCGCGCGTTCATCAGCCGGTACATTCCTAACGCGCCTAGGAGGAGGATGGCGAGAAGGGCCGCGAGAAGCTTGAGCCATCTTCTCCGCACGCCCGTTGCTGCTGCGTTCATGGGTGATCATGGAACCACGAACCGCGGATGCGAGCGGGCTAAACGGTGGGTCTGGTCGGGCAAGGGCGGGTGATGGCCGGCGAAAGGGTGTCGAGGCGGGTGCCGATGAGGCGGGCCACGCCCTCGATGGTCTCGATGCCTGCCTCGTCACCCGGCTGCTCGTCCGTCTGCACCGACAGCAGCAGGTCGCGGCCCGGCCCGACGATGCGGCCGTAGCTCGTGACGGCCCAGCTGTCGCGGGCGAACGGACGCGGCGTCCAGCCGTTCTTCAGCGCCACCCGGTCCCCGCTGCGGGCCGCGGCGCTCACGCCCCACGACTGGTCCTTCTGGACCCTGGACATGAGATCCAGCACCAGTCTCCGATCGGGCGCGGTCATGCCCTTGCCGCCCTTGACCAGGACCTTCATCAGGCGGATGCGGTCGGCGGGACTGGTGGTGGTGCCGCCCCAGTAGATGCCGGGGCCGGGCGTGGTCTCCCGGAGACCCATCCGGTCGTAGAAATCGCTCATCGAGGAGCCGACGCGTGACCACAGGGCGTCCGCCGCGCTGTTGTCGCTCTCGGTGATCATGCGGACCGCCAGGTCGCGTTCGCCGTCGTCCAGCTCACCGGTGCCGCGGAGCAGGAGGGCGGCGAGGATGTCCACCTTGGCGCCGCTGGCGGTGATGATGTCGTGCTCGTGCTCCCCCTGGCCGAGCGAGACCCCGGTGACCAGGTCCAGCGCGGCGTAGACGATCCGGCCGGGGCGCTTGCTCAGGTATCGGGAAATGTCGTGTTGGAGGCGGAGGCGGGCCGCCACGGCGGCGCGCGGGGCGGGGTACTTCATGACGCAGCGGGCCACCTTGATCGGGGCTTTCACCGCCACGGGGCCGATCACTTCCCGCTCGGTCCCGCACCCCGCCGCCAGCACCAGCACCAGCGCCGGCACCAGCACCTGCGCCGGCACCGGCACCCGCACCGGCCAGGCCGCCATCCACTTCGCACGCACGCGCCCACTCCCGTGATCTCCTCTGGGGGACACGAGGAGCATGCTGTGCGGGGGCGGCCTGGCCCGCCACGCCACGCGCTTTCCTGGCCAGGCCTTCAGCACGACCTTGCAGAGCCGCTACCACCCGCCCGTCAGAGGTGCTCGGCGAGGAAGTCGGCCGTCGCGTCCACGGCCTGGGTGACGTACGGCTCGCGGTCGTAGAGGTCGATGTGCTGCTTGGCGTCCACCCAGACCAGCTTCTTCGGCTGGTCGAGCCGCCGGTACGCCTCCTCGGCCCCCTCGGGCGAGCAGAACCGGTCGACGACCCCGTGCACGATCAGCGCCGGCTTCGGTGACAGGAAGTCCGCTCCCATCATGTTGTCCAGCGTGACCAGCTCCCGCACGCTGGCCCGGGTCACCGAATTGGACCAGTGCGGCGAGGCGCCCCGCGAGGTGCCGTAGTACGCGTACGGCTCGTCGCCCGGCATGGCGGCCTCGCCCTCCTCGGAGACCGCGGGCATGTACTCGACGCCGCCGCCCTGATCCTGCCGCTCCAGAACCTCCGTGAGCCCCGCCAGCACCGACGGGTAGTCCATCCCGGCCCGCATGGTGTAGGGGTTGTTGTACGCACCCGCAATACCGGCAAATGTCCGGACACGCGGGTCGAAAGCGGCAAATTTCAGTGCGTATCCCGCACCCAGGCACACCCCCACCACTCCGATCCGCTCCCGGTCCACCTCGTCCCGCGACCGCAGGAACGACACGGCGGCCCGCAGATCGCGCAGCTTGCCCTGAGGGTCCTCCTCCCGGCGCGGCAGCCCCTCGGACTCGCCCCAGTTCCGGTGGTCGAAGGCCAGCGTCACGTACCCCCGCTCGGCCAGCCGCTCCGCGTAGAGCCCGGTCACCTGGGAGCGCACGCCCGTGAACGGCCCGGTGAGGACCAGTCCGGGCCGCGGCCCCACGCCGCCGGGGACCCGCAGGTCCCCGGCGAGTGTGAGGCCGTCCACCATGAACGCGGCCCGGGTCATGAATCGAACCCCAGTCCCATGCGGTCGAGCGTGCGCAGCCACAGGTTCCGCCTGCCCTGGTGCTGGTCGGCCTGCGCGATCGACCACCGGGTGACCTGGATCACCCCGGACCGCACCGGCTCGGGCGGGAACGGAACCGGCTTCTCCTTGACCATCCGCAGCTCCGTCCGCTCGGTTCGCTCGCCCGACAGCAGGTCGAGCATGACGTTCGCCCCGAACCGGGTGGCGCCCACGCCCATCCCGGTGTAGCCGGTCGCGTAGGCCAGCCGCCCGCCGTGCGCCTGCCCGTAGAAGGCGCTGAACCTGCTGCAGGTGTCGATCACGCCGCCCCACCTGTGCGTGAAGCGCACGTCCGTGAGCTGCGGGAAGGTGGCGTAGAAGTGCTCGGCGAGCTTGGCGAACGTCTCGTCGCGCTGCTCGTACTCGGGCCTGACCAGCCCCCCGTTGTAGTAGACGGCGTCGTAGCCGCCCCACAGGATCCGGTTGTCGTCGGTCAGCCGGTAGTAGTGGAACTGGTTCCCGGAGTCGCCCACGCCCTGGCGGTTGCGCCAGCCGACCTCGGCGAGCTGCGCGCCGGACAGTGGCTCGGTCATCAGCGCGTAGTCGTACACGGGAACCACGAAGTGCTTGAGCCGCCGCAGCAGCGGCGGGAACACCCCGGTGCCCAGCGCGACCCGGCGAGCGCCGACCTCGCCGTGCGGGGTGCGCAGGGTGATCGTCGTGCCGTCGTCGCGCAGCGAGCGGACCGGGCTGCGCTCGTAGACCCGCACGCCGAGGCTCAGGCACGCGTCCCGCAGCCCCCAGGCCAGCCGCGCCGGGTCGAGCATGGCGCAGCCGCTGCGGTCCCAGAGGCCGCCCAGGAAGGTCGGCGAGTTCAGCTCGGCCCGCACCTGCTCCTGGTCGAGCGGCAGGTAGTCGAGCCCGTGCTCCGAGATCAGGTCCAGGTGCTCGTGGAGGGCCTCGAGCTGCCACGGCTCGGTGGCCACGTGCAGCTCCCCCGTACGCTCGAACGAGCAGTCGACGCCGTAGCGCTCCAGCGTCCGCTCGATCTCGTCGAGGTTGGCCACCCCCATGCGCTCGAGGCGGTCGATCTCGTCCGGCCACCGCTCCAGGCCGTTGGCCAGGCCGTGGGTGAGGGTCGCCATGCAGAACCCGCCGTTGCGGCCGGTGGCCGCCCAGCCGATCCGGCGCCCTTCGAGCAGGACGACGTCGAGAGAGGGGTCTCGTTCCTTGGCCATCAGGGCCGTCCACAGCCCTGAGAAGCCTCCGCCGACGACGACCAGGTCGGCACTCGTGTTCTCTAGGAGCCGCGGTCGCGGCTCGGGTCTGGCCGGGCTGTCCAGCCAGTACGGCTTGCGCTCCGCATCAGCAAGCGCCTTCAGCGGATCCACAAATCCCACTTCCCTACGAAGTTCGTGGAGTTCTTATTTAGGTACGGCGCCGCGCCGCCACCGCGTTCCCGATCGCGATCAGCACCCCGATGCCGAAGATCAGCGTACCCATGACATTGACCTGCGGTGGGATACCTGTCTTGACCGCACCCACGATCCACAGCGGGAAGGTGACGGTCGAGCCGTTGACGAAGCTGGTGACCACGTAGTCGTCGATGGACAGCGCGAACGACAGCATCGCCCCGGCCATCACGCCCGGCATGATCGACGGCAGCGTGACCTGCCTGAACGTCCCCCACGCCGTCGCCCCCAGGTCCCTGGCCGCCTCCTCCAGCGACGGGTCGAGCGTGACGATCCGCGCCCGTACCGTCACCACCACGAAGGAGACCGAGAAGAGCACGTGGGCGACGATGATCGTGTTGGCGTCGCGGGGCACGTTCCCCGAGACGAACAGCGACAGCAGCGACGCGCCCATGACCAGCTCGGGCGTGGAGATGGCGGCGAAGACCAGGAAGTTCGTCAGCCCCTTGCCGCGGAAGCGGTGCCGCCCGAGCGCCAGTCCCAGCATGGTGCCGATGACGACCGTGATGACGGTGCTGACCGCGGCGATCACCAGCGAGTTGCGCAGCGCCACGGTCAGGTCGGAGATGTCGAACAGCTCGGCGTACCAGCGGAGCGTGAAGCCCTGCCAGGAGGTGTTCGACTTGCTCTTCTTGTCGTTGAAGCCGAAGAGGATCATCACGGCGATCGGCGACGACAGCCAGACGATGATGATCCAGGTGTAGAGCTGGAGGAGCCGATCCCCCAACCGCGTCCCTCTCATCGGGCCGCCGCCTCGAGGACGTTCTCGGTCCCGAGCGCCCTGGCGTAGATGAAGATGCCCACCAGCAGCACCGCCATCAGCGTGAACGACAGTGCCGAGGCGGTCGGGTAGTTCAGGTTGGTCAGGTACTCGGTCTGGATGATGTTGCCGATCATGGTGTTGGCCGTGCCGCCGAGGATCTGCGCGTTGATCGGGTCGGCCGTGGCGGGCACGAACGTCATCAGCACCCCGGCGAACACCCCCGGCAGCGACAGCGGCAGCACCACCCGGCGGAAGGCCGCCGCCCGCGTGGCGTACAGGTCCTGGGCCGCCTCGACCACCCGCGGGTCCACCCGCTCCAGCGCCACGTAGATCGGCAGGATCATGAACGGCAGGAAGTTGTACGTCAGCCCGCCCACCACGGCGAACGTCGTGGCCAGCACGTGGAAGTCCGCCGGCAGCAGCCCCCAGCCCTTCAGCGTGCCGAACAGGATGCCGTTGTCCGACAGCAGGAAGTTCCACGAGATCGTCCGCAGCACGAACGACACGAAGAACGGCAGCAGCAGCAGGAACAGGTACACGGACTTGCGCGTGCCGCCCTTGAACGCGATCCAGTACGCCACCGGATAGCCGATCACCAGCATGGCCACCGTGGCGAGCCCGCCGTAGAGCAGCGAGCGCAGCAGCTGGGTGCTGTACCTGCCGAGCGCGTCGCCGTAGTTGGAGACGCTGAACGTCATCGCGAAGCCGTCGATGGCATTGCCGGTCTGCAGGGAGACCGATGCCATCGCGGCCATCGGGACGACCAGGAAGATCCCCAGCCACATCCAGCTCGGCAGCGCCAGCAGGTAGGGGGTGAGCCGCCTCATCCGCTACGCCTGGGTGACGGACTGGAAGATCGGGTTGAAGACCTGCTCCTGCTGCGTGGTGAGCGGGGTGTAGTTGCGCAGCTTGGCGTAGTCGGCCTCGGTGGGGAACATGAGCGGGCTGTCGACCATCTCCTCGAGGGCCTTCTTGTCCTTGCCCTTGGCCGTCTTGGCCTTCTCCCTCAGCAGGTCCTGCACGGCCGGGACCGGCGTGACGTACTGGATGAACTCGTCGAGCTCGGCGGCCACGACCGGCTGGTAGAGGTAGTCCATGAGCATGAGCGCGTCCACCGGGTTGGCCGCGTTCTTGGGGATGAGCATGTTGTCGGTCCAGATCGTGCCGCCCTCCTCGGGCACCACGAACTTGACGGGCTCACCGGCGAGCTGGCGCTGGAAGACGTCGCCCGACCAGGCCATGGAGATCCAGACGTCGCCCTTGGCCACGGCGTCGATGTAGCTTTGATCGTAATATTTACGGACAATTCCGGCGTCGCGCTGCGCCTTGAGCTTCTCCCCGGCCTTCTTCCAGTCGGCCTCGGTCGACTTCTCGGGGTCGATGCCCAGCGCGAACATCGCGAAGTTGCCGATCTCCTGCGCGTCGGCCATCATGCCGACCCGCCCCTTGTACTTGGGGTCGAACAGCGACTCGATGCTGGTGATGTCGTCGTCGACGTACTTGGTGTTGTACGCGATCCCGGTCACGCCGGACGTGTACGGCACCGTGTACTTGTTGCCCGGGTCGTAGGCCCGCTCCTTGTACTTCTGACCGGCGTTGGCCTCGAAGTTCGGCAGCTGGGCGTGGTCGAGCGGCGTCGCGTAGCCCAGCTCGATCATGTGCTGGAGCTGGACGCCGTTGGTCATGACGACGATGTCGTAGCCAAGGGACTGCCCGGCGCGCAGCACGGGGTCGGCCTTGCCGAAGAACTCGGCGTTCTCCTGGATGACCTCTTTGTACTCGTACGAGATGCCGGTGGCCTGCTGGAACTTCTTCAGCGGGGCCTGGTCCTCCGGCATGTACTCGGGCCAGTTGGCGAAGACGACCTTGCCGTGCTTGGTCTGCTTCGCCCAGAAGTCCTTGACCGCGTCGGCCTTCGGGGGCGCGGCCTTCTGTCCTTGGACACCGCAGGCGGCCAGCGCGAGCCCGGCGGCGGAGAACCCGGCGGCGCGGAAGAAGTCACGACGGGTGCGGGGCATGGGGTGGTTCATGAGGTGCTATCAACTTCCAATCACATACGAGTGCTGCGCCTGCCACGACAGCCACACGGAGTCGCCCCGCTCCGCGGTGGCCGTGGCGTCAAGCGCGTTCTGCTGGAACACCGTGATCTCGGCCCCGTCAGCGAGGCTCACGGCGTAGCTGTTGTACGTCCCCAGGTAGACGACCTCGGCGACCGTCCCGCGCACGGCGCTCAGGCCCTCGGCGGGCTCCTCCGTGCCGATGGTGATCTTCTCCGGCCGCACGGTCACGGTCACGTCGCCGTCCTGCTCCGGCACCAGCACCCGGCCGCCGCCGATCTTCAGCACCCCGCCGTTCGCCGTGCCCGTGAGCAGGTTGGAGGTGCCGATGAAGCCGGCCACGAACGCGGTCGCGGGCCGTTCGTAGATCTCGCGCGGCCCGGCCAGCTGCTCGACCAGCCCGTCGTTCATGACCGCGATCCGGTCGCTCATGGTCAGCGCCTCGTTCTGGTCGTGCGTCACGTACACGAACGTGATGCCGACCTCGCGCTGGATGCGCTTGAGCTCGATCTGCATGGCCTGGCGGAGCTTGAGGTCGAGCGCGCCGAGCGGCTCGTCGAGCAGCAGCGCCCGCGGCCGGTTGACCAGCGCGCGGGCCAGCGCCACGCGCTGCTGCTGGCCGCCCGACATCTCGCGCGGCCTGCGCTTCTCCCTGCCGGTGAGATCGACGATCTCCAGCATCTCGCCGACCCGCCGCCTGATCTCCTCCTGCGGCGTCCTGCGCTGCTTCAGCCCGAACGCCACGTTGTCCCAGACGTTCATGTGCGGGAAGAGCGCGTAGGACTGGAAGACCATGTTGACGTCGCGCTTGTTGGGCGGGACGTTCGTGACGTCCTTGCCGTGCAGCCGCACCAGGCCCTTCGAGGGCGGCTCGAACCCGGCGATCATCCTCATCGTCGTGGTCTTGCCGCACCCGGACGGGCCGAGGAGGGAGAAGAACTCCCCCTCGGCGATGTCCAGCGTGACGCCCTTGACCGCCTGGACGACCTCGCCATGCGAGAGGTATTCCTTGACGACGTCCTCAAGCTCTATCGCATTAAGCTCAGCCATCCCAGGTCTGTCCCTATTCGCCGATGTAGTGCATGACGTGCTTGACGCGGGTGTAGTCGTGCAGGCCGAACACCGACAGGTCCTTGCCGTACCCGGAGTGCTTGAAGCCGCCGTGCGGCATCTCCGAGACGAACGGGATGTGCGTGTTGACCCAGACCACGCCGAAGTCGAGGCGGTTGGACATGCGCATGGCGCGGCCGTGGTCGGAGGTCCAGACCGAGCCGCTCAGGCCGTACTTGACGTCGTTGGCCTTGGCCAGCGCGTCGGCCTCGTCGGTGAACGTCTGGACGGTGATCACGGGGCCGAAGACCTCGTTCTGCACCATCTCGTCGTCCTGCTTGAGACCGTCGACGATCGTCGGGGCGAAGAAGTAGCCCTTCTCTCCGACGCGGTGACCGCCGGTGAGGACCTTGGCGTGCGCCGGGACCCGGTCGATGAAGCCCTGGACCTTGGCGAGCTGGTTCTCGTTGTTGAGCGGCCCGTAGAGCGCGTCCTCGTTGTCCAGGTCGCCCGTCACGGTGCCGGCCGCGGCCTCGGTCAGCGCGGCCACGAACTCGTCGTGCACGCTCTCCTGCACCAGCACCCGGCAGGCGGCGGTGCAGTCCTGGCCGGCGTTGTAGAGCCCGGCGACGGCGATGTCCGCGGCGGCCTTGCGCAGGTCCTTGACGTCCTCGAACACCACGACGGGGGCCTTGCCGCCGAGCTCGAGGTGCACGCGCTTGAGGTCGTCGGCGGCGTTCTTGGCGACCGACATGCCCGCGCCGACCGAGCCGGTGATGGCGACCATGGAGGCCGTCGGGTGGCCGACGACGAGCGCGCCGGTCTCGCGGTCGCCGGTGACGACGTTGAAGACCCCGGCGGGCAGCACCTCACCGATGATCTCGGCCAGCTTCAGCGTGGAGGCCGGGGTGGTGTCGGACGGCTTGAGCACGATCGTGTTGCCGGCCGCGAGCGCGGGGGCGATCTTCCAGACCGCCATCATCATCGGGTAGTTCCACGGCGTGACCTGGCCGATCACGCCGATCGGCTCGTGCCTGATGACGCTGGTGTGGTCGGCGAGGAACTCGCCGGCCGTGGGGCCCTCGAGCGTGCGCGCCGCACCCGCGAAGAACCTGAAGTGGTCGCCGGCGACCGGGGTCTCGTCCTCGGCCATGCGGGCGCGCGGCTTGCCGGTGTTGCGGCACTCGGCCTCGTTGATCTCGTCGGCCCGCGCGTCGATCGCGTCGGCCACCTTGAGCAGCAGGTTGGCCCGCTCACCCGGGGTGGTCCTGCCCCACGACTCGAAGGCGGCGGCCGCGGCGGCGTAGGCGGCGTCGACGTCCTCGGCGCCCGAGACGGGGGCCTGCAGGTAGGCCTCACCGGTGCACGGGTCTATGACGTCGGAAAATCGGCCGCTCTTCGCGTCCACGAACTCCCCGTTGATGAAGTTCTGGAGACGGGTGGTCAAGGTGCCCCTCCTCGTGGCTGAGATGCCGCGACTCTTACAGAGCACGTTGCATCTGAACAAGGGATTTCGTGGTGAAGATACCAAATTGCTACGAATTCGCTTGACAGCCCGCCCAGAACTGACAACATGTCGCACCGGGGCGGCAACTCAGCGGGAACGTGCCCGTAACGCCGTCCCGGTAGGAGGAGTGCTGTCGATGACGACGCCGCCGCGCGTACGCCGCACCAACGCCAATGCCGGGCCGGTGGTGCTCGACGATCTGTCCAAGCAGATCATCGAACAGCTCCAGCGCGACGGGCGCATGCCGTACGCGGCGATCGGGAAGGCCGTGGGCCTGTCCGAGGCCGCCGTGCGCCAGCGCGTCCAGCGACTCCATGACGCCGGCGTGATGCAGATCGTCGCGGTCACCGACCCGCTGACGCTGGGCTTCCCGCGGCAGGCGATGATCGGCATCAACATCGAGGGCGACCTGGAGGCGGTGGCCGACGAGCTGGCCGCCATCGAGGAGATCGACTACGTGGTCCTCACCGCGGGCTCCTTCGACGTGATCGTCGAGGTCGTCTGCGAGGGCGATGGGCACCTTCTGGAAATTCTCAGCAAAATTCGTGCCATCCCCGCCGTACGGGCCACCGAGTCGTTCGTCTATCTGAAGCTGCGTAAGCAGACCTACTCCTGGGGCACCCGCTAGCCGACCCTCGCGACCGCGCGCAATCGTGGCCTGCACGCGGGAGAAGCGGGTGAAGACGCTGGAGAAGTCGAGCCCGGTGCCGTAGAGCGAGGTCGTGCCCGTGGACATGCCGCCGATGAGCGCGATCAGGCAGACGGGCACGAAGTACCAGCCCGGCGAGATCGCCAGCAGCCCGCCGACGTAGTTGGGCGCGGCCGGGTCGACGTATTCGGCGGCCTTGGCCGCGATGATCGACGCGGTGGCCAGACCGAAGAAGAACGGCAGGATGGTGGCGATCTGCGACAGGAACGCGGCGGCCATCACGCGCGAGCGCGGCGTGCTCGCCGGGATGTAGCGGGACCAGTCCCCGAGGAACGCTCCGAACGACACCGGGTTGGACAGCACGATCAGTGCCGCGCCGATGAACGACGGCCAGAACAGCGGGTCATCCGCCCCCAGCGTGCCCGGGTAGGAGGGGTCGAAGTCGCCGGCGAAGGCGAACACCCCCAGCACGAACAGCAGCGACGCCGCCGCCACCGCGATCTTGTTGACGAACAGCATGAACCGGAAGCCGTAGACGCACACGACCAGCACGAGCACCGCGAAGATCCCGTACGCGACACCGTAGGACAGACGCGGCAGCGGCGCTCCACATCCACTCCAACACCCTGGCCTACCGCTTGCGGCGCTTCGCCGCCCTCACGGGGCGGGATCTGTCATCGAGCTCGGCGTTCGCGGAGGTCTGGCTGGCCATCCGCCCGCCAGCTTGGGCTTCTGGGTTCCGGCCCTTAACGGGCCGGTTGACCCGAACGTCAGGCTTGGCCGGGGCCGAAGAGCTCTTCCGCCGACCGGACATGGAACGCCTCCACGAGCCAGCGGTCCAGGATGATCGTGTCCCGGCAGCCGAGAATTCGCTCGCGGATCTCGTCGGACATAGGCACCCCTTGAGTCTCAAGAGTCCGGAGCACCGAGCTGGCCTTCTCCCGCAGCGTCCGCATGTAGAGGCGCTGGTACTCGTATTTCTCTTGGGCCATGAGGCTCATCCAATACTCGCGCGGCGAGATCTCCGTAGTCGGCGGCTCAGACAAAGAGTCCCTCCGCAGAGTCGACGGTGAACGCCCGCTGGAACCAGGCTTCGAGAGTGGACGTGTCCTCACAGCCCGCGATCCGCTCACGGACCTCCTCGGACACCGCGATGCCACGCATCTCCAGCAGCTTCAGCAGAAGCCTGGCCTCGCCTTCCGCCCTGCCTTTCGCCTCGCCTTCCGCCTTGCCTTCCGCCCGGCCCTCAGCCAGCAGGCTCTCGGCGTACTCGCCCTGGTAGGGATAGGTCTGCATAGCCATAAGTCTCCCCCATTCTTCTTGCGCCTCACCAGTCAGCGACACGTTTATGTAGTGCCCGTACTTTCCGGCAAGCTTGCGATCGATCCTGCTCAGAGCCTGGTTCAAGGCGCCCAGGATGTCCTTGAACCGCGGGTCGTCGTTCTTCGTGATGGCTGAGACGACGGCCAGCCCGATATTGCCCGCTGCCTCCTCCACATCGGTGATGGCCGGAGTGTTGTCGGGACCGATGACCAACGGGGTCAGGGTCAACCCAGGATGGCCGGTTTCTATGGGCTTGGCCGCCCAGCGGGCGATCTTTCGATCAGGACAGATGACCACCAGGCAGACCGGACACCGCTCGCGGGCCCGGAAGTTGGCGATGTACTCCAGCCACGAATAGAGCTTGTCCTTGTCCTCTCCGCGTTGCGTTTCCGTGATGACGCCGAGCTTCTTCTTCCCCCTTCCGTAGAGCAGCGCACCGTCGGCTCGGCACACAGCCGGCTTGGCGTCCGACAGATCAGGCGAGCCGAGCCGAGCGTCGCCTGATTCCGGTATCGACAGGTCGAACAGCGCCCGCAACATCTGTGCGGTATGCCCGAAGTCGAGGGTAGCGATCTTAGTGATGCCCTCGTGTTGCGACGTGACCATGCCGCAACATTACAACTGGCGTTCGATCCATTACTCAGAGTTGACGAATTTGGATGGTCGCGATTTCCCACGGCCCCATGGGCAGCCGTACCACGCCATCGATGGCCTGCACGGACTCGCCGGGACGGCCGCGCAGATCCGCTCGCCGCGCCTGCCCGAAAGCGCCGGAAATGACGGCTTCCGTGGCGTCAGGGGTCAGCGCCACCATGCGCAGCTCCTGCCAGTCGTCACGCATCCTGAGCGAGGTCATCACCACCCCGTCCCCCGTCACCGACAGCCCGGCCGCCGGGGAAGGCAGCGCGAGCGCCCGGTCGCCCTGGCCGGGGACCACCAGGAGGTCGTGGCGGAAGGTCTCCGCCTGGGGGACCACCTCCTCCCAGGACTCCTGGTACGGCATCAGCGCCAGGCTCACCGAGCGGAGCCCGCGTGACTGGGCGGCCGGGGTCGGGAGCTGGGGGCCGGCCGGTTCGGGGCGGAGGGCGTTGCGGTTGCGGGAGAGGTAGCCGACCGAGCGCAGCAGGGTGAGGGCCAGTTCGCCGTCCACCAGCTCGTACTCCGTCACGTGCTCGAGCAGCGCCGCCACGCCCCCGGCCGCCACCCACGACGAGGCGGGGAAGGTGGGCAGCGGGGTCTCGCCGCAGCCGCCCTCCGAGGTCGTCCCGCGGGTCACGACCGCGAACTGGCCCTCGGCGTGCGACTGCGACGCCGGCGCCGGCAGCGGCACGTGCAGGCGCACCCGATGGTCCTCGCACCGGTTGTCGAACTCGACGTGGAGCCGCACGTAAGGCTCGCCGGCCCGCAGCTCGACGCGGGTGGTGACGACGATCTCCTCGGTACGGGGGCTCCGCGCGGGCGCCGGGAGCTCGGGAGCGCCCTCGACGCCGTCGCCCGAGGCGGGCCAGAGGTACGTGCGCCGCACGTCCACCCGGGCCACCACGGGACCGGAGCAGATGAGCTCGGTCTCCACGGACGACGGCTCGGAGACGATCTGGTCCGTGAGAGGGGGCGCGTAGTTGTAGGTGTCGCCGACGTCGCCGCCGTCCACGATGCGGCCGGCGCCCGTGATCGTGGTGCCGTCCCGGCCCTCCAGCGTCAACGTGCCGTCGCCGGCGATCGTGACCCGCAGCAGGCCGTTCTCCAGCACCTGCTCGTCCCCGCGCACCGGCGGGGTCGCCGGGTCGGAGCCGAGCCGGCAGGACGGGTCGTGCTCCGTGGGCAGGCGGCCGGATGCGGATGTCCCGTACACCTGCTCGTACGGAGCGGGCCGCAGGCTGGTGTGGCCCAGCGGCGGGACCTCGATCAGGGCCGCGACCTTGCGCCTGGGCTCGGCGAGAATGCGCACGCGGGTCACCCCGTCCAGGGACCCGCGCAGGTCCTCCACGTCGAAGGCCAGCGCCGTCTCCCGCGCCACCGTGAACGTCAGCGTCTCGCCCTCGATGGACCAGCCCGTGATCTGCTGCCCGTAGAGCTCGGTGCCGTGGATGAAGGTCAGCGCGAGTGCCGGGTCCATCTCCTCGTCGAGCAGCAGCGTCCCGGCGTACTCCAGGGTCTGCGAGGGCACCGGCGCGCCGGAGGCGTCGACGAGCGGGTCCGTACCGGCCAGGTCCACGACGACCACGCCGCTGCGCGTCTGAGGTGTCGGGTTGACGACGAGCGCCCCGTCGGAGGGCACCGACCCGGCCAGGCGGGCGGTCACCATGTCGCGTACGGCCTGTCCGAGGTGCTCGGCCTCCGCGATGCGCGCGGCCACCTGCTGGGCGGTGTCGTCGACGCCACAGCCGGTCACCGAGTCGTGCCCGCTGGCGTCCACCAGCCGCCACCACGCCATGTCGAGGAAGCGGCCCGGCCACTCCCCGCCCCAGAGGGTGGCGAGGGGCTCGGCGTAGCGCTCGACCATGCGTTCGGCGCGGCCCATGGCCTGCTTGACGTGGGCGCGGACCGAGATGACGCCGGGCAGGATGTTGGCACGCGCGTGGGAGCGCAGCTCGCCGGGCACGCGCGGCAACCCGTCCACGTCGCCGGGATTTTCCCCGATATATCCGGACAGGGTGTCCATTCGGGCGCCGATCGCGGCCACCATGTCCGGGAGCCCGCGTACGGGCGCCGAGTGGTCGGTGCCGTACATGGCCAGCAGCGGCCCCTCCGGCCCGTGCCACTCCCGCATGGTCGTCACGAACGCGGCCGCCCGCTCGGCCAGCCCGGACGGGTCGGAGAACAGGTGCGCGCCGTTACCGTACCCGCCCGCGGGCAGGTACTGGGTACGCAGCGCCGTCCCGTCGGGCGCGACCCAGGCGAAGGCGTCGGTGACGACCGAGGACGGCACCCCTCGGTAGACGCACGCGTGCAGCAGCCCGGCCTTGCGCAGGATCTGCGGCATCTGCGCCGTGTGCCCGAACATGTCGGGCAGGTAGCCGACCGGCATCGCCCCGCCGAGCTTGTCCGCCCGGGCCATGCCCAGCTCGAGGTTGCGCACGATGTTCTCGCCCGAGCACAGGAACTCGTCGAGCAGGATCTGCCACGGGCCCACCGCCAGCCGCCCCGACTCGACGAGCGCGGCGATGCGGTCGCGGTTCTCCGGCCGCACCTCCAGGTAGTCGTCCACGCAGGCCAGCTGCCCGTCGAGGGTGAAGTGGTAGGCGGGCTCGCGCTCCATCTGGTCGAGCACCTCGTCCAGCAGCGCCACCAGCCGCAGCCGGAAGCGCTGGAACGGCTCGTACCACTCCCTGTCCCAGTGCGTGTGCGGGACGACGACGATCTCGGCGCTCACACGGCCTCCCCTCCAATGGGCAGATCATGCTGTACGGCGTAACGGGCGGCGATCCGCTGGGCCGTCACGATGTCCTCCAGCCCGCCGCCCACGTCGGTGAGCGGCGGCTTGCCATCGTTCACGAAAGCATGGAAGGCGGCCAGCTGCACCTCGAACGCCTCGGTGACGTCCCGGTACTCCGTACGGCTCTCGGCGCCGGACACCACGGTCAGGGTCGTGGGGGCGTTCATCAGGTAGGGCGAGGGGAAGACCAGCTCCAGCGAGCCCTTGTCGTGGTGGATCGCCACGGTCTCGCGGTAGGCCGGATAGTCCTCCAGGTAGTGCCAGCGGATCGAGAACCGCCCCCGGACCGGCAGGGGCCCGCTGATCTCGACGGACCCGGGCCCGGGACCCCATGTCTCAACATGCGAAATGTCCGCAGGAGATCCGGTGAAGCGCCTCAAGAGCGACAAGTCATGGCAGATCGACCCGAGCGCCACCCCGTACAGCGCCCGCACCGCCTCCGGCGCCGGCTCCCCCAGCGCCCGCGAGACGAGCGCGCGCTCGGCGGCGCGCAGCGAGTCGAGCAGCCCGGGGTCCACGTCCCGTGCCTGGGTCAGGTTCGCGAAGGCCAGCTGCGACTCCCCGCTGGGGTGCAGCACGGTCACCTCGACCGACCTGACCACCTCCGGGCCGCCCAGCTCGGCCAGCAGCTCCTCGGCCCGGCGCACGGCCGGGTCGTACTGCTTCATGTAGCCCACCATCAGCCGGCCCTCGGGCAGCGCCGCCACCTCGGCCCTGGTCAGCGCGAGCGGCTTCTCGCACAGCACGGCGTACCCGGCGGCCAGCGCCCGGCCCACCGTCTCCCCGTGCGAGCCGGAGGCGAGGACGAGCACGGCGTCGAAGCCCCCGGCGGAGATCAGCTCCTCCACCGCCGTGTAGCGCCCGGCCGCGCCCAGCCGGTCGCCCACGGCGTCGGCCAGCGTCCGCGACAGGTCGCAGACCGCGACCACCTCGAACAGGTCGCGCCGCCTCGACAGCAGCGGCACGTACACCGCCTGCGTCACGGCGCCGCATCCCACCAGCGCGATTCTCAAATTCCCAAGTCCTTCAGCTTCTGGCGGTTGGCCGCCTGGTCGGCGATGTTCTGGGCGACGGTGCGGCGTCCGGGCAGGGTGTCCTGCTCGATGATGATCCATCCCGCGTAGTCGATCTCGTCGAGGGTGCGCAGCACGGCGGGCAGGTCCAGCTCGCCCTCACCCAGCCGGGCGAACCCGCCGCGTCCCATGAGCTCGCGCAGGTCGGCGCCGTCGGCGAGGGCCGCGGCGAGGATCTTCGTGTCGCCGTCCTTGATGTGCACGTGCCCGACCCGGCTCGCCCAGTCCCGCAGGGCCGTCACGGGGTCGCCCCCGGCCAGCAGCAGGTGGCCGGTGTCGAGGCAGAGCTGCACGTCGGTCAGCTCCAGCAGCCGCTCCACGTCGTCGGGGGTCTCGACATAGGTGCCGAGGTGGTGGTGGAAGGCGGGCTCCAGCCCGCGCTCGCGGCACCGGTCGGTGGCGTCCTGCACGCGGGCCGCGTAGCCCGCCCACTCGGACGCCGCCAGCCCTGGAACGCTCCCACCGGGGCGCGCGAACCGCTCGGGCGATCCCGAGCAGGCCAGCGTGGGCCGCGGCCCGAACCCCTCCGGCGCCGGCGGCGCGGCGGCGAACACGTCGAGCGCGGACTCCAGCGCGGGCAGCCCGTCCTGGTAGGCCCCCGCGTCGCGGTAGGGCAGGTCCACCCAGCCGCCCGCGAGCAGCAGCCCGCTCCCGGCCAGCCGGTCGGCGAGCCCGGACCCGGTGCCCAGGTAACCGATCGGCCCGGAGTCGATGCCCTCGTAACCGGCCTCGGACAGCGCCCGGACCATCTCGTCGGCGCTGAGCGGCGGCGCCTCGGTGGCCAGCTCGAACACGCCGAAGCTCACGGGCGCGTTGGCGACTTTCACTCGCACAGTGCGATCACCTCGTTCTCGTACGTTTCCAGGCGGTGCCGTCCGTCAATGGCCCGCAGTAACGTGCGCTCCCCCCGTACGACCTGCCGCGTGCCGTCGGGGCGTACCAGCACCAGGCCGTCGGCGTCCAGCGCGAGCAGTTCGTCGCCCAGTCTGAGCAGCAGCGGCCCGTCGGGGCCCGTGGAGACGGCGGTGCGCCCGGCGCGCACGCCGTCCAGCACCGTGCCCGTCTCCTCGGCCAGCACCCACGTCGTCGGCGCGCCCGGCAGGCCGTCGGAGCCGGTGCGGTGGAAGTCGCTGCCGCCGATCGCGATCACGTCGTCGCGCCAGGCGTCCGCCCAGGCCAGCGGCGCGCCCCAGCGGCGGTCCCACCAGCCGGAGCTCCAGACCTCGGCGATCCGGGGCCGGCGGTCGATGGGCAGCAGCCAGGCGCAGTCGCCGCCGAGCGGGTGGTTGATCGAGATCAGCCCGCCCGCGCGCTCGGCGTGCTCGACCCAGGAGTCGGCCGGCTGCCTGAAGTCGACCCAGCCGACGTCGCCGAACACGTTCGCGTGGCCCCGGTCGGTGGTGACCTCCTGGCCCGGGATGAGCGTGATGTCACGGTCGATCCTGGCCAGCCACGGGTGGTGGCTGACGGTGTTGTGGTCGGTGACGGCCAGGAAGTCGAGGCCGCGGCCGTGCGCCAGCTCGGCCAGCTCGGCGATGGTCAGGCTGCCGTCGCTGTGCAGGGTGTGGGAGTGGAAGTCCCCGGCGAACCACCGCAGGCCGTCGACGGAGGGGATGTCCCGGCGCGGCGGGCGCTCCCCGTGCGGGGGCTCCTCCGCGACCGGCTCGGCGGGGACGGCGGCCGAAGTGGTGATCTCGAGCTCGTAGTCGAGCCCCTGCGGCGGGATCCGGTGCAGCCGCAGCCACACGTGCCACGTCCCGGCCTCCGGCTCGCCCGGCAGGTAGCCGGGGGTGGCCCAGTCGCGAGTGATCGAGTACGAGTCACGCGCGCCCCCGGACCAGCCGCGGAAGCCGTCCGGCGCGCCGCAGCCGAGGTCGATCACGCCTTGCGACCTGTCGTACGACAGGCGGACGGAGACGGCCGCGGTCCCGGCGGGCACCTCGAACGGCACCTCGCGCAGGATCCGCTCCAGCCGGTCGTCCAGACTCCAGTGACCTCTCACACCAATTCCCCGTCCCGGTAGACGAGGGCGCGGTCGCGCCGGGGCGCCGCGTGGCCGTTCTCGCCGATCTCGGGCTCGCCGCCCTCCGGCACGACGGCCTGCACGGTCACGCCGTTGACGTCGAGGGTCACCAGGTGGGACGCGCCGAGGTTCTCCACGATGACGACCTTGCCGCCCAGCGCGCCGTCAGCGGGCTCGGACGAGTAGGCCAGGTATTCGGGCCGCACGCCGTACACGATCTTCTCCCCGTCGGACAGCCGTCCTTCGGCGGAGGCCGGGACGGCCACCTTGCACCCTGCCACCTCCAGCGTGTCACCTCGTACGGTGCCGTCCAGCAGGTTCATGGGTGTCGAGCCGATGAACCCGGCCACGAACGTGTTGGCGGGCCGCTGGAAGACCTCGGCCGGGGTGCCGATCTGCCGGATGTGCCCGCTCTCCATGACGGCCATCCGGTCGGCCATGGCCAGGGCCTCCGCCTGGTCGTGGGTGACGAAGACGGTGGTGACGCCCAGCTCGCGCTGGAGCTTCTTCAGGAACGTACGGGCTTCGAGCCGCAGCCGGGCGTCCAGGTTGGACAGCGGCTCGTCGAAGAGGAACGCCTGCGCCTGCGTGGCCATCACCCTGGCCAGCGCCACGCGCTGCTGCTGCCCGCCCGAGAGCTGCCCCGGCCGCCGGTCCATGAGGTGTTCGAGGCCGAGCCGCGCCCCCACCTCGGCGGCCTTGTCGCGGCGCGTGCCCTTGGCGACCTTCTTGATGCGCAGCGGGTAGGCGATGTTCTCCGTGACGTCCATGTGCGGGAAGAGCGCGTAGTCCTGGAAGACCATGGCGACGTCCCGGCCGCCCGGCTGCACGCCTGTCACGTCCCTGTCGCCGATGACGACGGCCCCGCCGGTCGCGGTCTCCAGCCCGGCGATCGTGCGCAGCAGCGTCGTCTTGCCGCAGCCGGAGGGCCCGAGCAGGGCGAAGAACTCGCCGTCGGGGATGGCCAGGTCGAGCGAGTCGAGCGCCTTCACCCCGCCGGGGTAGACCTTGGTCAGGCCGCGTAGTTCGATTCCGGCCATTAACGCTTGATCCCTCCGTGGAAGCGGAAGCCGTACTTCTTGCTGACGAACAGATACATGAGCACCACGGGGACCGAGTAGAGCAGGCCGAACGTGGAGAGCATGCTGAGGTTGGCCTGCCCACCCTCGGTGTACAGCGTGTACGTGATGACGGCGGCCGGCTGCTTCTCGACGTCGCTCAGCAGCAGGTACGGCATCAGGAAATTTCCCCACACGTTGGCCACGGACCAGACCGCGATCGTCGCCAGCCCGGGCCGTACGAGCGGCACCACCACGTGCCGCACGATCTGCAGCGGCGTGGCCCCGAACACCCGCGCCGACTCCTCGTACGACTTCGGCGTCGAGTCCATGAAGTCCTTGAGCATGAAGATCGCCGCCGGCAGCAGCCCGCCGGTCAGGATGAGGATCAGCCCGAGCTGCGAGTCGATGAGGTTCAGCTCCACCGCGAGCTGGAAGAGCGGCACCATGGCCGCCGTCCCCGTGATGATCGACGACAGCAGGAGCAGCGCGTAGAGCAGCGCGTCCCGGCCGGGCAGCCGCACCCGGCTCAGCGCGTACGCGGCCAGCGCGGCCATGATCACCACCAGGACGGCCGTGCCGACCGACAGCAGCAGGGAGTTGTAGAGCGACGGCAGCGCGTACGGATGCTCGATGACCGCCTCGAAGTTGGCCCAGGTGAAGTCCGGCACCTGCACCTCGTACGTCGGGTTCGAGGTGAAGGGCGCCGTCACCAGCCACAGCAGCGGGATCGTGAAGAAGGCCAGCAGCACCGCGATCAGCGTGTAGAAGCCGATCCGGCCCAGCACGAAACGCGTCATTTCTTGCTCCGGAGCAGCCGCAGGTAGAACACCGCCACGACCAGGTTGATGAGCAGGATGATCGTGGAGACCGCGGCGCCGTGGCCGAGTTCGCCGCTCTGCAGCGCGACCTTGTACACGTGCACGGCCAGCACCTCGGACTTGCCGTCGGGGCCGCCCGCGGTGAGCAGGAAGGGGGTGAAGTCGTTGAAGGTCCACAGGCTGATCAGCAGCAGGTTCGTCAGGATGTGCCCTCTGATGTGCGGGAACACCACGTCCCTGAGCTGCTGCCAGCCGGAGGCCCCGGCCAGGCGGGCGCTCTCCAGGTGCGACGGGGGCACGTTGCCGAGCGCGGCGCCGTACAACATCATCGAGAACGCCGTGCCGCGCCAGATGTTGAAGACGATGATCGACAGCATGGGGTGGTCGAGCAGCCAGCCGAAGCCCTGGATGCCGAGCAGCGCGTTGAGCGTGCCGGCGTCGCGGTCGAGCAGCGCGACCCACAGGAACGACACGATCGCGCTGGGGAGGATCCAGGCCAGGATGACCAGGCCCTCGACCAGCCGCTTCAGCGGGCCGCGCCGGTCGCGCAGCAGCCAGGCGATCGTGAAGCCGAGCCCGACCTGCCCGATGACGGCCGAGCCCGCCACGAACTCGACCGTCAGCCACGTGGAGCTCCAGAACTCCGGGTTGGAGACCGCCTCGATGAGGTTGGCCGGCCCGACGAACTGCGGCTCGGCCGCGGCGGCGCCGGTCAGGCGGTAGTTCGTGAGCCCGAGATAGAGCACCCAGAGCGCGGGGAAGACGAGGAAGACCGCGACGAGCAGCAGGGCGGGGGCCACGAAGACCCCTGCCCGCAGCCTGCCGAGGCCCGCCGCGTCCGAGCTGTACCGGTCCGGCCCGGCGGCCTCGGCGACCTCAGGAGGCGATGTTGCCAGCGCCACCGACGATTCCCTCAAGCTTCTTCTGGTAGTCGGCCGCCGCCTGGTCGGGCGGGGTGCCGCCGGCCACCGCGGCGGAGGCCTCCTGCAGCGCCACCGACACCTGCGGGTAGACGGCGACCGGCGGCCGGTAGGCCGTCAGCGGGAGCACCTTCTCAGAGATGTAGGCCAGCAGCGGCTCGTTCGCGAGGATCTCCTTGTTGACGTCGGAACGCGGCGTGATGCGCACGTTGCCGTCCTTGGTCTCCTCCTTCAGCCCCTCCGGCGACAGCGTGAACGCGGCCAGCTCGAAGGCCTCCTTCGGGTGCTTGCTGTTGGGGTTGACGGCACGCAGGGCGCCGCCGGACATGCTCACGAAGTCCTGGCCGCGGATGCCCTTGCCGGGCTCCATGGCCGGGATCATGGCATAGCCGACGACCTGGTCACGGTCCGCCATCTTGGCCACGCCGGTCTTGGGGTTGACGACGCCGCGCCAGAAGTAGTCGCCCTCCAGCAGGATGCCGATCTTGCCCGCGGCGAACTGCTGGAACGACTTGTCGCGGCCCTTGGCCTCCTGCTGGAGCTTGGGGTCGCCGAGGCCGCCGCCGTAGATCTTCTGGTAGAGGCCGAGCGCGTCCTTCATCGGCTGCGAGGCGCCGGTCCACTTGCCGTCCTTCTGGACCTCGCCGCCCGCGCCCGCGAGCAGCGGCAGCACGCCCTGCATGGAGGTGGCCTCGCCCATCGCGGTGCCGGCGTTGATCTGGATCGGCACGGGCACGCCGGAGGACTTCAGCTTCGCGCCGGCGTCGAGGATCTCCTGCCAGCTCTTCGGCTGCCAGTCGGCCGGGAGCCCGGCCTTCTGGAAGAGGGTCTTGTTGAAGTAGAGCACCCGGCCGTCGGTGCCGACGGGCAGGGCGTACTTCTTGCCGTTGAACGAGGCCATGCCCTGCACGGCCTCGGGGATCTGCGACCAGCCGTCCCAGTTGTCGGCGTCCGCCCCGGCCAGGTCCGACAGCGGCTTCAGGTAGCCGGCCTCGGCGAACTCGCCGGCCCAGATGCTGTCGATGTCCATCACGTCCGCGCCCTTGCCTGACTTGAGGTCCAGGGAGAGCTTGGTCTTGTACTGCTCGTCGTCGACGCCGCTGGGGATGAACTTGACCTTGACGTCCTTGCCCTTCGCCTTCTGGGCCGCCTCGAACTTGGGGATCACCCAGTTCGTGATGAAGTTCGCGCCGGCGGCGTTCTTCCCGCCCGCGATGGCGTTCTGGGTGATCGTTAATTCGATGGCGTCACCACCTCCGCCGGACGATTGGCCGCAGGCGGCCAACCCCAGCCCGGTCGCCGCCAGGACCGCGACCACACCCATCGACCGTTTCCGCAATGCCATGCGTACCCTCCGACATGTCCGTAAAGGAGGTAAAGCCATCGGCCAATATGTCATGACATGCAGATGACGTAAAGGCCTCGCCAAACTTCGAGGATGTGCCCACATGCTGCGCCTTTACCCGGACATCCGGGCGCTAACAGTTCGACACCTTCCGTTGTGCGTCGCACGGGTTTCGGTCTGGGCACGTTAGGTAACATAGCGGACGTCCGAATGTCATGACAATATGCCATAGTGTCGACAGTAGGCTCGCCTTGGAGGTGCTTTGTACGATCTGATCACGATCGGCCGCTGCGGCGTCGACATCTACCCGCTGCAGAGCGGCGTCGGCCTGGCCGACGTCGAGAGCTTCGGCAAGTTCCTCGGCGGCAGCCCGACCAACGTGGCCGTCGCCGCGGCGCGCCACGGGCTGCGCTCCGCCGTGATCACCGGCGTGGGGGCGGATCCGTTCGGGGAGTTCGTACGGCGGGCGATCCGCGGCTTCGGCGTGGACGACGCCTTCGTGAGCACCATCGAGGGCCCGCCGACGCCCGTGACGTTCTGCGAGATCTTCCCTCCCGACCACTTCCCGATCTACTTCTACCGCGGCGAGCATCCGCCGGACCTGCGGATCTCCCCTTCCCATCTGGACCTCGGGGCAATCGCGGACACGAGCCTGTTCTGGTTCTCGCTGACCGGGCTGAGCAAGGAGCCGAGCGCCGCCGCCCACGCCGCCGCCCTGTCGGCCCGCGCGTCGGCGCGCACGTCGGGGTGGACCGTCTTCGACCTCGACTGGCGGCCGACACTGTGGCAGTCGCGGGAGGCTGCGCACGAGGCGGCGCGGCGGGCGCTCCCGTACGCGAACGTCGCCGTCGGCAACCTCGACGAGGTGGAGACCGCGGTGGGCGTGCGCGACCCGGAGGCCGCCGCGCAGGCGCTGCTGGACGCGGGCGTGAAAGTGGCCGTCGTGAAAATGGGCCCCGAGGGGGTTCTCGCGCGTACCTCTGAGGAAAGTGCCTTGGTGGAGCCGGTGGAGGTGAAGGTGGTCAACGGCATCGGGGCGGGCGACGCGTTCGGCGGCGCCCTCTGCGTCGGACTGCTGCGCGGCTGGCCGCTGGAGCGCACGGTGCGCTTCGCCAACGCGGCGGGCGCGTACGTGGCCGCCCAGCTGGCCTGCGCCGACGCGATGCCGTCCACGTCGGAAGTGGAAGACCTGCTGAACGGGGCCGGCTCTTGAGCGACGTCACACTGTCCAGGACCGCCGGGTACGAGCGGCTCACCCATATCAGGGCGACGCGCCCCGAGGAGATCGCCGAGGCCGCGGCCCGCCGGCAGCGGCGCGGCCTGCCCGGCGAGGACGAGCGGCTGCTGATCATCGCCGCCGACCACCCGGCCCGCGGCTCCCTGGCCGTACGCGACCGGCCGCTGGCCATGGCCAGCCGCACGGACCTGCTCGACCGCCTCCAGGTGGCGCTCGCCCGCCCCGGCGTGGACGGCATCCTGGCCTCCCCCGACGTGCTGGAGGACCTGCTCCTGCTGGGCGCGCTGGAGGGCAAGCTGGCCTTCGGCTCCATGAACCGGGGCGGCCTGCAGGGCTCGGTCTTCGAGCTGGACGACCGCTTCACCGGCTTCGACGCGGCCTCGATCGACGCCATGCGCCTGGACGGCGGCAAGATGCTCTGCCGCATCGACCCCAACGACCACGCCACCGTGTCCACCCTGGAGTCCTGCGCCCGCGCGGTCACCGACCTGGCCCGCCGCCGCCTGATGGCCATGGTGGAGCCCTTCTGGGCGCGGCGCACGGAGTCGGGGGCGCTCCGCAACGACCTGTCGCCCGAGGCCGTGATCCGCTCGATCAGCGTCGCCCAGGCGCTCGGCGTGACCTCGGCGTACACGTGGCTCAAGATCCCGGCCGTGCCGGAGATGGAGCGCGTGATGGCCGCCACCACGCTGCCCGCCCTGCTGCTCGGTGGCGACCCGCCGGACATCGACGCCGCCTACGCCGACTGGCACCGCGCCCTCGCCCTGCCCGGGGTGCGGGGCCTCGTGGTGGGCCGCGCCCTGCTCTACCCGCCGGATGACGACGTGGCGACCGCGGTGGACGGCGCCGCGAACCTGGTTCGAGAGGCTCGTAAATGACATACATCCCGTACGGCAAGGCCGCCAACGGCCCCTGGTCGGTCGAGATCACCCCGTCCTCGGCAGGCTGGACGTACTCGGGGCTGCGCATCGTGGACCTGACCGACGCCCCGGTCTCCTTCGACACGGGCGAGGAGGAGATGCTGGTCCTCCCGCTCGCGGGCTCCTGCACGGTGACGATCCCCGACGACACGTTCGTGCTGGCGGGCAGGGCCTCGGTGTTCGACGGGCCGAGCGACTTCGCCTATATCCCGATCGGCACCCAGGTGACCCTCCAGGGCGCCGGGCGGATCGCTCTGCCCTCGGCCCGCGCCACCGAGACGCGTCCCCCCAGGTACGTGGCCGCCGCCGAGGTCGCGGTCGAGATCCGCGGCGCGGGCCAGGCCACCCGCCAGGTGAACAACTTCGCCTCCCCCGACGCCTTCGACTGCCACAAGCTCATGGCCGTCGAGGTCATCACGCCGGGCGGCAACTGGTCGTCGTACCCGCCGCACAAACACGACACCGACAATCCGGGCGAGGCGGTCCTGGAGGAGATCTACTACTTCGAGGTGCGCGACCAGGGCATCGGCTACCAGCGCGTCTACTCCTCCGAGCGCGGCCACATCGACACCCTGGCCGAGGTCTCCTCGGGCGACGCCGTCCTGGTCCCGTACGGCTACCACGGCCCCGCCATGGCCGCCCCCGGCTACGACATGTACTACCTGAACGTCCTGGCGGGCCCGGCGGAGCAGCGTTCGATGGCGTTCTGCGACGACCCGCGCCACGCCTGGATCCGCTCCTCCTGGGAGGCCCAGGCCACCGACCCGAGACTGCCGTTCGGGAGGACCTCATGACCCAGCTGACCGTCGGGCAGGCCGTCGTACGCTTCCTGGCCCAGCAGTGGAGCGAGCGCGACGGGCTGGAGCGCAGGTTCTTCGGCGGCATCTGCGGCATCTTCGGCCACGGCAACGTCGCCGGGCTCGGCCAGGCGCTGGCCACCTCCACCGAGGACCTGCCCTACCACCTGAGCCGCAATGAGCAGGCCATGGTCCACACGGCCGCCGCCTACGCCCGGGCCTCCAACCGCCTGGCCACGCTGGCGTGCACGACCTCCATTGGCCCCGGCGCGACCAACATGATCACCGGCGCGGCCGGTGCGACGATCAACCGGCTGCCGGTGCTCCTGCTGCCCGGCGACATCTTCTCCACCCGCGTGGCCGGCCCGGTGCTGCAGGAGCTGGAGGATCAGCGCTCGTACGACATCTCCGTCAACGACTGCTTCAAGCCGGTCTCCCGCTACTGGGACCGGATCAACCGGCCCGAGCAGCTCCCGTCCGCGCTGCTGGCCGCCATGCGCGTGCTCACCGACCCGGCCGAGACCGGCGCGGTGACGCTGGCGCTGCCGCAGGACGTGCAGGCGGAGGCGTACGACTGGCCGGACGAGCTGTTCGCGCGGCGCGTGTGGCACATCCCCAGGCCCGCGCCCGAGCGGGCGGCCGTGTACCGGGCGGCCCGGCTGGTCAAGTCGGCCGCGCGCCCGATCATCGTGGCGGGCGGCGGGACGATCTACAGCGAGGCCACCGAGCAGCTGCGGATCTTCGCCGAGACGTACGGCATCCCGGTGGCCGAGACGCAGGCCGGCAAGGGCGCCCTCCCGTACGGGCACCCGCTCGCCGTGGGGGCGATCGGCGCCACCGGCACCACGGCGGCCAACGCGCTGGCCCGCGAGGCCGATCTGGTCATCGGCATCGGCACCCGCTACAGCGACTTCACCACGGCCTCCCGGACGATCTTCGCGCCGGACGCCCGGTTCCTGAACCTCAACATCACCGCCTTCGACGCCGCCAAGCTGTCGGGCACGCAGCTGGTGGCCGACGCCCGCGAGGGGCTGGCGGACCTGGTCGAGGCGTTCGCGGGCTGGAGCGGCCCGCCGCGCGCCTACCGCGAGCGGGCCGCCGAGCTGACCCGGGAGTGGGACGCGGCCGTGGACCACGCGTACGCGCTGGAGGGCTCGCCGCTGCCCCAGTCCGCGGTGATCGGCGCGGTCAACGCGGCGGCGGGCGACGACGGCGTGGTGGTGTGCGCGGCCGGTTCGATGCCCGGCGACCTGCACAAGCTCTGGCGGCCGAGCGGCCCGGGCAGCTACCACGTCGAGTACGGCTACTCCTGCATGGGCTACGAGATCGCCGGCGGCCTGGGCGTCAAGCTGGCGGCGCCGGAGCGCGAGGTGTTCGTCATGGTGGGCGACGGCTCCTACCTGATGATGGCCCAGGAGCTCGTCACGGCGGTCTCCGAGGGGATCAAGCTGATCGTCGTCCTGGTCGACAACTCCGGTTTCGCCTCCATCGGCCGGCTGTCGGAGAGCGTCGGCGCGGAGCGGCTCGGCACCTCGTACCGGCACCGCGACGGCGGGCCGCTGCCGGTCGACCTCGCCGCCAACGCGGCCAGCCTCGGCGCGTCGGTGCTGCGCCCCGAGTCGGTCGCCGACCTGCGCAAGGCGCTCGACGCGGCCCGCTCGGCGACCGAGACCACGGTGATCTACGTCCGCACCGACCCGATGGCGGACGACGTGCCGTCCTCCGAGGCGTGGTGGGACGTGCCCGTGGCGGCGGTCGGCACGACGGACGCGACCCGGGCGGCGCGGGAGACGTACGAGGTGAACAAGCTCTCCCAGCGGCCCCACCTCACTCCGCCCGGCTGACCAGGATTGCCGCCGATCCCTCGAGGGAACGCCTCTGACCAGGCAGAACGGGGGGCAGGAGATGAGGCCGTGGCGGCTGCTCGGCTGGATCGCGCTGATCGCGGTGGCCGGCTTCTGCCTCTACCACGTACGCACGGTGGCGATCTCGATCGTCATCGGCGTGTTCATCACGGCGCTGCTCCTGCCCGCCGCCCGCTGGCTCAGGTCGCGCGGGCTGAACCGCGCGCTGTCCACCGCGATCGTCTTCGGCGGCGGGCTCGTGCTGGCGGCGGGCCTGCTCGCGCTGGTGGTGCCGCCCACCATCGACAGCGTGTCCCAGCTGCGGACCAGCTTCGGCAAGGTGCTCGACGACCTGCACCACCTGACCGCCAGGTTCGGGCTGGACCCGCGCCGACTCGCCGCGCAGGCCAAGGAGTACCTGACCGGCCAGGGCCGCCAGCTCACCACCGGCGCGCTGGCCGGGGTCAGGACCGTGGGCGAGATCGTCGTCGGGGCGGTGCTCGCGGTCATCCTGTCGATCTACTTCGTGCACGGCGGCGACCGGCTCTTCCACTGGCTCGTGGAGCTCGCGCCCGCCTCGGCCAGGCCCCGCCTCACCGAGGCCGGTCACGTGGTGATCACCGTGGTCGGCCGCTACATCCGGGGGATCGCGCTGGTGGGGGCGGTGGACGCGCTCTTCATCGGATCGGCCCTCTGGCTCCTGGGAGTGCCGATCGCGCTGCCGCTGGCCGTGCTGACGTTCGTGGGAGCGTACCTGCCGGTGGTCGGCGCGTTCGTCGCGGGGCTGCTGGCCGCGGTGGTGGCGCTCGTGGCCAAGGGCTGGCTGGTGGCGCTCATCGTGGTCGGGGTGACCGTGGCGGTGCAGCAGATCGAGGGGCACGTGCTGGCGCCGCAGATCTACGGCAGGGCCCTGGACCTGCCGGGCGCGGTCATCCTGATCGCCATCGCGGTGGGCAGCCTGGTGGCGGGCGTCATCGGCGCGTTCCTGGCCGCCCCCGTGGCGGGGGTGATCGTGGCCCTGCTGCGGAACTCGAGGGGCCCCGCCGGTCACGCGGAGGTCAGGACGCCTCCCACCCGGCCGCAGCCCCCTCCAGCGACTCCTGCGACCAGGTGAGCCGCCCGGCCCGCAGGTCGTCGATGACCCCGCGGAGCCACCGGGTCTCGGCGGCCGTCATCTCGCGCAGGTATTCGACCTCCAGCATGGTGACGCGTGGCAGGCCGGCCTCGGCGGCCAGGGTCGCGTCCAGGTCGGCCAGCGTCCGGGCGACCGCCCGCTCGCGCTGCTCGAGCGCCTGCGCCAGCGCTTCGGGGGCGAGCAGGAGCGCGTTCGTCAGTGCCGCGGGGAACTGCGGGAACTCCTGCTTGGGCGTGCTGAGCATCTCCTCCAGCCACTTGCCCAGCGCCGCCTCGCCCTCGTCAGTGAGCTCGTAGACCGTGCGCTCGGGGTACTGCTGGTCGCGCCCCGTCTCGCGGACCCTGATCAGCCCGCCCTCCAGCAGCCGGTCGATGGTCCGGTAGAGGCCGGCCCGCTGGCCGACGTTGACCACCAAATCCTTGCCCCACTGCTTGAGCAGGCGCTGGATGCCGTACGGATGCAGCGGCCGGTAGCGCAGGAGGGCCAGCACGGTCAGGGCGAGCGGCGAGCCGCGATCGAGAGCCATGGCTTCATACTAGCCCCAAAGTTACTAGTTGACGAGGAACTAGTTTCAATGCAACTATCAAGCCATGAGCGATGTTGAGCGAATCCACACCGACCACGCGGACACCAAGCGTCTGGGCAACTGGACCACCGCGGGCCGCTTCGAGGTCCGCAACCGTTACGGCAAGAGCACCATCGACCTGCGCTCCCCCGGCCTGCCCGACGAGGTGGAGCTCCGGCTGGACCTCGACCACGGCGTGGTCAAGCTGCTGGTCCCCGACGACGCCACCGTCGACCACTGGGACCTGCACTGGACCGGCAGGGGCAAGGTCAAGGACTACGAGGCGCCCAAGGAGGGCTCCGGGCGGCGCATCCGCCTGGTCGGCACGGCCGCCACGAGCGAGGTCCGAGTCCAGCGCCGCGGTGTCGCGATCATCACCGCGATGATGTCCCGCGAATACTTCCGCGACGTCCGCCAGGCCCAGAAGAACCGCACCCACCCCACGGTCGACGACCCCGCGCGCAAGCTGCCCTCGTCCTCGTGCGAGACCACCAGCCCCTGAGTGCCCGGGTGGTCACCCGGGCCTCGGCCCGCCGCTCTTCCTCTCCCATCGGGGCGTGCCCTGCCCGCCGGTCGACCGCCACCCCGGCACCGTCGATCCCTGGCAGGGCCCGTTCCCCATATCCGCCCCTCAGAGGGGCAGTTCCAGCTCCAGCTCGTGCCGGATCGGGATGCCGTCGGACTCGGCGGGGATGCTCGGCTTGAGCTCCCGCGCGCGGTCGACGCCATGCCGGTGCAGGGCGATCAGGTCGAACCCGTAGCGCTGGTAGAAGCGGAGCGCGTGCGTGTTGTCGTTGGTGGTGACCAGCCAGAGCCGGACCGCCCCGCGCTCGGCCGCCGCGGCTCGCACCGCGTCGAGCAGCGCCGTACCGACCCCCTTGCCGGGGATCACGGCGTCGATCGTGATGATCTCCACGGAGTCGCCGCGCTGAGCGTAGGTGATGACGCCGGCCGGTTCACCGTCGATCTCGGCGATGAAGCCGGGCTGGGCGGCGGCGTCGATCAGCTCGCCGCGGCCCAGTGCGACCACGGTGGTGCCGCCCCAGCTCCCGGTCAACACTCGGGTCACGTTGGCGAGATCTTGTGGCTCGATGGGACGCACGGACATCGACATGGGCATCATTATGAGACTTATGCGATGGGCAACGTTCGACTGTTTCGGGACACTTATCGACTGGCGGCACGGGATCCGCACCAGCGCCGACCTGATCGCGCCGGGTCAGGGGGCGCGCCTGCTGGAGGCGTACAACCGGCATGAGCACGCCGTGCAGGCCGAGTCGCCGGCGCTCCGCTACCGCCACGTGCTGGCCGAGGCGCTCCGCAGGGCCTGCGCCGACGAGCAGATCGAGCTGAACGAGGACGACGCCTCGGTGCTGGGCACCACGCTCCCGTACTGGCCGGTCTTCCCCGAGGTCGCCGCCGAACTGTCGGCGCTGCGCGCCGCGGGGTGGCGCCTGGCGCTGCTCACCAACTGCGACCGCGACCTCGTCGCCGAGACGCGGCGGCGGCTGCCCGTGCCGTTCGACGCGGTGGTGACGTCGGAGGACGTGGGCGCCTACAAGCCGTCCGACGCGCACTTCGAGGCGTTCAGGTGCTCGTACGAGCCGACCACCTGGGTGCATGTGGCGCAGAGCTACTTCCACGACATGGTGCCCGCGCACCGGCTGGACATCCCGCGCGTGTGGATCAACCGGCAGGGCGAGCGGCCCGAGGACGAGAAGATCCTCCAGCGGGTCCTGCCCGACCTCGGCGGCCTGCTCGCGGCCGTCGAGAACGCCTAGCCGCGCTGCTCCAGCACGTCCGCGATGCCCGAGAGGAAGGCGTCCACGTCCGAGATCAGGTAGCCGGACCTGAACAGCACGGTCGAGAATTTCGCCTCCCGCACCTGCTTGGCCGTCACGGGGAAGTCGGTCGTCCCGCGCAGGGTGGCCACGATGCGGTCGAGGAAGGCGTCGATCTCGTCCTCGTTGTAGCCGGTGCCCATGCGACCCGGGCGGAACGCCACCCGTTCGACGCGGGCCGCCTGGGTCTCGAACCACTCCTCGCGCAGCATCTCGCCGGTGGGCTCGGCCATGGCCAGCCGTACCGGCCGCCTGGCCTGGGTCTCCAGCGCCACCACGAACGCCTCCAGAGCGAAGTCGACCGCGGTCTCGTGATAGCCGCCGCGTTTGGCGCGGAACGTGGCCCGGCGCACGTCGTCAGCCGTGACCGGCTCCAAGGCGTGCGGGCCCCGGCCGAGCGTCGACTCGATCCGCCCGATCAGGGCGTCGACCTCGGCGGGGTCATAGCCTGAACGCATACCAATGACGCGCGGAAAGCGATTCAAGCTCCACTCCTTTTGAGAACCTGCTGGGGACGCCTCTATTGTGGGGCTCTTTATCGGCAGGATGCGACCCGAGATATAGCGTCCAGGGTCATGCAGCTGTCCAAGGTCTCTTTCCGCTATCGAAGACGTGGCCCCTTGGTCATCCAGGACGCCGACGTACGGCTCGCCCCCGGCGACGTGATCGAGCTGACCGGCGTGAACGGGGCAGGCAAGTCGACCCTGCTCCGGCTCCTGGCGGGCCTCGCCCGGCCGACGGCGGGGACCATCACCGGCCGTCCCGAGATCGTCGGCTTCGCCCCCGACCGGTTTCCCACCGCCCAGCCGTTCACGGTGGCCGCCTACCTGCGCCACATGGCCCGGGTACGAGGCGGCGCCCGCTGGGAGCCGTGGGCCGAGCGCCTGCACATGGACCACCTCCTCGACGTCCCCCTGGGCGAGCTGTCGAAGGGCAGCGCGCACAAGGTGGGCCTGGTCCAGGCGCTGATGGCGGAGCCGGGGCTGCTGATCCTGGACGAGCCGTTCGCCGGGCTCGACGCCGACACCCGCGAGACGCTGCCCTCGGTCGCCGCCGAGGTGGCGGCGCGCGGCGGCATCGTCATCGCCAGCGACCACCAGGGCGGCCTGCGCCTCCTTCCCGCCGTACGGCACTGGTCGCTGGTGGACGGGCACCTCAAGGAGGGCACCGCGGCACCTCCTGTCGAAGAGCAGGACGCGGTCGTGGCCGTCACCGTACCCGCGGGCGAGCGGGACCGCTTCCTCGCCAGGATGCGCGCCGAGGGCTACCGGGCCCGTGAGATCGAGGAGACAGCATGATCGCCCTGGCCACGTTCCGCCTGGCCGCCTACATCCGCTCGCACCGCGTGTACCAGGCGCTCCTCCTGACCCTCGCCATGCTGGCCATCCTCTACGGCAGCAGGGCTCCCAGGGGTGCGGAGATCGGCGTGCTCACGGACGGCGGCGTACTGATCATCCCCATCCTGGCCTGGGCCGCCAGGAGCCTCCTCGACACCGAGCCCGACCCGCAGCGCGAGATGTCCGCGATCCAGGTGGGCGGCCGAGGCAGGGAGGTGGCGGCGGGGCTGGCGGCGGCCTTCGCGGCGTGCGCGGTGCTCGCGGCGCTCGGCCTGGGATGGGCGCTCCTGCTCGGCGTCAGCCAGGCCCCGAAGGGCCGCATGCTGGCCGCCGTCCTCGTCCTGCACGCTCTGGCCACGCTGGCCGGGACCGCGCTGGGCGCGCTCACCAGCCGCGCGGTCGTCCGTTCCCCCGCTCTCTCCATCATGGGGCTGGTGCTCGGGTTCCTGGCGATGCTGCTGCTCAGCGCCTCGCCCCTGCACTGGCTCACCGTGCCGCTCCTCGCCTGGATGAAGGCGGCGAACGCCGGTCACCTCCTCGACGAGCTTCCCGAGCTCGCCACCGTCTCGCTGGTCTGGTGCCTGATCGGCCTCGGCACGTACGCGTGGCTCCGGCGTAGGGTAGGTTAGTGGGCACTCACTCACCCTCTTGGAGGAGGCAACGGTGAAGGTGATCTGCATGGGTGACAGCATCACCCGCGCGCAAGTGAGCGCCGACTACGTGACCATGCTGCGCGCCCGGCTGCCCGAGGCGACCGTGATCAACGCCGGGGTCAACTACGAGCCGTCCTCGGAGACGGTGAAGCGGCTCGACGACGTCGTGAGCCAGGACCCGGACGTGGTGACCGTACTGATCGGCACGAACGACGCCAACTTCACGCTCAGCCCCAAGCTCGCCAGGACGCTGCGCAAGCGCTGGAAGCTCTCCGCGGACCCGACTTCGGAGAGCTACGCCGCCAACCTCGCCACCATCGCCAGGAGGCTGCAGGATCAGACCATGGCCCGGGTGGCGCTGCTCTCCCTGCCGGTCATCGGCGAGGACCTCGGCTCCGGGCCGGTGCGGCGGGCCGCCGAATACAGCGAGATCGTCCGGCGGGTCGCGGCGGACCAAGGCGTCACGTACCTGCCGCTCAACGAACGGATGACCGCCTACCTGGAGGAGCGGGGCAGGACGCCCGGCACCCACTACCGCGCGGAGGGCCGGCTGGCGCAGACCGCCGCGATCCAGCACTTCCTGCTGGGCCGCAGCCTGGACGCCATCTCCAGGAGCCGCGGCCTCCAGCTCACCACGGACACCGTGCACCTGAACGGCCGCGGCGCCGGCATGATCGCCGACCTGATCGAGGGCTTCGTCACCCGCTCGATAGCCCACCACTGACCGCCCGCGGGCGGGGGGTTACTCGGCGGCGGCGAGCTGGCCGCAGGCGCCGTCGATCTCGCGGCCGCGCGTGTCGCGCACCGTCACCGGCACGCCGTGGAACTCCAGCCGACGCACGAACGCCCGCTCGTCCTCGGGCCGGGAAGCCGTCCACTTCGACCCGGGAGTCGGATTGAGCGGGATCAGGTTGACGTGCACGAGCTTGTTCCTGACCAGCTTGCCCAGCAGGTCGGCCCGCCACTCCTGGTCGTTGACGTCCTTGATCAGCGCGTACTCGATCGAGATCCGCCGCTTGGTCTTCGCCGCGTACGCCCAGGCGGCGTCGAGGACCTCGGCCACCTTCCAGCGCGTGTTGATCGGCACCAGCGTGTCGCGCAGCTCGTCGTCGGGCGCGTGCAGCGACAGCGCCAGCGTGACGGGCAGCCCCTCGTCGGCGAGCTTGCCGATCGCGGGCACCAGCCCGACCGTGGAGACGGTGACGCCGCGGGCCGAGATGCCGAGCCCGTGCGGCGCGGGCTCCACCAGCCGGCGGACCGCCCCGATCACCGCCTTGTAGTTGGCCAGCGGCTCCCCCATGCCCATGAACACGACGTTGCTCACCCGGCCCGGCCCGCCGGGCACCTCGCCGGCGGCCAGCGCCCTGGCTCCGGCGACGACCTGCTCGACGATCTCGGCGGTGGACATGTTGCGGGTCAGGCCGGCCTGGCCGGTGGCGCAGAACGGGCAGTTCATGCCACAGCCGGCCTGCGACGACACGCACATCGTGACGCGGTCGGGATAGCGCATGAGCACCGACTCGACCAGCGCCCCGTCGAACAGCCGCCACAGCGTCTTGCGCGTCGTGCCCCGGTCGGTGGTCAGCTCCTTGACGGAGGTCAGCAGGTCCGGCAGGAGCGTGGCGAGCCTCTCCCGGGAGGCCGCCGGCAGGTCGGTCATCGCGCCGACGTCGGTGGTGAGGCGCTCGAAGTAGTGGCGGGAGAGCTGGTCGGCGCGGAACGCCTTCTCCCCCAGCTCCGTGACCGCGGCCCGCCGGTCGGCCATCGAGAGGTCGGCCAGGTGCCGTGCGGGCTTGGCCCGCCGGGGCGCGACGAAGGTGAGCTGGCCTGGTGGCTGGGACACGTTCCTGCCTTTGCTTGCCTCTGCTTGGGTGACTGTCAATCAGGGTAATGAACGTTCGGATCGGGGGTGGCATTCCTGCCGCATGACAAGCCTGCCGAGCAGGCTGCCGCTACGGTCTCGACCAGGACGACAGTAGGGCGGCAGGCTGATTGTGCAGGTTCCTCATTCGGTGACGCCACCGCTCGCATCATGGTCGCCGCCCGATCTACAGTCATCTCGTATGGCGATTTTCCGGTCGGCATCTGGCGAGGGTGGCGCCGAGGTCGTACTCGCTGTCGGCAACCCGTACGGGAGCCGGACGCTCGTGATCGAGCGGGACGAGGACGCCTCGGTAGCTTACCTGTGCTCTCCGGACGGCACGGTGCACGGCGCCGTCTGGCTGGCCAACCACCGCCCCGCCCCCGCCGTCGTGGACCTGGCCAGGCTCAACGCCGGCCTGCCGCCGCTGATGCCCAGGGCCAACACCGCCCATCCCGACGGCCGCAGGCCGCTCGGGCAGCTCACCGCCCTCTGGTTCGAGGAGGGCGACGGGGTCGCCCTGTACGAGGACGACGACCTGCTGGCCGTCATCCCCGGCTGGGCCGACATGAGCAGGGGCATGCCCGGCTACGCACGCGACGCGGTGGGCGAGTCGCCGTTCGCCTGGGCGCTCTCCGAGGCGCTCGAAGGGCTGCGGCCGCGCATCGCCAACGCCAGGTCCTACTGGCGCTGGCGGCACAGCGAGGGGTCGTGGCCGTCGTTCCAGCAGTTCGTGATGGGCCACCTCGACCGGGTGCTCGGGCCCGCGGGGCGCTACTGGGACGCCAGCGGCGAGCGGCTGCCGACCGTCGGGATCACCGAGCGTCCGCCGCACGAGGGCCGCGACTACACCGTGCTGTCCACGGTCGGGATGAGCTGCCAGCGCATGCCCACCGTGGAGCAGTGGATCGACAAGCCGGGCGCGTACGCCAGGATCGAGCTGGCCGTGGCCACCCGCGAGGACCCGCGGGACGCGGCGCTGCTGCTGGTGTGGCTGGCGCAGTATCCGTGGCACTCCATCACGTGGCTGGGCCACGGGCACACGGCGAAGTGGTATCACGAGCCCTCGACGTTCCCGCTGGGGCCGCAGTATTCGGGCGTCCTGATGCTGGCCAACGCACCCCACATGCCTGACATGTCGGGATTTGCCTTTGGCGGGGAGGCCGTACGGTGGCTCTGGCTCTCACCCGTCACCACCGAGGCCCTGGAGGCCCAGCACGCCGACGAGAGGACCCGCTGATCAGAAGAACAGGGTCATCAGCAGCCAGACCGGCACCAGCGTCGTGACCAGCGAGTCGAGCCGGTCCATCAGGCCGCCGTGGCCGGGCAGGATGGTGCCGAGATCCTTGATCCCGAGATCCCGCTTGATCATCGACTCGATCAGGTCACCCACGGTCGCCAGCAGCGCCGCGAGCCCGCCGATCAGCGCCCCCTGCCAGATCGCGCCGTGCATCAGCCAGGTCACCAGCCAGGCCCCGACCGCCGTGCACGCGACCACCGACCCCGCGAAGCCCTCCCAGGTCTTCTTCGGGCTGATCACCGTCATCTTGTGCCGGCCGAACAGCACGCCCGCGACGTAGCCGCCGATGTCGCTGGCCACGGTCACCGCGATGAAGATCAGCACCCGGTTGTCGCCGTCCGCGGCGCGCAGCAGCATGGCCGCGAACGCCGCGAGCATGGACGGATAGAAGAGCGCCAGCACCGAGGCCGACGCGTCCCGCACGTAGCCCTCGGTCCCGGCGCTGAACATGCGCCAGATCAGCAGCACGAACGCGAACACCGCGAACGTGGCCAGCAGCCACACCGGCCCGCCCCAGTAGGCCGCCGCCTGCATCGCCGCCATGCCCACGACCACCGGCACGGCCGGGACCTTGATGTCGCGGGTCGCGAAGGCCTTGACCAGCTCCAGCACGCCGACGCCCACGGCCCCGACGAGCACGACCAGGAACAGTTCCTTGATCGTGTAGAGGGAGCCCACGACAAGGGCGCCCAGCACCAGACCGACCGCGATCGCGGCAGGCAGGTTCCTTCCGGTACGGCTGCCGCCGCTCGAGCTGGTGCCAGCCGTACGGTTATTCACAGAGTTCTCCAAGAGCCACGGCCCCCGCCCCTGGGACGAGGGCCGTAGATGCAAGAGCCACTACCTGCGGCGGCCCACCGAACGTGACCCGCCGTAGGCGCAAGAGCCTGCGGCGGCCCACTCGATGCGGCCCACCGCAGGCACAGGCCCGCCACCCGCGGCGGCCCGCTGAACCGGGTCCGCCCTGCGGCGTGCCGCTCAGACCTCGAGCAGCTCGGCTTCCTTGTGCTTGAGCAGCTCATCGATCTTCGCGACGTGCTTCTGGGTGAGGTCGTCGAGCTCCTTCTCGGCCCGCCGGACCTCGTCCTCGCCCGCCTCTCCATCCTTGATCATCTTGTCGAGGACCTCTTTGGCGGAGCGGCGGATGTTGCGTATCGACACCTTGGCGTGCTCGCCCTTGTTCCTGGCGACCTTGATGTACTCCTTGCGGCGCTCCTCGGACAGCTCCGGGAACGTCACGCGGATCACCTGACCGTCGTCAGTGGGATTGACGCCGAGGTCGGAGTCGCGGATGGCCTTCTCGATGGCGCCCATCGAGCTCTTGTCATAGGGCTGGATGAGCACCATGCGAGCCTCCGGCACGTGGAACGACGCCAACTGCTGGATGGGCGTCGGCGTGCCGTAGTACTCAGCGTTGATCTTGTTGAACATCGAGGGGGTGACGCGGCCCGTACGGATCGTCGCGAAGTCCTCCTTCGCGACCGAGACGGCCTTGTCCATTTTTTCCTCGGCTTCGAGGAGGGTTTCGTCGATCACAGCGGCTCCCTGTCTTCTAGCTGGCGGTGTCGGGCTCGCTCCCTCATTTGCCTGTGGGACTCACCAGCGTGCCGATTTTCTCACCGCGTACCGCTCGCAGGATGTTGCCCTCGCCCATGAGGTCGAAGACCACGATCGGCAGGTCGTTGTCCTTGCACAGGCTGATGGCGGTGGCGTCCATGACCGCGAGGTCGCGGAGCAGCACCTCGCCGTAGTCAAGATGGTCGAACCTGACCGCATCCGGATTTTTCCGTGGATCGGAGTCGTAGATCCCGTCCACCTGCGTCCCCTTGAGCAGCGCCTCGGCGCCGATCTCCAGGGCCCGCTGCGACGCCGCGGTGTCGGTGGAGAAGAACGGCGAGCCGAGTCCGGCGCCGAAGATGACCACGCGGCCCTTCTCGAGGTGCCTGATCGCACGGCGCGGCAGGAACGGCTCGGCGACCTGCTGCATGGTGATGGCGGTCTGCACGCGCGTCTCGACGCCCCGCCGTTCGAGGAAGTCCTGGAGGGCGAGGCAGTTGATGACCGTGCCGAGCATGCCCATGTAGTCGGCCCTGGTGCGGTCGATGCCTCCCTGCGACAGGGTGGCGCCGCGGAACATGTTGCCGCCGCCGACCACGACTGCGACCTGCACGCCCTCCTTGACCGCCTCGGTGATCGAATCGGCCAGGTGATCGACGACCACGGGGTCGATGCCCAACGGCTCGCTCCCGGCGAACGCCTCTCCTGACAGCTTCAGCATCACCCGCTTCCACCTCAGTGGGTTGAGCGGGTTTTGAGATGGGGAAGCCGCCGTCCGTGTGGATTCTTGGGCTGTCTCCCGGTGGTCCTGCACGGCGGCGGCCTCCTTCGTTCGGTGGGTCGATAGGGCTTGTGGCTTGTCTCTTGCCTTCGGCTGGCGCCGGCCTCAGCTGACGGGCTCCGTCCCGCTGGCGGCCCGCCCTAGCTGGTGGGCTGCACTAAGCCTAAGCCTGACCGACCTTGAAACGGACAAAGGCCTGGACCTCGACGCCGTTCTCCTCGGCGTACTTGCCCACGCTCTTCTTGTTGTCCTTGACGAAGGCCTGCTGGAGGAGCGTGAAGTCCTTGTACCAGCCGTTCACGCGGCCCTCGACGATCTTGCCGATGGCGGCCTCGGGCTTGCCCTCCTCGCGGGTCATCTCCTCGAAGAGCTTGCGCTCCTTCTCGACGACCTCGGCGGGAACGGAGGCGGGCTTGAGGTACTGCGGGGCCATCGCGGCGGCGTGCTGCGCGATGTCCTTGGCGACCTCGGTGTTCGGCTTGTCCAGCTGGACCAGCACGCCGACCGCCGGGGGCAGCGCCGGGTCCGTCTTGTGCATGTACGCACCGATGTAGCCGCCCTCGAGCACCGCGAACCGGCGGACCTCGATCTTCTCGCCCAGCGCGGCGTTGGCGATGTCGAGGTGCTCCTTGACGGTCTTGCCGTCGAAGGACGACTCGAGCAGCGTCGCCACGTCGGCGGGCTTGGTCTCGAGGATGTGCGCGACGACCTGGGCGGCAAGCTCCTGGAAGCGCTCGCCCTTGGCCACGAAGTCGGTCTCGCAGTTGAGCTCGAGCAGCGCGGCGGAGGAGTCACCGTCCTGCTTGAGCGCGACGAGGCCGTTGGAGGCGGTGCGCGCCTCGCGCTTGCCCACGTCCTTGGCGCCCTTGAGGCGCAGCAGCTCAATCGCGCGGTCGAAGTCGCCCTCAGACTCCTCAAGCGCCTTCTTGCAGTCCATCATGCCGGCAGCGGTGATCTCGCGAAGCCGCTTGACATCGGCCATGTTCACGGAAGCCATTGCTTTTCCTTGTGGGATTTCGTCGTCGTCGTGGATCGGGTGAGCTCCGCAGTCCGGTTGCTCACCCTGGTTCTGGTACGGCAGGCGCTTGCCGTACGGAAGCCTTTGTCTTGCGTCAGCCTTTGTCTTGCTTCTCGGCCCCGGCTCGCCTGGCATACTGCCCAGCCTCGCCCTGGCTTACCATCCTGGACCGACAGCGCCTAGCACCGACGCCACCTGTCCCGGCCCACCACACCCGGCCCAGGACCGGCGGTCCGACTCGGACCACCGCACCCGGCCTCACCTGGGAACGTCCACCCGGCAGGCCCATGGCCCTTCGCCCGGCACCGTCCGCCCAGCGGGACCGTGACCTTCACCCGGCAACCGTGCACCTGGCGAGACCATGGCCTTCACCCGGCAACGGTCCACCTGGCGAGACCATGGTCTTCACTCGGCAACCGCCCGGTCCGCGGGATCCTCGCCTTGGCTCGGCGACCGCCGACCCGGCGCGGACCCCTGGCCCTCGCCCGGCATCGGAGTCATCCCTTGCCTCGACATCCTCCGCCGGGAGGACCAGGAAGATCCCTTGCCTTGCCTTGCTGCTGTCCGCCGGGAGCGGGACCGCGCCCTACCTGGTGGAGTCACTCACCCACCTGGCCGGCGCGGCCCGTACCCGAATGCCTGGGGACCGAGGACCTCGGCGTCAGGCCTGCTGCTCGGCGTCGCCCTCGGCAGCGGCAGCCTCGGGAGCAGTCTCAGCGGCGGCCTCCGGAGCAGCCTCGGCGGCGGCCTCGGGAGCGGCCTCAGCCGGGGCCTCAGCCGCCGGAGCAGCGGCTTCCGCCTCGGCGGCCGGCGCCTCGCCGGTGCCCTGCTCGATGAGCTCGCGCTCCCACTCGGCCAGCGGCTCGGCGGCAGCGGGCTTCTCGTCACCGCGGGCGGCACCGGAGCGGGCCATCAGACCGGCCGCGACACCGTCGGCGACAACCCTGGTCAGCAGGCCGACGGCGCGGATGGCGTCGTCGTTGCCCGGGATCGGGTAGTCGACCTCGTCGGGGTCGCAGTTGGTGTCGAGGATCGCGACGACAGGGATGCCAAGCTTCTTGGCCTCGCTGATCGCGATGTGCTCCTTCTTGGTGTCGACGACCCACACCGCGCTGGGCACGCGGCCCATGTCACGGATGCCGCCCAGCGTGCGCTCGAGCTTGTCCTTCTCGCGGCGGCGCATGAGGAGCTCCTTCTTGGTGAGCCCCGAGCCCGCGACGTTGTCGAAGTCGAGCTCCTCGAGCTCCTTCAGCCGCTGGAGCCTCTTGTGCACGGTGGAGAAGTTGGTGAGCATGCCGCCCAGCCAGCGCTGGTTGACGTACGGCATGCCGACCCGCGCGGCCTGCTCGGAGATGGCCTCCTGAGCCTGCTTCTTGGTGCCGATGAACAGGATGGTGCCGCCGTGGGCGACAGTCTCCTTGACGAAGTCGTACGCACGGTCGATGTACGAGAGCGACTTCTGCAGGTCGATGATGTAAATGCCGTTGCGCTCGGTGAAGATGAACCGCTTCATCTTCGGGTTCCAGCGCCGGGTCTGGTGACCGAAGTGAACGCCGCTCTCGAGCAGCTGTCGCATGGTGACGACGGGGGCCATGTGCTGGTCCTCCAGGTCTTGGCGCCCTGCGGATGGGCGCGGTTCTCGGTTGTGCCGCGACAGCGCGTCGTCTGTCGCCCTGATGCCCCGAAACCTCGCCAGCCGAGCATGTAGCCCGGACCGATGGCGCGGTCCGCAATGGGACATGCGAAGTCGGCCTGTGGTCACAGGCCACCGAAAAGTCTACCTCCCACACCAGCCCAGCCTGACCGCCAGCCGTCAGACACCCATCTCTCGCCCCTCCACCACCACACCGGCGCCGATCGCGATCAACCAGGCATCGCATCACCAGCCCCCCAGCCCCGGACCTCGGCCGACACCCCCACAGTCACCACCGAAGGCCGAGTCCCACGAACGATCAACTCCCGGGCGCGTCCGAGTCCCCAACCCCCACCGCCGAAGACCAGTCCCACCCGAACGATCAACTCCCGAGCACGCCCGACACCCCAACCCTCACCGCCGAAGACCAGTCCCACCCGAACGATCAACTCCCAGGCACGCCCGACACCCTCACGCCGCCGACGAAAGACAGCCGAGCCCGTCCCTCCGCTCAGCGCGCCGCGTCATGATCCTCGGTAGGCAGCCCATGCACTGGCCTCTTCGCCACCGGGAAAAGGTTGAACTGTACCTCGGCGACCCTTGCACCACTCGGCGCAGCCTTCTCATCGCGCACCGTGGTGAGATACGGCTCGATCAGCTTCTCGATCGACTCGTTCAGCCGGGACAGCTCCTCGGCGTCGACCCTGATCCGCGTACGGTTGAAGCGGGTGGCATCGCGCCACTCCGCGCTCTCCGTTTCGACCCTGGCCAGCGCGCGGTCCGCCTCTTCATTGGCCTCCCTGCGGAACGCCAGCATCAACGACACTTTGGCATCCCGCACTTCCGGCTGGTCACCGGGCAGCACGCCGACACTGATCGGCGTGTCCACGGTCTTCCACAGCCGCTCCCTGCCGTCCCCCCGCGGCGGCGCGTCCTCAACGAACCCGTACTTGGCCAGCATGCGCAGGTGATAGCTGGCGGCACTGGGCGTGATCCCCGCGATCTCCGCCACCTCGGTCGCGGTGGCGCTCCCCTCGACACCCAGTCGGCTGAGGATCATCAGGCGCGCCGGATGGGCCAGCGCCCGCATTGCCTTGGGATCACTGAGCCCCTCACTCATGCGGCCAAGATTACCCCGCCCCCAGATCTGAAGCATTGCTTTCATAACTGTGAAGGATTATCTTCACAGTTATGAAGCGATCCCTTCACAACTCTCGCCCTTCCCGCTCTGACTCAGACCCCAACCGCACCGCCCACGCCCGACACCCGGAAACCGGAGCCCCCACCCACGACCGCACCCCAGAACGCCATCACACGTCCGACCAGCCCAACCCCGACGTCGACAACCCCGCCCAGACCCCGAGCGACGAAGGCGCGGCCGATCCACCCCCGCTCAGAAAGCAGCGCGACTACCGCCTCCTCTGGACGGCCCGCACCATCTCGGTCACCGGCTCGGAAGTGTCCAAGCTGGCCATCCCCCTGACCGCGGTGACCCTGCTGGCCGCCTCCCCTTCCCAGATGGGGCTGCTGACGGCCGCCGCCTCGATTCCAGCCCTGCTGTTCGGCCTCCAGTCAGGCGCCATCGCGGACCGGCTCACCCGACACCGCCCGCTGATGATCGCCTGCGAGCTCGTGTCGTGCGTGGCCGCCGCCACGGTCCCCGTGGCCTGGCTCCTCGGTCTCCTCACCGTCCCCTGGTTGATCGCCGTAGCCCTGGTGATCGGCTCGGCCGGAGTGCTGTTCAGAGCGGCGAACTTCCCCCATGTCGCAGCAGTCGTCGCGCCCTCCCAGCGAACTGAGGCGATGGCCGGCTTCCACGCCTCCTACTCCGTGGCCTCGGTCAGCGGCCCCAGCCTGGCGGGTCTTCTGGTGCAGCTCCTCACGGCCCCGCTGGCCGTACTCGCTGAGGCGCTGTCCTTCCTGGCCTCGGCACTCCTGCTCCGCGCCATCCGGACTCCGGAGAAGAACGAGCCGGCGGCCTCCCGGGGCATGTGGCGCGATGTCGTAGAAGGGCTCCGGACCAGCGTCACCCACCCTGTGCTCCGTGCTCTCCTGGGCGCGGGCGTCACGATCAACTTCTTCGCGATGGCGTACACGGCTGTCTACATGCTCTACATGGTCAACACGCTCAACATCCCCAAGGCCCTGATAGGCGGCCTCATCGCCTTGAGCGGCATCGGCGGTCTGCTGGGCGCCTGGGCCACGGCCCGCCTGTCCAAGCGCTACGGCGAGAACCGCATCCTGCTCGTCTCCGTGCTCTTCTTCCCCATCGAAATCCTCGCGGTGGGCCTGCTGACCGGCCCTCTGTGGTGGAAACTCTCGCTGCTCGCGCTGACCGGAACGATCACAGGTGGCATCGTCGTAGCCTTCGCCACCTGCATGGGCGCCATCACCCTGCGCGAGACCTCCGCAGAGCTCCGCGGCCGGGTGAACGCCACCATGACCTTCGCCGTGCAGGGCGTCCTGGCCCTCGGCGGCATAGCCGGAGGCGTCCTGGCCGAGTTCGTCGGCCTACGCCCGGTGATCCTCATCTGCGCGGCCGGCATAGCCCTGAGCACCATCTGGATCTGGACGTCTCCCCTACGCCCGCACCGTCCTCGACGCGTACTCACCGCAACGCCAGGCACCAATCCGAGCGCGCCTCACGACATGGCTTCCTGGATCGCTACCAAGCGCCGTTCCATCCTCTGACCACAACCGCCGCCGCTCGCGCACCCACCAAAGATCACAACCGTCACCGACCTGTACGGCACCGGCGTCCGGCAGCCCCATCATCGCAGCTCCTCGCCCGCGCCCAAGCCATCGTCCAGCCACTTGTCCACAGGCCATCAGCTGCACCTCACTCCGTCCCCAGAATCCCGTTCGCCTCCTCGCCGACCCGGCGCGCTCAACCACACTCGCGCCATGAACGACCAGCTCCGCAACGGGACACAGGAAGGCTGCCTTCGCAGCACAGGCCGCGAAATCCCACCGCCCGTCCGCCGTCTCCTCAAGCCGGCCAGAGGAACGCTGACAGCACTGGCACTGCTCTTCGCCGCCGCCGCGCTGATCCTCTTCCCGGCTCCCCCGGCAAGGGCCTCCCCACCCACCTGGCGCTGGCCGTTGGACGGGCATCCCCAGGTCCTGCGCCGCTTCACCCCGCCGCCGGAGCCATGGCTCGCCGGGCACCGCGGCCTCGATCTGGCCGCTCCCACAGCCACTCCGGTCCTGGCGGCGGGTCCGGGCACGGTCCGCTTCGCCGGCCCGGTAGCGGGAAAAGGCGTGATCACGGTCGAGCACGAAGGCGGCCTCCGCACGACATACCTCCCTGTCGCAGCCTCGGTTCGCCGGGGTCAACCCGTCACCGCAGGCTCCACGCTCGGCGTCATAGAAGCCCCGACGGGCCACTGCCAGGAGTCCTGCCTGCACTGGGGCCTCCGACGCGGCACCCACTACCTCGACCCTCTCCTGCTCCTGGGCCACGCCCCCATCCGCCTCCTCCCGTTCTGGGCCACGACCGGGCACGCCCTCTCGCCGGTAGGAGAGGGCGCTTCCGAGCACGTGGCGGCCAGGAGTCAGGCCCCCCGGCCCCTCGACCAGCAGCCACCAAGATCTCCAACAGCGCACCGTCCTCTGCGACCAGGGGATCCCACCGACCTCGGTTTACTGACCCGCTCAGCCTCGACTCCCGCGGCACCAGCCGTCGGCCTGGGCGCACTGTTCGGGATGGCCTTCCTGATCACTGCCCTACGCCGCCACCGGCGTACGCGCACGGCTCAGCACATCCACAGGGGAGGCCAGCACCGCAGGCACCGTCGTCGGAGAAAACCCCGAGGACACCGGCACCCGCCATCGCAATGAGAGCAGGAGGCCGACAGACCCGCAGGCGCTGCAGCGCCGCCGGCGCGAAGCCAGACACCCACACCAGGACGCGAACCGACGAGATGGACCAGCACCAGGAAGAAGCTCACCAGCGGATGGACCAGCACCAGAAAGAAACTCACTACGGCTGGCAGGGGCCTCGAACGTCGATCATGGACGGGCTCAATCACCACATCCCGGCCATCAGGCCCTGGGATGCGCCTGACGATACGCCGCCCTCAGACGATCGATCGAAACATGCGTGTAGATCTGCGTGGTGTTCAGCGACGCGTGCCCGAGCAGTTCCTGGACGCTCCGCAGATCCGCACCGCCCTCGAGCAGGTGAGTCGCCGCGCTGTGCCGCAATCCATGCGGCCCCATGTCCGGCACACCGTCCACCTGGGCCAGCCGCGCATGCACCACTCGCCGAACGGTCCCCGCGTCGATGCGCCCACCCCGTACGCCGAGGAAGAGCGCGGCTCCTGTCCGAGCTCGCACCCACAACGGCCGCCCGTGAATGCACCACCTGTCCACCGCTCGGAGCGCAGGCAGCCCGAACGGCACAGATCGTTCCTTACGTCCCTTACCCATCACTCTGACGACGCGCCGGTCCCGATCCACATCGTCGACATCGAGCGCACATAGCTCACTCACCCGCACGCCGGTGGCGTACAGCAGTTCAAGAATGGCCTGGTCCCGCAGTTCCTTGGGCTCCCCCGTCGACGGGACCTCGAGGACGGCCTGCGCCTGCTCCTGATCCAGCACGGAAGGCAACGGCCGTGCCGCCTTGGCGCTTCCCAGCAGCAACCCGGGATCCGCGGCCAACCAGCCGCGGCGATGGCAGTAAGCGGTAAAGGTGCGAACACAAGCGGTCCGCCGCGCCAGCGTGGTCCGCGCCTTCCCCTCGCGGTGCTGCTCAGCGAGCCACTCTCGCAGCACTCCGATGTCAAGCCCCTCGATCCGCCCGTCCACGTGTTCAAGCAGCGAGGTGACGTCAGCCAGATAAGCCCGCACGGTATGCGGCGAAAGGTCCCTCTCGAACCGCAGATGCCGGCCGAACTCCGCCATCACTTCGTCCCGACCGACGCAGCCGCTCATCTCCAAAACGTCGCCTCCTGCCGTACCCACTCTCCCACTCACAGCTAACCTCACCACCACTCCGAAGAGTCCCCATCACCGTCACAAGCCCCTCACCGAAACCTCCGGAGGAAGCCTGGTCCTTTGGGGCCGGGAGGAATCCGGAGCTCGTGCGAAGCAGGACAGGGACAGCCGGATCGCTGGCAGGGCGATCGGGCTTCAACTCCGCGATGAACGCTCAAATTCGTCGTACCTCCCCGATAGATTGGCCGATCGTGACGACATCGACACCGTTGGTAGCCGGGGATGCCGGGCGTGCCCGGTACACCTACCGGCTTCGGGTGTCGTCCACCGCCCGCGCCGCCCTGCTGGCCGAGTGGGACCGGTGCCGGTGGATCTGGAACGAGTGCGTCGCCAAGTCCCAGCAGGTGCACCTGCACAACCGGGTCCACCCGGGCGACAAGCGGACGTGCGGCCCGGCCCAGCTCGACAAGATGCTGACCGAGGCCCGCCAGATCACGCCGTGGCTGCGTGCGGGCTCCAGCGTCCCCCAGCAGCAGATCATCCGGGACTTCGGCAGATCCCGCGCCAAAGCCCTCAAGGACATCGCCGAACGCCTGCCGGTCCGGCGGCGGGCCGGGATGCCGCGCTTCAAGAACAAGGACCTGGTCCACCCGAGCCTGAACTACACTCGGCGCGGCTTCGGCATCAAGGACGGCCGTCTGCATCTGGCGGGCGGGATCGTGCCGACCGTGGTGTGGTCCCGCGATCTGCCCGGCGAGCCGTCGTCGGTGCGGGTGTACCGCGACAGCCTCGGCCACTGGTACTGCTCGTTCGTCGTCCCCGCCCAGGTACAGCCGCTGCCGGAGACCGGGCGGGTGATCGGCATCGACTGGGGCGTGACCCAGACCGCGACCGCCACCAGCGACGACCATGACCTGCCGCACCCCGAGTACGGCAAGAAGGCCCAGGCCAGGCTGGGCCGCTACGACAAGATGATGGCCCGCCGCAAGCCCGCCAAAGGACAGCCCGGCTCCCAGGGCTACCGCCAGGCGAAGAAGCTGCGCGCCAAGCAGTACAAGAAGGGTCGCCCGCCAGCGGGAGGACACCGGCCGCAAGTGGGCCAAACGCGTCGTGCGCGACCATGACGCGCTCGCGGTGGAAGACTTCAAACCCACGTTCCTGGCCAAGTCGAGCATGGCGCGCAAGGCCGCCGACGCGGCCATCGGCGCCACCCAGCGCGCCCTGATCGAGATGGGCCGCAAACACGGCCGGGACGTCCGGCTCGTGCACCCGGCGCACACCACCACCGAATGCGCACCGTGCGGAGCGAGAACCAAGCACGCACTACCTCTTTCCGAACGTACCTACACCTGCACCGCGTGCGGAACATCCCGGCCCCGGGACAAGAACTCCGCCCATGTGATGCTGGTCCGGGCTGGTCTGAACCCGGCTGGTGCCGATCGCGTAAGACCCGACAGTCCGCAGGACCGTCAGGCAGCGTGAGCCAGAAATCCCCCGCTCTTCAGACGGGGGAGCAGTCAAGGGATCAGACCCTACCCCGTCCCGTGAGCACCTCCGCGGCGGCCTGCCCGCAGACCTGGGCGGCGCCGTACGTGGCGATGTGCACGGCGCCCAGGTCCGACCGCGCGGGCAGCCCCATCTCCACCACCACCGCGTCGGGCCGGGCGCTGAGCAGGTGCCGCAGCGCCTGTTCCTGCCAGGCGTGACGGTGCACGTCCCGGACCACGACCACCAGCGGCCGTCCCGCGGACTCCCCGAGCAGGCGCTCCAGTGCCGGACCCGTCGAGTCCCCCACCGCCAGCCGCCGCACCACGCTCTCCGGCAGCAGGCGGGCGAGCGGCTCCCCGACGCCCCACGGCGTCTTCCTGTCGATGGCCAGGTTCATCTCGGGCGCCAGCTCCACCACGTACGCCGGGGAGGTCAACGGCAGCACCGGAGCGGCTGACCTGCGGGTGATCCTGATCGCCCGACGCGCGGCGACCAGGCCGACGGAGCCGTCGCGGGACGGCCGGCTGCCCGAGGAGGCGGCCCATGAGGCCAGCTCGCGGACCCTGCGAGCGGCGTCGGCCAGCCGCTCCTCGGGCAGCAGTCCCTGGGTCACCGCCGTGGCGATCGCGTCGCGGATCCCGGCGGCGGTGGCCTCGTCGGCCCGCTCGCCACCGACGCAGATGGCGTCGGCTCCCGCGGCGATGGCGCGGGCGGAGGCGCCCCCGATCCCGTACGCCCCCGCCACCGCCGCCATCTCGATGCCGTCAGTGATGATCATCCCTTGGAACCCGAGCTCCTCCCGCAGCAGCCCGGTGAGCACCTTGGGGCTGAGCGTGGCGGGCAGCTCGGCGTCGTACGAGGGCACCAGGAGGTGGCCGGTCATGACGGCCTTGACCCCCTCCTTGATCGCCTCACGGAAAGGGAGCAGCGCCTCCTCGATCCCGTCGTCGGACACCACGGGCACGCCGTGGTGCGAGTCGACCGAGGTGTCCCCGTGGCCGGGGAAGTGCTTGGCGCACGCGGCCACGCCGGCCGACTGCAGGCCGCGTACGAACGCCCTGGTGTGCCGGGAGACCAGGACCGGGTCCGCGCCGAAGGCCCGCAGGCCGATGACGGGGTTGTCCGGGTTGGAGTTGACGTCGGCGGAAGGGGCGAAGTCGAGCGTGATGCCCGCCGCGGCCAGCTCGCCGCCGAGGTCCCTGGCCAGGGCCTCGGTGAGGTCCACGTCGTCCACGACGCCGAGCGCGTACCCGCCGGGGCGGCTGCTCCCGGTGGTCACCTCCAGCCGGGTGACCTCCCCCGACTCCTCGTCGGTGCCGACGAGCACCGAGGGGTTCTCGGCACGCAGCGCGGCGGTCAGCCGGGCCACCTGGGCCGGGCCGGCGATGTTGCGGGAGAACAGCGCGACGCCGGCCAGCCCGTCGCCGAGGCGGCGGCGGAGCCAGTCGGGAGGCGTGTGTCCCGCGAAACCGGGGAAGAGGACGGCGTCGGCAAGGCGAAGCAGGTCACCGCTCAAGGGCATGACCCGAAATCTAATAGGAAAGTTTCCTATTTGCTAGAGGCATTTTCTGACGTCAGCCTCAGGCCAGCCGCTCGATGACGGTGACGTTCGCCTGCCCTCCCCCCTCGCACATGGTCTGCAGGCCGTACCGGCCGCCCGCGCGCTCCAGCTCGTGCAGCAGCTTCACCGCCAGCACGGCGCCGGTCGCGCCGAGCGGGTGGCCGAGCGCGATGGCCCCGCCGTTCGGGTTGACCTTGGCGGGGTCCGCGCCGGTCTCCTTGATCCAGGCCAGGACGACCGGCGCGAACGCCTCGTTGATCTCGATCGCGTCGAAGTCGTCGATGTTCAGGCCGGTCATGCCGAGCGCGTGCACGGTGGCCGGGATGGGGGCGGAGAGCATCATGATCGGGTCGGCGCCGCGGGCCGACAGGTGGTGCACCCGGGCGCGCGGGGTCAGGCCGTGCTCCCGTACGGCTCTGGGCGAGGCGACCAGCAGGGCCGCCGCGCCGTCGGAGATCTGGGACGCCAGGGCCGCGGTGAGCCGGCCGCCCTCGACCAGCGGCTTGAGGCCGGCCATCTTCTCGATCGTGGTGTCCCTGCGCGGGCACTCGTCGGTGGCGACGCCTTCGTAGGGGGCGATCTCGCGCGCGAAACGCCCGGTGTCGACGGCATGGGCGGCCCGGCGGTGCGACTCGTACGCGTACCGCTCCATCTCCTCGCGGGAGACGTCCCAGGTGGCGGCCATCTGCTCGGCCCCGGCGAACTGGGAGACCTCCTGCGTGCCGTACCGCTCGATCCAGCCCTTGGAGCCCCCGAAGGGGGTCTCGTGCCCGAACTCGCGGCCCGCGAGCATCGCGGCCGAGATGGGGATCATGCTCATGTTCTGCACGCCGCCCGCCACCACCAGGTCGCTCGTGCCGGACAGCACGGCCTGGGCGGCGAAGTGGAGCGCCTGCTGGGACGATCCGCACTGGCGGTCCACCGTGACGCCGGGGACCTCCTCGGGGAGCCCGGCCGCGAGCCAGCAGGTACGGGCGACGTCGCCGGCCTGCGGGCCGATCGTGTCCACGCAGCCGAAGATGACGTCCTGGACGGCCGACGGATCGGCGCCGGTCCGGTCCATCAGCTCCTTGAGCACGTGCGCTCCGAGGTCGGCGGGGTGCGCCGCGGCCAGGCCGCCGTTCCTGCGCCCGACGGGGGTGCGGACCGCGCCGACGATGTACGCCTCGTTCACCATCGCATCGTAGCAAGCGCTTGGTACGGTACGGAATGCCGCATGAGCTGGGGCGGTTAGGTGAACAAGCGATTGCCTGAGGGCTCATAATGGTGTCGTGACCACGCGTAAGAACAGCGGCACCACGGCCACCCCGGCGAAGCGCCAGCGCGCGACCTCCTCGGGATCGGCCTCCGAGCGCCGCGACCACCTCGTCAAGCTCGCCGCGGAGATCTTCGCGCGCAAGGGCTTCCAGGCCACGACAGTACGCGAGATCGCCACCGAGGCCGGCATCCTCTCCGGGAGTCTCTACCACCACTTCGACTCCAAGGAGACGATCGTCGACGAGGTGCTCTCCACCTTCCTCGACGACCTCATCGCCCGCTACCGCGCGGCGGTCGACTCCAACGCCGACGCCCGCACGGTGCTGTCGGAGATGGTCCGCATCGGGTTCAGCACGCTGGAGCCCCACCGGGCCGCGATCACGGTCATGCAGAACGACTGGAACTACCTGCGGCAGTTCGAGCGCTTCAACTACCTGGTCAAGGCCGAGGACGAGGTCGAGCAGATCTGGGTCGCGCAGATCAAGGCGGGCCAGGCAGCCGGGCTGTTCAGGTCCGACGTCGACCCGAAGCTGACCTACCGCATGATCCGCGACACGATCTGGGTGGCGGTTCGCTGGTTCCGCCCAGGCGGCAGGCTCAACACCAACGCGCTGGCCGAGCACTACATCACCGTGCTCTTCGACGGCCTCGCCACCGGCGAGCGCACCACACAAAAGGGATGAGCCTCGGCAAGGCGGTGCGGCTGGCACTGCAGGCGATCGCGGAGCCCGGCAAGGCCGAGACCATGCGCGCCTACATGAAGTCCTCGATGCCGTTCCTCGGCGTGCAGGCGGTGCCGAGACGGGCCGCGCTCAGGCGGGTCTTCGCCGAGCACCGGCTGGAGAGCGCGCCGGAGTGGCGGCGGGCCGTGCTGGAGCTGTGGCGGGAGGCCGAATACCGCGAGGAGCGGTACGCCGCCGTCGAGCTCTCCGGCTACCACCTCTACCGGGGCTTCCAGACCCTCTACACCGTGCCGATGTACGAGGAGATGATCGTCACCGGGGCTTGGTGGGACCTGGTCGACGAGCTGGCCACGCACCGGATCGGCGGCCTGCTGGCCGCCTACCCCGACTCGATGCGGCCGCTCATGCTGGAGTGGGCGCACGACGGCGACCTGTGGAAGCGGCGCACCGCCATCCTCTGCCAGAACCGGTTCAAGCAGCGCACGGACACGGCCCTGCTGTACGCGTGCATCGAGCCGAGCCTGTCCGACAACGACTTCTTCGCGCGCAAGGCGATCGGGTGGGCGTTACGCGAGTACGCCAAGACCAACCCCGCCGAGGTGCTCCGCTACGTCAAGGCCAAGGGCATCACGGGCCTGAGCCGCCGCGAGGCGCTCAAGAACCTTTCCGTCACCTAGTCCAGAGGGCGTCCTGCACGGCCTGCACGAGTGCCATCAGCTCCGGCGTGACGCGCTCCTTCGACCAGGCCAGCCCGTACGTGATGCGCAGGTCGCCGGCGTCGAGCGGCACGAAGCGCACGTCCTCCCTCCTGACGGTCCTGACCAGGAGCTGCGGGATCGGCAGCAGCCCCGCCCCCGCGGCCACCAGGTCGAGCGCGGCGGCGAAGTCGTCCTCGGCCACCATGCGCGACCGCCCCGCCAGCCCCGGCCAGGGGCGCGTGCCCGGCGTGAGCAGCACCTGGCCGCCCAGCTCCTCCGGGGTCACCTTGGGCCTGGCCGCCAGCCGGTGGCCCACGGGAACGGCCAGGTGGTCGACCGTCACGTGAAACCTGGCCGCCGTCACGAACTGCGCGGGCGCCGGAGTGGCCAGGATCGCGGCCGAGACCTCGCCGCCCGCCAGCGCCTGCGCCGCCGCCCCCCGGCCCGCCGCGCGCAGCTCCACGCCGATCGCGGGGGTGCGGCCCGCGAGCCGCCTGGCGATCCGCGCCGCCAGCGCGCCCACGATCGGTGGATAAGCGAGATGAATGGTCGGCCTGGCCAGTCGCGCGGACTCGGCTTCGAACGCCCGGACCGACTCGATCACCTGCTCCGCGTACGGCAGCAGCGCCTTGCCCTCCGCCGTGAGCCGCACGTCACGGGCGCTCCGCTCGAAGAGCCTGACCCCGGCGGCGCGCTCGAGCCGGGTGATGGCCTGGCTCATCGCGGGCTGGGACATCCCCAGGTCGGCGGCGGCCCCGGAGAAGCTGAGCCGCTCCGCGACCCTGGCGAAGCAGTGCATCTCCTTGAGCATAAGCAGCACCAATACATGATGCACGAGCTCCCGGGCGCTCGGCAGGATGCCTGCGATCACTCGAACGAGGTCAAGGGAGCCGAGAGACATGTCCCCATTTCCCAAGTCCACCGTGCTCGGATATCCGCGGATCGGGCCGCGGAGGGAGTTGAAGCGGGCGCTGGAGTCGTACTGGGACGGGCGTTCGAGCCGGGCCGAGCTCGAGCGGGTGGGCGCCGAGATCAGGGAGCGGACCTGGCGCAGGCTCGCCGAGCTGGGGCTCGAGGGGCTGCCGTCCAACACGTTCTCCCTGTACGACCAGGTGCTGGACACGGCCGTGCTGCTGGGCGCGGTGCCCGCGCGCTATCGCGAGGCCGCCGACCCCTACTTCGCGATGGCCAGGGGCACCGAGGGGCTGGCGCCGCTGCGGATGACGAAGTGGTTCGACACGAACTACCACTACATCGTCCCCGAGATCGGGCCCGACACCGTGTTCGAGCTGGACGCGGGCAAGCCGCTGTCGGAGGTGCGGGAGGCGCGGGCGCTGGGGTTCGAGACACGGCCGGTGGTGGTGGGGCCGGTCACGTTCCTGCTGCTGGGGGCGGCACTGGAGCGCCTGGACGACGTGCTCGGCTGCTACGAGGAGCTGCTGTCCGCGCTGGCCGCCGAGGGCGTCTCGTGGGTGCAGCTCGACGAGCCCGCGCTGGTGGGCGACCGGACTCCGGAGGAGCTGGCCGCCGTGCGCGCCGCCTACTCCAGGCTCGGGTCGGTGAGCGAGCGCCCCGGCCTCTTCGTCGCCTCCTACTTCGGCGACCTCGGCGCGGCCCTGCCCGTGCTTCATGAGACGCCGGTGGAGGCCATCGGCATCGACCTGGTACGGGGTGGCGTGCCCGCGCTCGACCTGTCCGGCAAGACCGTGGTCGCGGGCGTGGTGTCCGGGCGCGACGTGTGGCGGACCTCGCCCGAGCGGGCGCTGGCCGCCCTGGGCGCCGTGCGGGCCTCGGAGGTGGTGGTGAGCACGTCGTGCTCGCTGCTGCACGTGCCCTACGACGTGGCGGCCGAGCCGGAGCTCGACCCCGCGCTGAAGGAGCGGCTGGCGTTCGCGGAGCAGAAGGTGGCGGAGGTGGTGGCGCTCGCGCGTTCCCCGCTGCTGGACGCTCCGCCCGCCGAGCCCTCCGTGGCGCTGCCCGGTCCCGTGGTGCTGGAGGAGCGCGGCCCGTACGCGGTGCGGGCGGCCGCGCAGGCCGGGCACCTGAGGCTGCCCCCGCTCCCGATCACCACGATCGGCTCGTTCCCGCAGACCGGCTCGCTGCGCGCCGCCCGGGCCGCGCTCGCCTCGGGCACGCTGTCGCAGGACGACTACGAACGGCAGGTCGAGGCCGAGATCGAGCGCGTCATCCGGGTCCAGGAGCGCCTCGGGCTGGACGTCCTCGTACACGGGGAGCCGGAGCGCAACGACATGGTGCAGTACTTCGCCGAGCACCTCGACGGGTTCGCCGTCACCAGGAACGGCTGGGTCCAGTCGTACGGCTCCCGCTGCACCCGGCCGCCGATCCTGCACGGGGACGTGAGCCGCCCCTCGCCGATCACGGTGCGATGGGCCACGTACGCGCAGTCGCTCACGGACAAGCCGGTCAAGGGCATGCTCACCGGGCCTGTCACCATCGTGGCCTGGTCCTTCGTCCGCGACGACCTGCCGCTGCGCGACGTCGTGTTCCAGGTGGCGGACGCCGTCAGGGAGGAGGTCCGCGACCTGGAGGCGGCCGGGGTGTCGATCATCCAGGTGGACGAGCCCGCCCTGCGCGAGCTGCTCCCGCTGCGGCGCGCCGCGCAGGCCGACTACCTGGAGTGGGCGGTGGCCGCGTACCGGCGGGCCACGTCGGGGGCGAGCGATCGCACGCAGATCCACACCCACCTCTGCTATTCGGACGCCGACCAGATCCTGGCCGCCATCGACGGGCTGGACGCGGACGTCACCACCATCGAGTCGGCCCGCTCGGGTGCGCGGATCCTGGGCTCGGTGGGCTCGTTCGGGCGCGGGCTCGGGCCCGGCGTGTACGACATCCACTCGCCCCGGGTGCCCGGCGCGGAGGAGGTCTCGGAGCTGCTGCGGCGCGTGCTGAAGGTGCTGCCGGCGGAGCGGGTCTGGGTCAATCCGGACTGCGGGCTGAAGACGCGGACGTATGAGGAGGTGGAGGCGGCGCTGGCGAACGTGGTCACCGCCACGCGCCGGCTGCGCGCGGAGCTCCCGGCCCTCTAGGAGGCGTGGCGTTCGGTGAACTCCTCGATCGTCATGCCGAACAGGACCTCGTCGTCGTAACGGCCGTTGGCGTAGTGGCTCCTGCGCCGGCGGCCCTCCTCCACGAACCCCACCCGCCGGTGCAGCGCCAGCGACGGCTCGTTGGAGCCGTAGACCCAGGCCTCGGCCTTCTGGAAGCGGCGCTCGAAGAACATGTACCTCAGGAGCAGGACGATGGCGTCGCCCGCGTAGCCCTTGCGGTGGTGCGGCGTCCCGATGCCGATCCCGTACGCGAAGGTGCCGTGCACGCGGTCGAGGCTGTGCGTGTTGATCATGCCGACCGGGACGTTCCCGTCCCGGGTGGCGATGACCAGGCGCATGTCGTCCAGTCCCTGCGTCTGCTCGGCCAGCTCGGCGGCCCACTTCCTGGCCCGCGCCGCCGACTGCGGCGGGTGGAGCTGGTGGCCGTTCCTGACGGCTTCGGAGTATTCGTCGAAGGAGTGGAACGCCTCCCAGTCCTCCGGCTCGATGGCCCGCAGCCGTACGCGCTCCCCTACCCATGCCGACGTCATGTCCGGCAGCCAACCACGCCGCCCCGGCCCCTCGCGAACCGTTTTCCCGCCCGCCAGGCGCCGGGGGCCTTCACCGCCCCCTGCGCATGAAGGCACGGAGCGACAGCGGGACGAACACCACCAGCAGCGCGGCCGACCAGAGCAGGACGGCGGTCACCGGATGAGCGAGTGGCCAGGCCGCGTTTCCGGACGGGGCGCCCGTTCGTGACGAAACTTCGGATGATCCGGCCCCGGCCCCAGGATGCGCTGTCTGCGGCGACGCCGTTCCCATGACCGTCACCGGACGGCCCCGCGAATACTGCTCACGGGCATGCCAGCAGCGCGCTTACCGCACCCGCAGAAGGACTGGATCCTCAGGGTGATTTGGTCAGTGTCGCCGCAGCGTCAGGCTCGCCCCGCCACCCGTGACGGTGAGCTCTGCCTGGCCCCCGATCGGAAAGGTGGCCAGCGGGTCGGTGTGGCCGACGTCGATGTTGGCCAGCACCGGCAGTCCCGCCAGTGCCGGCTGGATGGCGACGATGTGTTCGAGCAGCGAGCGCGTCATACGGCTCGCCCGCTGGAAACGCCCGATCGCCAGGCCCCGCACGCCGGCGGCGTCGGGAAGCTGAAGCAGTGAGGTCAGATTCCGGGCGAAGGTCACCGGAGGGGATTCGAGGTCGTCCTCGACGATCAGTATCGCGCCGTCGAGGGACGGCATGTAAGGGGTGCCCTGCAGGAGGGTCAGGGTGCAGAGGTTCCCGCCGACGATCCTCCCCTCGGCCGTGCCAGGCTGGAGCGGCCACCATCCCTCGTTGGGGAACAGGTCACGCTTGTCCTGGTCGAGGAACCAGAGATCGTCGCTCCAATGGGCCGCCGGGCTCAAGGTGATCGGGTCGGAGCCGAACATGATCTCTGTGAACCATCGCAGGGTCGGCTCGAAGTCATCGCGCATCCCGAACGTCGACCAGTGCGGCCCCGAGTAGGTGACCAGCCCGGTACGGGCGAGGATGGCGTTCTGCAGGGCCGTGATGTCGGAGTACCCGCAGAGGATCTTCGGGTTGGCCCGGATGAGCTCCCAGTCCAGGTACGGCAGGAGTTCGTTGCAGTTGTAGCCGCCGATGACCGTCATGATCGCGGCTACCGAGGGGTCCGCGAAAGCCTCGTGCAGATCGGCGACCCGGGAGGCGATGCTCGAGGAGTCGAAGGCGTCCCGCTCGTCGACGTGGCGGCCATAGGAGAGTGTGAGACCGAGCTCGGCGAACCGGGACTCGATGATCGCGGTGTGGTCGTGCTCCATCACCATCGCGCGGGACCTGGCCGGCGCCACCACGCGTACGACGTCACCTCTGGTCAGCTTGGGCGGGAAGATGGCATCCATTGTCGCGAGCGTACCGGCGAGCGTCGATGGCCCGTGCATCCCGGCCGGTACGGCTCTTCCTCCTCGCGCGTGTCTGACCTGTTGCATTTATATTTCCTGACTTCTAGAGTGTGCGTACCGCAGCATTTCCCCCGCCGAAACCGTCGAAATACCTGTCGAAGCGCTTCGACTCCAATTCGACGACACCCAATCCTTGCGCGGAACAGCACGTATTCGGTGTCGGCTTTCGCCGCGATCGTCGGCCCGATCTCGCGCCGCCGCGCCGGCTGACCGCCCTTCCGTGCCGCGCACCGTGCAATTCACAAGCTCGATGAGAAGAGTCCGCCACCGATCGAGAGGTTCGGCTGGACGAAGCCTGCTCTTGGACACGCCAGGCCGAGAAGAGAGGAAATACGCATGGTTCCAACAGCGAGGAGGATCAGAGCCATTCTCCTGTCCGGCATGTTATCGGTCGCCCTAGCGATGTCCGGCTTGACGGCGCATGCATCGGCCGGTGCCACGACACAGCTGAACGCTGCGCAGATCATTACCGACATGGGCGCGGGCTGGAATCTGGGGAACCAGCTGGAGGCCAACGCCGACGGATATCCCGGCGAAACGGCGTGGGGCAATCCGACCGTGACACAGGCGCTCATCGACAAGGTGAAGGCGGCAGGATTCAACACGATCCGGATCCCGGTCTCGTATTTGAGGTACATAGGGTCCGGCCCGGACTACACGATCAGCTCTTCCTGGCTGAACAGAATTCAGGAAGTCGTCAATTACGCGTACAACCGGGGCATGTACGTGGTGCTCAACATTCATGGGGACGGCTACAAGACCATCCCCTACTCCTGGCTGATCTGCGATGCCGCCGATCAAACAACGATCAAGGCCAAGTATCAGAAGACCTGGCAGCAGATCGCGTCCAGGTTCCAGAATTACGACCAGCACCTGATCTTCGAATCCATGAACGAAGAGTTCGACGGGCAGTACGGCAACCCCACCCAGCCGTGCTATTCAAACATCAACAGCTACAACCAGATCTTCGTGGACACCGCACGAAGGTCCGGCGGAAACAACAGCTCACGATGGCTGCTGGTGCCCGGATGGAACACCAACATCGATTACACCACCGGGAACTACGGCTTCGTGATCCCGACGGACTCCTACCGGTCGCCCACCATCCCCAGCAGTGAGCAGAGGATCATGATCTCCGTTCACTATTACGATCCGTGGGACTTCGCCGGGGAGGAGAACGGCACGATCACGCAGTGGGGACGGGCCGCGACCAACCCGTCAAGAAAATCCACCTGGGGACAGGAGGATTACATGGACGCGCAGTTGAAGAAGACGTATGACAAGTTCGCCGTGCGGGGATACCCGGTGGTCGTCGGCGAATACGGTTCGATCGACAAGTCATCCTTCGATTCGTCGAACAACAGGTACCGTGCGGACTTCGCGCGCACCATGGTGGCCACCGCCAAGAAGTACGGAGCAGCCACTGTTTACTGGGACAACGGCGTCAACGGACAATACGGTCTCGGGCTGTTCAACCGAAGCACCAACACGGTGACCCAACCGGGCATCATCAGCGCCATCATGGGCGCCCTCGGTGGTCCTGGGTCGGCCACCCGCTACGAGGCGGAGGTCTCGCCGGCGGTGTGCACCGGCACCATCGACTCCAACTGGTCGGGCTACTCAGGCACCGGATTCTGCAACGGCGACAACACGGTGGGTGCCTACGCTCAGTTCTCGGTCAACGCGAGCGCGGCGGGCACCGCGACGCTGCGGGTCCAGTTCGCCAACGGTGGCACGACCGCGCGGCCGGCTTCGCTGATCGTCAACGGCTCGACGGTGCAGACCCCGTCGTTCGAGGGCACCGGCGCGTGGAGCACGTGGGTGGCCAAGACCTTGACCGTCACACTGAACGCGGGCGGCAACACCATCAGGCTCAACCCCACGACGGCCGGCGGCCTGCCCAACATCGACTACCTCGAAGTCACGACCTCGTCGTAGCCGCGACGTCGTCGTAGCCGCGCATCACTTCCCACCGCAGTTGGTGTCCGGCCGATCCGGACCCGGCCAAGGGAAGGGCGCCGACGGCCTTCGGTGTGCGGGACGGGCGTGGGGGGGGGGGGGCGCCGGGGGGCCGAGGGGGGCGACAAGGGGGTTAGGTGGGGTGTGGGGGA
>NZ_JBFAHJ010000018.1:100917-220329 GCF_040654115.1 Nonomuraea sp. NPDC050786
CGCCCGCGGCCTGGGGGGGGGGGCGGCGGCCGGGGGGGGGGGGGGGGGGGCGCCCCCCCCCCCCCCCCGCCCCCCCCCCCCCCCACGTCCGTGGGTTGCTGCTGTGGCAGCGGTCACGCTGATGATGCGAGGTGGACGGAGGTCTATGCCGCATTCCGCGTGAACTGCTGGTTCTGTCCGCTGCCGCAGGTGTACTGGATCAGGCGGGTGCCGTCTGCGGTGGAGTTGCCGGGGACGTCCAGGCATTTGCCGGAGTGGCGTGCGATGAGCCGTACCCGCCCGCTCCCCGCGTCCTGTGCCTGCCATTGCTGGTTCTGTCCGCCGCCGCACGTCCACTGGACGATCCTGGCGTTGTTGGCGGTCGAGGACCCGTCCACATCGAGGCATTTGCCGGAGTGCCCGGCGACGATCTGGTAGTAGCCGGTGCCGAGGTCCCGGAACTGCCAGCGCTGATTGGCGCCACCGTTGCAGCCGTACTGGGCGATCTCGGCCCCGTCCGCCACAGACGCGCTGACCACGTCGACGCACTTGCCCGAGTGCGCTGCCGTGAGCGTAACCATTGCGGGAGTACTGTCACCGTCGCCCCAGCCGTGCCTGAGGCGCTCGGCGCCGGTGGCGTTGCGAATGCTCAAGCTCAGGCTGGTGCCGCTGCCTTGGAGCGCGAACATGGAGTAATGGTCGTAGCCGTTCCCGCTGTCCTTTCCCCCGAGCGCCGGCCAGTAGACAGAACCCATGTGCAGGTCCCGCATGGAGTCGGTGTCCGCGCGGAAGTAGCGAACGAAGTTGTTGGTGCTGCCCGCGTCGTTGTAGTTCAGGCCGTTGTCCATCTCAGCACCGAACTCGGTCGTGACCGCTCGCGAGGCGCAGGTGCCCAGCCGTTCGCGGAAGCTCTGGACCCAGCCGGCGTAGTCCTTCTGGCCGTAGAAGAAGGCATAGTGGTGATAGGAGAGCAGCGTTCCCGCGAGGCGGCCGTCGGCGCAGACCGGCCTGATGTCCTGGCTGAAACCGGTGCCGCCCACCAGAATCCGGCCTTTCGGAATCGACGAGCGGGCGTTGATCCACGAGGCGGCGAAGTTCGTCCACTCGGAGGTGCTGTAGCCGTGAGGTTCATTCATCGGCTCGAAGTAGACCAGGTCGTTGGAGCCGTACTGGGCGACCACGGTGTTCCACATGGCGTTGAAGGCAGCCGTGTCGGTTATCCGGCCGCCTGAGGCTGCGGCGTCCTCCCAGTAGGCGAGGATCACCTTGAACCCTCTGGCGGTGGCGGCATCGATCGTGGCGCGGTAGGCGTTCCACCACGACGAACTGACGGTGTGGGTGTTGACGGGTAACCGTACGGTGTTGACGCCGAGCTGGCTCTCGAAGCCGTTGTAGACGGCGTCCGCCTTGGCTCGGACGGTCGCGTAGCTGTCCGATGTGGCGAGTCCGTGGAGGACGAGCAGGCCTTTGACGAAGTTGTCGCCGGGTACGGCCCAGTTCACGCCTCTGAACTGGCTGGTGTCCGCGCTGGCCGGTGGGGCGCCCGCGAGCGCGACTACCGGTACCAGGGCAAGTGTGCTCAGAACGCTGAGCAGGATTCGGCGGAGGAAGCGGGGGTGATTTGTCATTGTATTGCCCTATCTCGTGGGGCTTGACGACTTCCGGCTTGAGCCGGACCATCGCTACCGCGCCACCCAGCACGGCCGGCGACGGTGATCTGCCTCCAAGAACGTATGTCACACCGGACGAGTCAGGAAGGTGAGGCAGGCCTGCGATATGGCGCAGCCGGATTGCCGGTTGACGAGGCTGATCGCGCCACCGCCGTGGTCCACGATGCGCCATCGCTGGCTGGTGGCGGCGGGTTGCTGGGTGATGTCGGCGCCGCTGCTGTTGCCGGCGACCTGGAGGAAAGGCCGCTGTGACGGGCCTTGACGCGGACCTGGCCGTCGCCGGTGTCGACGAATTCAAACTGCCGATCGGGCGTGCTACCGGCCGACCACTGGATCAGCGCAGCGCCGGCCGCGGTGGAAGCCCCGTGAAAACGGCGGACTTGGCGGGGCGCGAGATTGTCGTGATCTATACCGCTATCAGGCGCACTCGATTACCGCAGAGCTTTGTCATGTCGTCGATGTCGGACGTGAGCATGACAACGGGCCGCCGTTGTCGTACAGCCATCTCCGCCACAACGGCGTCGGTGGCGTACTTGTGGCCGTGCAACCCGGCCCCGACCAGCATCGCCGAAGCTGATTTCGCCTCCTCTTCCCCAACGTGGACGATCCGTGTGCCGGACAGCAGCCATGCGAGCCGCGATCGGTCCGTTCGGTGGTAGGCGGCCTCGATAATGGCGAGAGCGCTGATCACCACTTCCATCCCGCGCCTTCGCGCTTCCGCGACCAAGGCGACAACAGACGACTGATCTGCGACCAACTTCGACAGTCCTTCGCAGTCGAGGACGAGAGTCCCCTCGTGCGTCAACCTGCGACCCGCCACTCCTCCTCCTCGGAGAACACCTCGTCAAACACTTGGCGGGCACGCTCCTGCTCCTCCGCAGGCACGGGGCCGTTGCGGCGCGCGTAGTCGGCCAGATACTCGTCCAGTATCTGGCCACGCAGCTCGCGTTCCACGGCCGCGGCAATAAACGCGGAGAACTCCCGCTTGCCCACGCGGCGGCGGATTGCCTCAGCTGTCCCTTCAGCCAAGGAGAGGCTCACCCGGGTCGAGGGTCCCTCGCCGATGCCGTACGAAGTCTCCGACATGGTTCCGCGATTATCAAAAGAGTAGGAATTCAAGCCAGGCGACGCGCAGACGTAGCCTGCGCCCGGGTAAGAGCGTCTGAGCGCAGCGAAGGCCTTGCGCGCCGTCAGGCGCGCAAGGAAGACAGAGCAGCCCGAGCGCAGCGAGGACCGCTCGGGGCGGGCTCCAGCAGGCCCACTTGGTAATAGGGCAATGGGTGGGTTGCCCAAGCCCACCTACGCGAAGGTCCAGGCCAGGTGGGCCAGGGCGGCGTCGGCGTAGTGGTGGGGGCCCGTGCTCAGGCCGTACGCCAGGTCCTCGATGAGCGCGCACCTGGCGTAGAACAGCACCCTGGCCCGGTCGGCGTCGTCCAGGTGGAAGCCGTAGTGCGACAGCGTCGCCTCGAGGAACTCCGGGCCCAGGTCGCGGTGGATCAGGGCGAAGTCGTGGGCCGGGTCGGTGATGGCTGCGTCGGTCCAGTCGATGATGCCGGTGATCGTGGCGGCCTCCGCGTCCACCAGCACGTGCTCGGCGCCCAGGTCGTTGTGGCAGAAGCGTAACGACAGGGGCTCGTCCGGCGGTGACTCCTCGAAGAAGCGCTCCACCAGGGGGCGCTGCTTCTCCGGGACGTGGCTCTCCACGTCCCGGTAGTCGAGCTCGGCGTCCTGGAGGAGCGTCGGCGCCGGGTAGACGTCCAGTGGGGCCACGTCCCGCAGCCCGGCGGGTGGGGCGGCGTGGAGGGCGGTGAGGAACTCGCCCAGGGGTTCTGCGAGGCGCCGCAGATCGGGGGCCGGGTGTTGCCGGTCCTGTGCCGGGTGCCGGTTGAGGGGCTCGCCCGGGAGCTTGTGGTACGCGATCACGCCGGACTCGTCGTCGGCGAAGACCACCTCGGGGACCGGCAGTGGGGAGAGCTCCCTGAGGGCCGCCAGGCGGGCGACCTCCTGCCGGTTCTCGTCCGGGGTCGTCGCCTTGTTGCGCCGTACCAGCAGCTCGTCGTTGACCTCGTACACCATGTTGTCGAGGCCCTGGCCGAGCGGGCGGACGGAGCGCACCCGGTAGTCGGGGAGATGGCGCGACAGCAACGTGCGGATGTCGCCGTTCACACTCCGCAGGGTAAGCCTCCCGGGCCGGGCGCGCGAGCTATTTGAGCGCTCCCGAGGTCAGGCCGCTCTGGATCTGGCGCTGGAAGACCGTGTAGACCACCAGCATCGGGAGGATGGCCAGGGTCAGGGCGGCGAAGAGGGCGGACCAGTCCTGGTCGTATCCGGCGGCGGTGGAGATGTCGGCGATGCCCTGGGTGAGCACCCATTTCTCCCGCTCCTGCAGGAGCACCAGAGGCAGCTGGTACTGGTTCCACTGGCCCAGGACGTTGAAGATCGTGATGCTGATGATGCCCGGCCGCGCCATCGGGAGCATGATCTGGAAGAAGACCCTGGTGTGCGACGCGCCGTCCACCATCGCGGCCTCCCCGACGGCGGTGGGGAGCGTGCGGAAGAACGCCGACAGGAAGAAGACCGTGAACGGCATCGAGTACGCGATGTAGACCAGGACCAGGCCCGCATGCGTGTTCAGGCCGATGAACGGGCCGATCACCGGCACGTTGCCCATGTTCTGGACGACGAAGAAGAGCGGGGTCAGGGCCAGGTAGACGGGGAAGGCCAGGCCCGAGACGAAGAGCAGGTAGATCGCCCGGTTGCCGCGGAAGGGGTAGCGCGCCAGCACGTACGCGGCCATCGACCCGATGAGCATCGTCCCGAACGTACTGAACGACACGACGATGACGCTGTTGAGCATGTACTGGCCGATGTGCGCCTGCTCCCAGGCCCTGGCGAAGTTGTCCCAGTGCAGCGAGGCGGGCAGGGACCAGGCGTCGCCGAAGATCTCGTCCTCGCTCTTGACCGAGGCCAGGAACGTCCACAGGATCGGCACGGTCACCAGCAGCGTCCAGATCAGCAGCGCGACGTGCGTCAGCACCCCGAGCGGGCCGAGCCGCCGCCTGCGCTCCTGGCGGGCGATCTTGCGGGAGTTCGCCGCCGTCCACGAGAGGGTCGTTGTCATCAGTACTCGATTCGTTCGCGCCGCGAGAAGCGCAGCGACAGGATCGCGAAGCCGACGGTGAAGAAGAACATCACCACGCCCAGCGCCGAGGCGTACCCGAAGCGGAAGTACTGGAACGCGTTGCGGTAGATCTCGGCGGCCATGACCGTGGTCGACCAGTCGGGGCCGCCGTGCTGGTCGGTCATCACCCAGACGATCGCGAAGACGTCCAGCGCCAGGATCCCCAGATAGACCCAGGCGACCTGGACGGTGTCCCAGAGCAGCGGCAGCGTGATGCGGAAGAACAGGCTCACCCGCCCGGCTCCGTCGATCTGCGCGGCCTCGAACATGTCCCTCGGGATGGAGGCCAGGCCGGCGGAGAAGAGCACGACGTAGAAGCCGACCGCCTGCCAGACCATGACGCCCAGCACCGACCAGAACGCCACCCCGGGATCGGACAGGAACCCGATCGGCTTGACCCCGAGCGCCATCAGCGGCCCGTTCAGCATCCCGCTGCCGTCCGGCCGGAACACCTGCTGGAACAGCACCGCCACCACGGCCACGGCCAGGACCTGCGGGAAGAAGAAGACCACGCGGTAGAACTTCGACCCGCGGATCCCCGTCGTGCCCTGCGCGCCGCCCACGTTCAGGAGAAAGGCGAAGAACAGGGCGATGACGATCGTGATCAGCGGCAGCAGCACGAGCAGCGCGCCGTTGTGCGTGACGGCCTTCCAGAACGTCCCGTCGCTGAGGAGCCGCTTGAAGTTGTCGAGACCGATGAACGTGGGCGTCGCCGTCACGCCGCGCCAGTCGGTCATCGCGATGTAGAACGCCTGGATGTACGGCGAGATCACGTAGACCAGGTAGAGAATCACCGGGGCTGCCAGAAACGAGGTGATGAACAGCCCGCGGCGATACCTGTTGAAGATCATCAGCGCTTGTACTTCTTGATCGAGGAGTCCTTCTTGAGCTCGTCTGCCTTCTTCTGCAGCCGCTCGAGGTAGGCGTCCGGCTTGATGCCACCGGTCATCAGCTCGCCGGTGGCGGCGATGGCCTCGTCCTTCAGCTGGGCGTACCAGGTCTGCCAGCGGTAGTAGACGACGTTCGTGCCCGCGGCGGCGAACGCCTTGGTCGCGCTCTCGGCGCCGGGCGACAGCTTCCGGCCCTCACCCGCGCCCTTGACCACCGAGACCGTCTTGACCATCTCGCTGAAGTCGCCGGCCGCCTTCTTCGACAGCATGGCACGCAGGTACTCCATGCCGCCCTGCGGGTTGGCGGACTTGGAGGGGACGATGAAGTTCTCGCTCGGCTGGCTGTGCAGCATGCCGTACGGCAGCTTGTCGGAGCCGCCGAAGTCGGGGATCGGGAACATGCCGTACTCGAAGTCGGCCGGGGTGGTCGTCTTCTGCTCGTTCTCCAGCCAGGAGCCGGAGGGCAGCATGGCGACCTTGTACTTGTTCTGGGCCGTCTGGGTCTGCACGTGGTCGAGGCCGGCGGTGCCCTCCATGAGGTACTTGGCGCCGATCTCGGCCCAGGCCGTGGCCGAGGTCTTCATGGCGTCGGTCTTCCAGGCGCCGTCCTCGAGGTTGTCGATGTTGACGAGGACCTCGGCGCCGCCGATCTTGGCGGCCATGGTGAGCAGCGGCTCGTAGAGGTACTGCGGGAACTTCCCGGCGTAGGTGAAAGGCGCCATCTTGCCGGACTTCTTGATGGTCTCGCAGAGCTTGAGGAACTCGTCCCAGGTCTTCGGGGCCTCCCAGCCGTTGTCGCGGAAGGCCTTCTGCGAATACCAGATGCCGAAGATGTAGTTCACGTACCCGAGCACGCTGAAGGTGCCGTCGTACGTGCCGAGGTCGATGACGGCCTGGTCGATGGTCTCCCTGACCTTGGTGTTCGGGTCGTCCCAGCTGGGCGCGTCGAGCAGCGGGGTGAGGTCCTGGAGCTGGCCGTCCTGGGCGAGCGCGCCGAAGTCCATGGCGTTGGCGCCGGAGTTGTCGATGACGTCCGGCGGGTTGCCGCCGGCGAAGCGCGGCTGGAGGACCTTGGTGATCTCCTTGGTCGCGTTGTGCTTGATCTCGACGTTGGGGTGCTTGCTCTTGAAGAGCGGCTGGTGGATGTTCTTGGCGTAGTCCTGGCCGAAGCCGCCGTCGAAGATCCACACCTCCAGCGGCTTGTTGTCCGCCATGCCGAACGGGTTGGCCGCGCTGGTCGCGACCGGCGCGGCCGAGGACGAGGCGGACGGCTTGGCGGCGGGCGTGGCACACGCGGCCAGCGCCCCGGCCACGGGGACGAGGGCGGCGCCGCGAAGGAGCTCACGACGGCTGATATGGGGGGTGTTAGGCATATGACTGCTCCTGACTTGTCTATGATCCGCGTCGGATGCGCCCTGCGTAGCGGCTCTCCAGGGCCCGGTTGTGCTCGTCGCCGCCGGTCACGTTGGCCGACAGGTAGACGGGCGGCGTCTCGCCCGAGGCCACGAGCTCGTCGATCGCCTCGGTGACCACCATCTGCGCGAGCAGCGCCGAGGTGATCGTGGACACCGCGCCGTAGGAGCCGCCGCCGGGCAGTTCGAGGATGGCGTCGCCGTACGGCGCGCCGTTGTCCAGCACGACGTCGGCCAGGTCGAGCAGCTTGCGCCCGGAGGGGTGGCGCGAGGTCATCCGGGTGCTGTGCTTGACCGAGGTCAGCGCGATCAGCGGGTGGCCGCGCTCCTTCACGAGGGTGGCGAGCTCGACGACCGTGCCGTTCACGCCGGAGCTGGAGATCAGCACGAACACGTCCTGCGGCTCCACCGGCGCCAGGTCGTAGATCTCGTGCGCGATGGCCGGGTCGCGCTCCAGCTCGGAGGTCAGCACGCCGGGCGGGTGGCCCCCGTACAGGACGAGGTCCCTGGGCGTGAGGCGGTTGCTGGGGACGAGACCGCCGGCCCGTCCGGCGATCTCCATGGCGATGGCCTCGGAGTGTCCCGACCCGAACGCGTTGACCACGCCGCCCGCCCGGATCGAGGCCACCAGCAGCGCGGCGGCCTTCCTCACCGGTTCGGCCTGGCTCTCCGCGACCTGATGCGCCAGCTCGAGGACCTTGGATGCGTACGTCATTCAGCCTCTCTCCACCCGATGGCTCTCCACCGCGCTGATCGTCCGCTCGAACGCCTCGTTGGTGCGTTCGTAGGTGCGCTGGGCCACCGCCACGTACACGGCGTCCAGCACGAACAGCTGCGAATGGACGGCGGCCAGCCCGCCGAGCCTGAACGTGGTCTCCCTGCTGGCGGTGGTCAGCACCAGATCGGCCAGCTCGGCCAGCGGGGATCGGGCGAAGGAGGTGACCGCGACCGTCAGCGCGCCGTGACTGCCCGCCTCGGCCAGCGCCTCCATGACCTCGCGCGTGCGCCCCCTGTGGCTGATGCCGATGGCCACGTCGCCCTCCTTGAGCAGCGCGGCCTCCGACAGGGCCACGTGCGCGTCGCCGGCGCTCCAGCCGGGGATGCCGATGCGGCGCAGCCGGCCTTCCAGCATGGTGGCGACGTTACCGCTGGTGGAGACGCCGACGAGGAGAACACGCGGGGCGGCCACGATCGCGTCGGCCACCTTGGCGACGACGTCGAGGTCGAGCTGCGCGGCGGTGTCCTGGATGAGCCTGGCGTCGGCGGCGGCCATGACCTCGATGGCCGAGTCGAGCGGGTCGTCCGGGCCGATCTCGTGGCCGACGCCCGCGCCCCATCCCGCCTGGGCGGCCCTGCCGGTCTCGGTGGCGAGGGCGACGCGCAGCTCGGCGTATCCGGAGAAGCCGAACGCCCGGCAGAACCTCGTCACGGTCGCGGGCGAACTGCCCGCCCGCTCGGCCAGCGCGATGATGGTCGAGCGCGCGGCCTCGGCCGGATCGCCGAGAATCACCTCGCCGACCCTGCGCAACGCCTCCGGCAAACCGGGTAGTTCTGTTTCGACGCGCCCGAGCGCTCCTGAAGTCACGAATATTCCTTCCGAATACCCGGTCTTCTGGCGAAAATTATTCTTGCTTCCGGTCCACGTCAACCCCCAGACTCTGACCGTGACTGAATCGCTAGTGGTCGGTGTCGACGCCGGAGCCACGTCCACGCGGGTCGCCGTCCACTCCCTCGGCGGCGCCCGGGTCGGTTACGCGCGGGCCGGCGCCGGCAATCCCACTGCTCACGGGCTGGCCAAGGCGGTGGCGGCGATCGCCACCGCGCTCGGAGAGGCCCTCGGGACGCACGACGGCGGGCGGGTCGTCGGCTCGCTGGCCGGGATCGCCGGGCATGTGCAGGAGATGGTGCCCGAGCTGGCGAAGGTCTGGGCCGACCACGGCATCGCCGAGGGGCCTCGTTACATGGGAGACGTGCCGATCGCCTACGCCGCGGGCTCCGCGGAGCCCGACGGCTCGCTGCTGCTGTCGGGCACGGGCGCGGTGGCGGCCAGGATTGTGGGCTTCAAGGTCGACCAGGTCGCCGACGGTCTCGGGTGGCTGCTGGGCGACGCGGGGTCGGGCTTCTGGATCGGCCGCCGGGCCGTCAAGGCCGTGGTCCACGCCCTGGACCGGGGCGCGCCCCCGCGTGGCGGCGGTCTGGCCGAGCTGGTGGTGGAGCACTTCCTCGGCGATGATCGGCCGGCCGCGTCACGCGCCGCCGCCGACCGCATCGTACGGCTGGCGCAGGCCGACCACATGCGCCTGGCCGCCCTGTCCTCCCTGGTCAGCCGGGCCGCCGAGGCAGGCGACCCGGCCGCGCTCGAGATCGCGTCAGAGGCCGCGGAGCACCTCGTCGCCACGCTCAGGAGGGTGCACGAGTCCGGTCCGGTGGTGCTGGCGGGGAGCGTGCTCACCAGCGAGGGCCCGGTCCGCCAGGCGGTGACGGAGCGGCTGGCGGGCGAGCACGTCACGACGGCGGGGGACGCGGCGGGCGCGGCGGCCTGGCTGGCGGCCCGCGACGTCCTCCGGGAGGCCGACGCGAAGGCGCGGCACGCCGCATTCACCGCACTCTGAGCGAGCGGCCCGTACATCGGCTCAACCGGCCACAACCCGACCCTTCCGGCATACGGCAAGGTCACCGACCCCGACGGCCGCTCCTCCACCATGACCGTCGAGATCGAACACGACCCATCCGTTCCCAGCCAAGGCACCGGCTCGATCTGGTCGGGCACCAGTGGCAGCACCACCTCAAGCGGCAGCACCGCCTTGATCACCACCGCCTCTGGCAAACTCACCAACGGGTGGAAGGTCCGCTGGCGCGCCCGCGCCACCGCCGCCGGCGTCAACGGCGCCTGGACCAACTGGCATAGCCTCACCGTCAGCGCGTCCGGTTTGTCACGCGCAGTGGCTCAGGACCCGTCCCCCACGGACAAGCCGTTTAACTACGAGCGAATGACGCTCGAGCAGTGCACCCAGGTTCGCAAGGACAGCGGACGGCCGTACCACGCATTCGGCTGGGCCAAGGTCACGCCCTACACCGCCTGCTATAGCAGGTGGAAGGGATGGGGCGTCTACAAGGTGAACGCCATAACCGGCCTGCCTGCGGAGCCGATCGAGAACGGCGTCATGATGGAGACGTCGCTCGTCATGAACACCTATCTCGGCACTCAGGACGGAAACGGCGTGCAGGGCGCCGGAGTCGGAGGCTCGGCTCTCAGGCCGCGCGACATCTCCGTGTTCACCTCAGTCAAGAACATCAAGGTGATAAAGGATGGGCAGGAGATCCCGCCCCCCGACGATTTCAAACTGGAGCTGGACGTAGACACCATCGGATCGGACGGCTCCTCCTGTGACTGGATCATCGGAGCAAGGCGCACCGAACCGCTCAGCAAGTGGATCGCGGACGGCTACGACGAGTTCCTCTTCAGGTCGAACGGCGACAACTTCGTGACCTGCACCATCAAGCCAACGATCTGGCTCTACCATCCTGCTTGGATATTCGAGAGCAATCCCAAGGTGCCCCTGTGGGCCAAACCAGAAATCGAGCGGGTTCCGAGCAGGCGCGATCCTCTCGTACCCACCGTCCGCTGCGACAGCCTCGCTATGGGGCCGAACAAGGATGAATACATCGTCATCTACAAGGGCGCCTGCAGGTTCCTAGGGGCCGACAGAGTCTTCCGGATGTCCCGGTCGGACCAATATACTCAAGAGGTCGCGCAGCATATCTGGGACGCCTTCTACGACTCCGCGAACACCAAGCCGCCCAAGCGGAACGACTTCGGCGAGATAGTCCGAAAGGATATTCCAGGAAACTATGACGCGCCCCGCTTCCTCCCCGGCGGCGTAGAGAATCCATCTGGAAAGGCGCTCACCAAAATCAACGATGGCGCCCTGGCCGCCGACGGGAAGAAGATGCGAGGCAAGAACCGGTATTGGACCAGGAAAGCCTGCCTGGACCACTATCCAGACTGGACCGAGAAAGACCAGCAGTGCGATGAGTTCCCGTTCGCCTCGACGAAAGAGGGAGCCGGCGACGGATTCCTGACAACCGATGGCAAGTGGTTCCGCTGGGAGAACGCCTCGGCACGTGCCGTGAAGACGGCGCACAACCAGGTGGCCGGACGGGACCTCTGGCTCTTCTACGCTCGCTATCGAGTAGTCAACAACAGCAAATTCTGGGTCAGCGTCAAGTAGCCGCCCCCGGAACAGGTGCCGGACCGCATGGTCGGGCACCTGTTCCTCCATCTCATGGGAAGGATCTCATGCCTCGCCCGACCGATCTGTACGATCTGATGGTCTCCTTCGATCTTGACAGCGAGGAATACTCCGGCTTCCACCTGGTGTGGGCGGAGGGAATGGGTGCCAACGAGCTGTGCCGCCGTCTGGGCGGCGACCCGGCCAGCGCGTTCCGGTGCGACATCAACAACATGGCGCGACCAGACGCGGAGCAAGGTCCCAATATGTGGGCCGGCACGGCCAACGGCTGGGCGCAGGCCTTACTCTTCGATCTTTTCGCCTCGCCGATGTCCTTCCTCCAGCAAGTGTCGCGCGGCACGCGAGCGCTCAGCATCCGATGCGGCTACGACAACTATCGCCTCGACTGGGCAGTCGACGGGGTCCTCGTCACCTGCTTCCCCATAGACTGGCCGACCGAGCGAGGAGGCTTCGACCCGCACGCCCTCGACCCACTCATGGAGGGATTGGCCTTCCAACTGGACAACCCTGATGATTACAGCATCGAGGACCCCGTGACCATCGAAGTCAGCGTCACATCCGCCCTACGGCTGGCAGGCCGGATCACCGGACGCGAGATCGACGCGAAATGGCTGAACGCCGTGCACAGTCGCTACTCTCTCAGGCCGAGCCGACCGCAAGAGACGTGAATCGCCTCGGTATGGCGCAATCCATAGAACGGCTCCAGGTAATTACCGTGGAGTGCAGGACAACGTAGCCGCCAGCGGTGGGATGAGGTTGTGCAGTGCGCGGCTCTACGCTCATCAAACTCGGGGACATACCAGGAATGATCTCGGCCGATCAAGCTGCGAGACGGGGTATTTACGCAGGTCAACAGGCTAGAGTAGGCGGCAGTACATCCGCTCTCCTAATGTAGGCGCTCCCGCAAACTGTAGGGGTGGGGCTGGTTAACCGCGCCGCCTTGCGCAGTGGTGGAAACTCAGGACACCCGCTGCGGGGAGGACCGTAGTGGCGCGTCTGCCACGCACGGCGCTTCGAACCTGCGTTCTTCGGCCAGATTGCGAGCCAGCTCCTCCAGGGTCCGGCCGCATCGGACGTTGGACAGGCCGCCTTCGTTGCACCGGTCCGGCAGGAGGACGCGGCGCACGGCGTACCAGCCGCCACCGACCGCGTCGGAGATGGCCCACTCCCTGCCGTACTCGTTCTTCAGGCTGCTCAGGCTTACACTCATAGCGGCAACGCCGCCCCACGCTCCAGTTCCTCCTCCAGCGCCGCGCGAACCAGCGTCGACAGCGGATGACCCTTCCGCAGCTCCGCATAGCGGAACGCGATCCGGCGAACGGCCCGGCCGAGGTCCGTCACTGGATGCCAGGCGTAGACGGCACGCTTGGGCCCCTCGTCCCACCCGGTACGCCACCAGAACCGTTCACCGTCGCACCACACCACCAGGCCCACCCAGACCCACACCAACGCCAGCCGATAACCCTCGTGAACCTCGGCTGAAATGCCGCGACTTTCGAGCTCGGCGCGGAGCCGTTCAGCCACCGAATAAGAATTCCAGTCACTGTCGAATTTCGCGACGCGTGGGGGAAGAGCGTCCATGGGGAAGAGCATCGCGGAGAGGGAGAGCCCAAACCAGATACACCATGTGGCACTTGCGCACAGGTACCGATCCAACTGTCACGGCATGTGGCAGTTAGATCAGGACTCGACCCCTAGGAAGACCGCGACCTCGGCGTACTCGGCTCTGAGCGCCCGCGCTCGGTCCTCGATGAGCTGGCCGGCCACTCGCCGGGCGAATGGCTGATACTTGAGCCAGTGCGGCACACGGGTTTTAAGATCGAGAAGAATTTCCCACGATTCCGCCGCATTCCGCTCAAAAGCATGCGCGCCGGCCACATCGAGGAGATATCTGTAGCGCGTGCTGCTCGACAGATTCGCTATTGACCGGATTCCGCCATGGATTTGGAGAGCCCGCGTGCTGTTCTCCCGCACCACCGCGTACTCGACGGCCTTGATCTGGATCAGCTCCGGGGAGAACCCGGCGAAAGTCGAGGCTCCCCCCGCCGCCCACAGCGGAGGAGCCTCGAGCGGCTGCCCCTCGATGCGATGCGCCCCCGCGCGGGCGAGCGTCAGCATGTCCTCGGCCTCATCACCCTGATTGTTGCGCACGGCTGCCGCCGAGGCCCACAGCAGCAGCCAGCCCCAGGTAGCGAACTTCGCGGGGTCGCTCATCGAGAAGCGCGGTTCGATGGCCTGGGCGGTCACCAGTGCTGCGCGCTGCGCGTCGTCGAGCCGTCCTTCCCGGAGGAAGAGCCAGCACTCGTTGAAGACGTGCCATGCGCCCAGCAGCGGATCGTCGGCTTGTTCTGCCGCCGCGAGCCCCTCCGTTATTGCCTGATAGGCGAGGTCGTACTGCTGGAGCTGGATCAACGCCTGTGCCGAGAACTGGAAGGTCTGCGAGAGCAGCGTCAGCGCGGCGCGCTGATCGTCCGCGCCCCGGGCATCCGCCACCAGCGTTCGCGCCTCCACGAGCAGCGCGGGGATCGTCTGCACCACGGCCCGGTAATCGTCCGCCCGGTACAGGGTGTTCGCCGCGAGGAACGAGTCGCGCACCGACCGGTACGAGACCCGCCCGTCGAGGTCGGGCATTTGGACACCCGCCAGCCCGCGCACCGGTTTGAGGGTACGGCGCAGCGCGAGGAGGTCCGCGTGCACGGTCTCCTCCTGAGGTGAGACCGGCTCTGGGGATGGCCGGAACAGATCCGAGGTCCGCACGTCGAGCGCTTCGGCGAGCTTGCGGAGCGTCGAGACACGCGCGCTGCTGCGGTCGCCCTGTTCGAGCTTGCGGATCGTGGACACGCTCACGCCTGAGCGTTCTTCCAGTTCCTCCTGTGTGAGTCCCTTGCTCACCCGGATGCGGGCCAGGTTCTCGCCGAGGGCCGGTTCTCTCGCCATAATCCAACACCTCAAGGGGGACGACCTGATCCCAGGGTAACCCGCTGCTCGCGGCCGTCTCCGAAGATCGGCCGATCCCTCTTGAGCAGCTGACTTATACAAGACCACTGTCGTTGGCCATGGGCCCGCTCAGCCGACCGGAGGCACGCCGCTGTAGACGGGGTTCTTCGGCAGGTTCTCCTTGGTGATCAGCAGCCGTACCTCGCCGGGCCGCACGGACTCCGCTCCCAGACGTACCAGTCGTTCCCGAGGTGTGCCTTCTGCTCCTTCTGCCTTACGGAGTAGCCGTCGTAGTCCTCGTGCGGTGTGATGATCTGGAAGATCGCCTCAACCCCGCGCCTCCGGGCCTCGGCGACCACCTCGCCCACGGTGCGCCCGCTGACCTTGACACCCTCGCCCTGTCCTCCCTGGTCAGCCGGGCCGCCGAGGCAGGCGACCCGGCCGCGCTGGAGATCGCGTCAGAGGCCGCTGAACGCCTGGTCGCCACCCTAAGGCGGGTGCACGAGTCCGGTCCGGTGGTGCTGGCGGGGAGCGTGCTCACCAGCGAGGGTCCGGTCCGCCAGGCGGTGATGGAGTTGCTGGCGGGCGAGCACGTCACGACGGCGGGGGCGGCGGCGTGGCTGGCGGCCCGCGACATCCTCCAGGAGACCGACGCGAAGGCCCGGCACGCCGCGTTCACCGCCGCGCCCTGAGCCAGCGGCCCGTACCAGGTCGTACCACGCAGATAGGCGTCTCCACCCTCACTCTCCTACAGACGAGCGCGCACGAGTATAGGACGTCACACCTTCTTGACGACGATCGTGTCCGGGACGAGCCTCTCCAGATCGTCTACGTCGGAGGTGAAGACGGTGACCTGCCCCTTCTGTCGCCCTGCGATGACGGCGAGGACCGCGTCGATTGCGTACTTGTGGCCGTGTAGCTTGGCGTCAGCCAGGAGTCGGCGAGCCTGGCGGGCCTCATCCTTCCCGATATTGGGGATGTTGAGGCGGGAGAGGACCCAGTCCCAGCGTTGGTCGGTAATTCTGCCGTCGTGCGCCTCGACCACCGTCATGGGAGACGTCACTACCTCCGCCTGGCCTCGGGCCGCGAGGTCGAGCCAGGCGATCATCTTCCGGTCGCCCCGCACGGCCAGGGACAATGCCTGGCAATCGAGCACGAAGATCCGCAGCGGCGGTTGCCTGCGCTCACCGCTTCGCTTGCTCACGCAGCCTCTCCTGCGTTGTTGCGCTTCCTGTCGGCGCGACGGCGCTCGTGCTCGGCATCGAGTTCGTCCATCTCCTCCATTGCTGCCGCGCGCTCGTCGTCGGTGACTGGACCGTACTCTTCCTCCAGCCAGTTCACCAGTTCCAGCAACCGGTCCCGGTCACGCTTGAAGCGCAAAGCATCGGCGACGTACGCCGAGAGCCCCCGCTCTGCCGCGTCCGCCCGGATCTCGTCAAGGAGTTCCTCGGGAATCGTCACCGTTACCTTCTTAGTCGCCATACTAGAGACCATACTTCAGGTACCGCGCTCCTTACCAGTGCCTCAGCGCGCGTGCTGTTCCCCCGCACCACCGCGTACTCGACGACCTTGATCTGAATCAGCTCCGGGGAGAACCCGGCGAAGGTCGAGGCCCCGCGCCGCCCACAGCAGCAGCCCGTCCCAGGTAGCGAACTTCGCGGGGTCGCTCGTCGAGAAGCGCGGTTCGATGGCCTGGGCGGTCACCAGTGCTGCGCGCTGTGCGTCGTCGAGCCGTCCTTCCCGGAGAAAGAGCCAGCACTCGTTGAAGACGTGCCATGCGCCCAGCAGCGGATCGTTGGCCTGTTCGGCCGCCGCGAGCCCCTCCGTGATTGCCTGATGGGCGAGGTCGTACTGCTGGAGTCCTGAAGAGCTGACTTCTTCAAGATCACTGTCGTTTGGCCGTAGGCCCGTTCACCCGACGGGAGGTTCGCCGTCGCCGTAGACCGGGTTCTTCGGCAGGTGCTCCTTCGTGACCAGCAGCCGCACCACGCCGGGCCGCGCCGACTCGGCGTCCCATACGAACCAGTCGTTCCCCACCTGCGGCGAGGTCTCTCGCGGGTTGACGGAGAAGCCGTCGTAATTCTCGTTCGGCATGATCACCTGGAAGATCGCCTCAACCCCGCGCCTCCGGGCCTCGGCGACCACCTCGCCCACGGTGCGCCCGCTGATCTTGACGCCCTCCAGCATCTCCCCCTTCGCGTTGGCGCGGCCGGCGTTCTGATAGGCCTCCCCCGGCCGGGCCTGGCGGCCGAACTTCACCCAGGCCTGTCCGTTGAAACCGACAGGCAGCTTGATCACCAGCACGCACCCCGGCCGGCCCGTCTCACATCCTTCCGGTTCCGTGCCCGTGTACATACGCTGCCCGATCGCCGAGCCGCCCATTCCCATCTGGATCAGCTCGCCAACCTGGCTCGGGGAGACCGGGACAATCTGGAGTTGCACGGTCAGCCCGACGGCCTCGAAGCCTTCGGTGTACTTCTCGTGGTCGGCGTACGGGTCCTTGATCCGGGCCACCCACTCCCCGCCCTCCTGGACGATGTCCAGTTCGGTGCTGGCGTACGAGGTGGCGACGGCCGGCGTGGTGACCAGGCCGGGGCCGATCAGGGCGGCGGCGGCCAGCACGGCGGTGGCCGCGGCGCTCAGCAGCAGGCGCCGGGTACGGCGGCGCGGCACGGGTGCCCTCTCTGGCGTGGGCTCCTCGGCGGTGATGGCTGCCAGCAGCGCCCGCGCCCCCGCGCCGGACGCCCGGCCCGCCAGGTCCTCGTCGTGCACCCTGGCGAGGTGCTTCAGCTCGTTCATGTGGACTCCATGACCAGGCGGTTGACGGTGACGCCGGCCGTGGCCAGCGCCTTGGAGAAGCGCTTGCGCGCCCGGTGCAGGCGGATGCGCACGGCGTTGCGCGAGCAGCCGAGCACGGTGGCGATCTCGGCCCGGTCCAGGCCCTCCCAGGCCACCAGCGAGATCAGCTCCTTGTCGTCCTCGGGCAACTGCTCGAACGCCCGCGCGATCGCGCCCAGCTCGACGCTGGTCTCGGGCGAGTGGGCGTACAGGTCGGCGAGGTCGGTGTCGAGCTCCACGCTCCGGTGCCGGTGCCTGGCCTGGCCGCGTCGGTGGTTGGCCAGCACGTTCCTCGCGACGCCGTACAGCCACAGCCGGGCTTCGCCGCCCGGCGGGACCGCGTCCACCCGGCGCCAGGCGATGGCGAAGGTCTCGGCGACCACGTCCGCCGCGTCCTCCGGAGAGTCGCAGCGGCGCAGGGCGTAGCCGAGTATGTGCTCGTACGTCTGCTGGTAAACGGCCTCGAACCGGGACGTCCGGTCGTCATCCACGGGCGGTCCCCATGGTCGGCCTCCTCGGGTGTCGGGATCGGATCACCCCGTACATGTCGGAGGCGCCATCATCATTTCCGCCGATTTTTCACCGTACGAGCAGGGCGGCGCTCCCATAGCTACCCCCGAACCCCGTCACGAGTGCCACCTCACATCCCTGCCGGAGCTCCCTGACGGCCTGGGCCACGTTGTTCAGGCCGTGCACGTAGCCTTCCGAGAGCAGGCCGCCGTGCGGGTTCACCCAGGCGTGGCGGCCTTCCAGCAGGTACGCCCCCAGCTCCCCGCGCTCGACCAGCCCGAAGTCCTCCAGCTGCCGGGGCACGAGCCACGAGTAGGCGTCGTACGGCAGCGCCACGTCCACGTCCGACGGACGCATCCCGGACGCCTCCCAGAGCATGGGGGCCACGTACGCGGAGAAGATCGCGCTGACGTCCGGCGCGCGGTCCATCGAGGAGCAGCCGGGCCCTCCCCCGCGCACGACCGCCTGGACGCGCGGCCCGTCGAGGACGCCGCTGACCAGCAGAGCGCAGGCGCCGTCGGTCTCCTGGCAGCAGTCCGCCGTGCGGAGCGGGGTGCAGACGTACGGCTTGGCGAGGTAGGCGGCGAGCTCGAGCGGCTCGCGGCGCAGTGCTCGGGGATTGGTTGCGGCGTTCTGCCTGGACTGGGCGACGACGGCGTGCAGGTGCTCGGCAGTGAGGCCCGTGTCGTGCAGGTAGCGGGTCGCGGCCAGGGCGAAGAGCGGGATCGGGCCCGCCAGCCCGTACGTGAAGCGCTCCTGGGGGCCGGTGGAGACGGTGTTCATGCGTTTGCCGGACCGGCCGTTGAGCGCCCTATATATAACTATATTTCGCGCTAATCCGGCGTGTATGAGCATCGCCGCGTCGCCCAGGATCGACGCCGCCTGCGTCCCCCCTCCCGCGATGTCGTTGTGCCAGCCGAGCCGCTCGATCCCCAGCGCCCGCGCCACCTGCACGGCGGGCGCGGAGTCGTTCATGTGGTAGCTGAGCACCGCGTCCACGTCACGCGGCCCGATGCCCGCGTCCGCGCAGGCCGCCCGGCACGCCTCGACCGCCAGCTCCAGCTCGGTGCGCCCGGACTCCCTGGTCAGGGCCGTCATCCCGATCCCCGCCACGGCCGCCCGCCCCGCGAACGGCTGCATGCCCCGCCTCCGCTCCGCTCCTACCCACCCGGTGCCGTCACGCTAGCCCGCCCGGACCGCGCCAGACAAGCGCTTGCTAGATAGAGCCGACTCATGATGGATAACTGCGTATCTTCACGGGAAGCAGACCTTCTTGTAATACGGAGGTGTGATCGACCGATAGCCCATCATCACGCCGAGGTGAGGGATGGATTTACGCTACGTCCGGTACGCGATGGCGATCGCACGGGCAGGCAGTCTGCGCCGGGCCGCCGCCGCGCTGCACATCGCCCAGCCGACGCTGTCGGAGCAGCTCAGGGCACTGGAGAAAGAGATCGGGGTCGAGCTGTTCAGCCGCTCGTCGAGCGGCGTCCAGCTGACCGAGGCCGGCGAGGCGTTCCTGGCCCAGGCCACCGTCGCGGTGGACGCCTTCGACCGGGCCGTGGCGGCCGCGAGGTGCACGGCGCAGACCGCCCGCCTGGGCGTGGCCGACGGACTGGCGGACGTGGTCGCCCGCCTGCTCGCCCAGCTTCCGACCCCGCACCTGCGGGTGGCGCCCATGGGGACGGCCGAGCAGATCGTCTCCATCGTGGACGGCACCCTGCAGGCCGGGCTCGGCTACGCGCCGGGCTCGCTGCCCAGGGGCGTGGCCCGCATGCTGGTCCACCGCTTCCCGGTGCGCGCGCTGCTCCACCGCGACCACCCCCTGGCGGCGCACGAGACGGTGTCGCTGTCGGACCTGGCGGCCGAGCCGCTGCTCATGCCGGAGTCCGACGCGGTGGCCGGGGCCCGCCGCTTCCTGGAGGGATTCGTACGGCACCGCCTCCACCCCCGCCTGGGCCCGTCCGCGGCCACGCACGACCTGGTCATCAACATGGTGGAGGAGGGCGCCGGTTACGCGTTGTGCGTCCACGAGGGCACCACGATCCCCGACAAGCTGGCGTTCTTGCCGATAAAAGAGGAGGTGCCGCCACTGGAGGTGGTCTTCCTCTGGAACCGCCAGACGGACGTGCACGAGCTCCTCAGCGCCGCCCGCCACCTGGCCCGATCTGGATAGCGTTATTATCCATCGATGCGCATCTCCGAACTCAGCGCCAAGTCCGGTGTCGCCATCCCGACGATCAAGTACTACCTGCGCGAGGGGCTGCTGCACCAGGGACAGCAGACGGCCGCCACCAGAGCCGAATACGACGAGTCCCACCTGCGCAGGCTCCGCCTGATCCGAGCCATGCTCGAGGTCGGCAGACTTCCCGTCGCCGCCATCAAGAAGGTCATCGAGGCGGTCGAGGACGAATCCCTCCCCGTGCACGAGATGCTGGGCACGGCCCACTACGCCCTGAGCCCCGCCGTCGAGCCCGAGCCCGGCGAGGACTGGCAGCTCGCCCGCGACCAGGTGGACCGCCTGATCGCCGACCTGGGCTGGAACATCGCCCCGCACGCCCCCACCCGCGACGAACTGGCCCAGACGCTCGTCAGGATGCGCCAGCTCGGCATGGCCATCGACCTCACGCCGTACGCCGAGACCGCTCGGACGCTGGTGTCCGAGGTCGAGATGGACAAGATCCCGTTCCACGGCCCGCGAGACGCCGCCGTGGAGGCCCTGGTGCTCGGCACCGTCCTGTACGGCAAGGCGTTCGACGCGCTGCGCCGCATGGCCCAGGAGTCGGAGTCGGCCCGCCGCCTGTCCCCCTAGGGGGCCTAGATCAGGCCGTTCGCGCGCAGCACCTCGACGGCGTGCACGGTGGCCGCTCCGCGCCAGTCGAGCGCTCCGACCGGCGAGAAGCGCGCGTAGTCCACGCTCCAGCCGCCGTCGTCGTGCTGCTCCCCGGCCAGCCGGACGAGGTCCGCGGCGATCACCTCGGGCTCGAACAGGTCGCGGACCGGCCGGCCCGGGTAGGGGGCGAAGTCCAGCGGGCGCAGCGCCTCGTTCTCGGTGCCGCCCTCGACGGGCACCCGCCCGTCCGCGGGAATGTAGGCGACGAGTCGTTTGAGCAGGTCGGCAGCTCTGGGCTGACTGTCGTACACGGCGTCGAGGAACCGCACGCCGAACAGCAGCACGTACGCGTGCGGCGCCTCCCCGATCTCCTGGATCGCGTCGAGGGAGTAGCGCGTGGCCCGCTCCAGCCAGGGGTGCGCGGCCACGGCCGGGTCATGGACCGCGACGCGGTGGGCGGCGGCCGCGGAGATCGCAGTGATCTGCAGGGACGAGATGGCCGGGTCGCCGCCCGCCCACCAGCGAGCGGTGGCCTCGGCGACGGTGAGCGGCAGCGCGACCGGCAGCCCGCCGTCCGGCAGCGTGACGGACCCCAGCCAGTCGCACAGCCCCACGGCCTCCGGTGCGGTCGTGGGGGCGACGTTCTCGAACACCTCGAAGGCGTGCAGCGCGGAGGCCGGCTGGCTCTCGGGCGAGCGCAGGTCCGGCTCCAGCCCCCAGCCGTAGCCGCCGTCCGGGTTGCGGTAGGCGTCCAGGGCGGCCAGCACGGAGGCCGCGTCGCCGTCGCCCATGAGCAGGTCGTAGCGGCGGCGGTCCAGCACACGTGCATGCCCGGCCAGGAACCCTGGGATCGCGGCAAGATTCACGTTCATACGGTCATCCTGCCCACGCGGGGCGACATGCGGTCTTGTAAGTTCCGGACGCCTTCCCCGGTCACCACAATGGGGGCATGGATGGCGAGCAGGCCCGCGCGAGGTTCCGGGAGGAGCGGGTGGCACGGCTGGCCACGGCGAGCCGCGACGGGATCCCTCACCTGGTGCCCGTCACCTTCGCCGTCGTCGCGGACCGGGTGGTGACCGCGATCGACCACAAGCCGAAGACCACCACCGCCCTGAGACGCCTGCGGAACATCCGGGAGAACCCGCGCGTCAGCCTGCTGGCCGACCACTACGAGGACGACTGGGCACGGCTGTGGTGGGCGCGCGCCGACGGCCTGGCCAGGGTCGTGGAGGAAGGACCGGAGCGCGAGCCGGCGCTCGACGCGCTGGCGGCCAAGTACGGCCAGTATCGCGAGCGCCGGCCCGGCGGCCCGGTCATCCTCGTGGATGTCACCCGCTGGACGGGCTGGTCCTTCACTCCGTGATGGTGACGGGCCCCTTCAGCAGCCACAGCGCGGCCCGCTGGAGCAGCGTCCTGTGCACCTCGTTCTCGTACGACCTGGTGTCGTGGCCCAGGGCGTCGTAGAACACCCGGCCCCGGCGCACCGGCCGCGCCCAGATCAGCGGCTGGCCGTTGGACGAGGCCAGCGGCCGGACGTCGGGCAGGATGTCGAGGTCGCTGTAGACCTCGTCCACCACGTCGAAGTCGCGCAGGCCGTCCACCACCGGGTGCCCGCCGTGCACCCGCACGCCCGTCCACCCCAGCGGCGGGTGGTGGGACTTGGGCCAGCTCCAGCAGCCGCCCAGGACGCGTGGCCAGCCCTGCCAGTCGTCGAAGCAGATCGACGCCGAGTGCATGCACAGCAGGCCGCCGCCCCGCTCGAGGTGGTCGAGGAGCGTGGTGCGGGCCTGCGCGGGTAACGCGAAGCGCCACTCGGGACGCAGGTCGGCGAAGCGGTCCTGGGCCATCTGCCAGCGCAGCGCGTTGACCGTGATGAGCTGGACCTCCGACGGCTCGCTGAGCGCTCCCGCGATGTCCTCGGTGATCTCCGACTCGACCCCCACCTCGGCGAGCGCCTCCGCGAGCGCGGCCGACGTGGCTGCGAAGTCGTGGAACAGTCCTCCTGACAGGATCAGATTTCTCGCCACGTCCCAAGCCCATCATGGTTACCGCGGCATTTCCACCCCGAAAGCCGCGACTGGCGGCCCCGGCACGCCGACCTCCTTGGCGACGGGGGATGATGCCGCCGTGGAGTTCGAGGAGCATCGCCCCATGCTGCTGGGGCTGGCCTACCGCCTGCTCGGCAGCATGTGGGACGCGGAGGACGTCGTCCAGGAGGCGTGGCTGCGCTGGCAGGGCGTCGACCGGAGCGAGATCAAGGAGCCGCGGGCCTTCCTGCTGACCGTGGTCTCGCGGCTGGCGCTCGACCAGTTGCGCTCCGCGCGGGTCAGGCGCGAGGCGTACACGGGGCCGTGGCTGCCCGAGCCGGTGATGACGTCGGAGGCGGGGCCGCTGGACACGGCGGAGCTGCGTGACACCCTCTCGTACGCGACCCTGCACCTGATGGAGCGGCTCTCGCCGCCGGAGCGGGCGGTGTTCGTGCTGCGGGAGGCGTTCGAGCTCCCGTACGACCAGGTCGCGGAGATCGTCGGCACCTCCGCGGCCAACGCCAGGCAGCTCCACCGCCGCGCATCCGTGCGGCTGGCCGAGGGACGTGACAGGTTCCAGCCGTCCGCGGCCGACCACGTCGAGCTGGTGACGAAGTTCATGGACGCGGCCTCGGGCGGCGACCTGGCCGCGCTCACCGAGCTGCTCCACGAGGACGTCGTGGCCTACAACGACGGTGGCGGCAAGGTCCGCGCCGCGCTCCGGCCGATCCTGGGGCGTCGCAAGGTGGCGGACTTCCTGCTGGGCCTGCGGAACAAGTACGGCCTTTCGGAGGCGCAGGTGCTCGACGTGAACGGCCGGCCGGCCATCTGGACGCGGGTGGCCGGGCACCGGCAGCTGGTGGCGTTCGACATCCAGGACGGGCGGATCGCGGCGATCTACGGCGTCCTGAACCCGGACAAGCTCACCCGCCTCCCGCCGGACTGAGCGCCGGACTGAGCGCCGGAGTGCCGGCCGGGCGACCTGCTCGGCCGCTGCCCGCACAATCTATAGTCGCCCCTATGGATCTCGGCATCTCGGGCAAGGTCGCCCTCGTCACCGGAGGCAGCGCGGGCATCGGACTCGCCGCGGCCAAGAGTCTCGCGCGTGAGGGCTGCGACGTCTGCGTCAGCGCCCGCAACCCCGAGCGGCTCGCGGACGCGGTGGTGCAGCTTCAGGAGTACGGCAAGGTCGTGCACGCCGTGCTGGCCGACGTGGAGGACCCGGCCGCCGCCCGGCGGGTGGTCGAGGAGACGCGTAACGTGCTCGGGCCGATCGACATCCTGGTGGCCAACGCGGGCGGCCCGCCGGCCGGCCGCTTCGACGAGGCCAGCCTGGCCGACTGGGAGGTCGCCGTCGAGCGCAACCTGCTCGGCACCGTGCGCCTGATCCACGCGGTCCTGCCCGAGATGCGCTCGCGCGGCTGGGGGCGCATCGTCACGGTCACCAGCAGGTCGGCCAGGGAGGCGCTCGACGGCCTGGCGCTGTCCAACGCCACCCGTTCCGCCGTGGCCGGCGTCGTACGCACCCTGGCCCGCGAGGTCGGCCGCGACGGCGTGCTGGTCAACAACGTGATGCCCGGCCCCATCGACACCGACCGGCTGCGGAGCACATCCGGCGGCGAGGAGGGCCTCGCCGCGCGGGCCGAGAGGGTGCCGGTCGGCCGGATCGGCAGCCCGGACGAGGTGGGTGACGTGGTGGCGTTCCTGGCCAGCGAGCGGGCCTCGTTCGTGAACGGGATCTCGATGCTGGTGGACGGCGGCGAGAGCCGCGTCATCGCCTGAGCGTCACTTCCTGACCAGCGTGCGCGCGATCGCGGCGGCCCAGGACTCGTCCTCGTCGGGAAGATCGACGAAGTAGGACAGGTTCGCCCGGTGGAAGCAGGCGCCCATCAGCATCGCCGCGGCGGCGTCGGCGTCCGCCGCCGCGTCGAGCCGGCCGCCACGCTGCTCGGCGCGCAGGATCTCGGCCAGCGCCTGGATCGGCAGATGCGGCCCCGCCTCTCTCTCGGCCAGCATGGCCCTGAACCCCGACAGGAGCGACGGGTCGGCCAGCACGCCGGACGCGATGCCCGCGGCCTTGCGGTAGAACACCAGGGCCGTCAGCGCGAACTCGGTGAGGTTGGCGGCCAGGTCGCCCTGGCCGGTGGCGAGGCGCAGCCGCGCCAGTGCGGGGCCGAGTGCGGGCAGCCGCTCCAGCAGGACGGCGAGGAAGAGCGCCTCCTTGCCGGCGAAATGCTTGTAGAGCAGCGCCTCCGAGCAGCCGGCCTGATGGGCGATGCGCTTGGTGGTGGCACCCGCGATGCCGAACTCCCGTATTGCCTGTTCGGCGGCGTCGATGATGCGATCGCGTGTGCGCATCCGCCCATGATATGAGCGAGTGCTCGCTGAGCCCGCCGCACATGACATGCTTCCTATTAGGGACCAGTGGGGAGAAGACATGGACAAGCCGGTCATCGTTACGGTGGACGACGACCCGGGCGTCTCGCGGGCGGTGGCTCGCGACCTGAGACGCCGCTATGGCCAGGAATACCGGATTGTCCGCGCCGAAGCGGCCGCGGAAGGCATCGAGGCCGTCAAGCAGATGCGCCTGAGGGGCGACGACGTGGCGGCCATCCTGGCCGACTACCGCATGCCGCAGATGAACGGCGTGCAGTTCCTCGAGGCCGCCATGGACATGTATCCGTACGCGCGCAGGGTGCTGCTGACGGCCTACGCCGACACCGACGCCGCGATCCAGGCGATCAACGTGGTGGACCTCGACCACTACCTGCTCAAGCCGTGGGACCCGCCGGAGGAGAAGTTCTACCCGGTGATCGACGGCCAGCTCGACGCCTGGATGCGCACGGACCGGGTCGAGCGGTCCGAGCTGCGGGTGGTGGGCGACCGGTGGTCGGCGCACTCGTACAAGATCCGTGACTTCCTGGCCCGCAACCACGTGCCGTACCGGTGGATGCTGGCGGAGGACCCGGAGGGCGCGCAGCTGGTGAAGGCCGCCGGCGAGGGCTGCCACCTGCCGCTGGTGGTGACCGCCGAGGGCGTCACGCTGGAGTCGCCCGACCAGGGCACGCTGGCCACGGCGGTGGGCCTGTCGACCACCCCGGCCACGGACTTCTACGACCTGATCGTGGTGGGCGGCGGCCCCGCCGGGCTCGGCGCCGCCGTCTACGGCGCCTCGGAGGGGCTGAAGACCGTGATGGTCGAGGCGTACTCATCGGGCGGCCAGGCGGGGCAGAGCTCCAGGATCGAGAACTACCTGGGCTTCCCCGACGGCGTCTCGGGGCAGCAGCTCGCCGACCGGGCGCGCAGGCAGGCGCTCAAGTTCGGGGCGGAACTGCTGACCGCGCGCAAGGTGGTCTCGCTGGAGGCACGCGGCCAGGCGCGGGTGATCGGGTTCAAGGACGGCGGGGAGATCGCGGCGCACGCGGTGATCCTCGCGACCGGCGTCTCCTACCGCCGTCTGGAGGCTCCGGGGCTGGAAGAGTTCGTCGGCCGGGGCGTCTTCTACGGCGCGGCCCTGACCGAGGCGCCCTCCTGCCAGGACGGCGAGGTCTACATCGTGGGGGCGGCCAACTCGGCCGGACAGGCGGCGGTCTACCTGGCGGGATTCGCGAGCAAGGTCCATTTGTTGGTGAGGGGTGATGGTTTGGAGAAGTCCATGTCTCACTACCTCATCGAGCAGATAGCCGCGCTCCCCAACATCGAGGTCCACCTCCAGACGGAGGTCGTCGGCGGCGAGGGCGACGACCACCTCGAGCGGCTGACGCTCTCGACCAAGGGCGAGAGCCGCACGGTGGACGCGCAGTGGCTGTTCGTGTTCATCGGGGCCGAGCCGTACACGACCTGGCTGGGCGAGACGATCGAGCGCGACGAGAAGGGGTTCGTGCTGACCGGTCCCGATCTGGTGCAGGGTGGGAGGCGGCCGCGTAACTGGCCGCTGCGGCGCGAGCCGTACTTCCTGGAGACGAACGTGCCCGGGGTGCTGGCCGCGGGCGACGTACGCGCTGAGTCGATCAAGAGAGTGGCCTCCGCCGTCGGCGAGGGCGCGATGGCCGTCGCGCTCGTGCATCGCTACCTGGAGAAGCAATGAGCACAACTGTCGACATCGATGAACTGCGCAAGCTCTTCCTCTTCGAGCGGCTGACCGACGAGCAGCTCACCAAGCTGGCCAACAGCGGTCAGGTGCGGACGTTCGCCCAGGAGGAGGTGATCCTCCGGCAGGGCGACCCGGCCGAGTGCTTCGCGGTGCTGCTCGACGGCGAGATCCAGATGATCAGCGAGACGGTCAGCGCCGGGACCGTGGCGATGCCCCGCACGGCGCAGCCCGGCGTCTACGGCGGGGCCACCAGCGCCTATCTGGGCGACCGGGCGCCGCAGACGTACCAGCACACGCTGCGGGCCACCGCGCCGACGCGGATGTTCATGCTGCCGGCCAAGAAGTTCGCCTACATCGTGGCCGAGTGGTTCCCGATGGCGATGCACCTGCTCGACGGCATGCTGTCGGGCGGACGGTTCCAGCGCGAGGCCATCGACCGGCGGCAGCGGCTGACCGCGCTCGGCACCATCACGGCCGGGCTCACGCACGAGCTGAACAACCCGGCCGCGGCGGCCGTGCGCGCGGCGAGCGAGTTGCGCACGCTGGTCAGGACCTCGCGGCTGCAGCTCGCCCAGCTCGCCGAGGCCGGCATCCCGCCGGAGAAGCTGCGCGCGCTGATCGAGTGGCAGGAGGCCTGCACGAGCAACCTGGGCAAGCTGCCGCAGCGCACCCCGCTGGAGATCTCCGACGCCGAGGACGAGCTGGGCGAGGCCCTGGACGACCTCGGCGTCGATGACGCCTGGGAGCTGGCTCCCGCGCTGGTCAACGCCGGGTTCTCGAACAAGGAGCTGGAGAAGGTCCGCGCCAAGGTGGGCGAGGAGCAGACTCCCGCCGCGCTGCACTGGCTGGCCGGGGCGATCGAGATCTCCCAGATGCTCAGCGAGGTGACCGAGGCCACCGAGCGCATCACGTCGCTGATCAACTCGGCCAAGCAGTACTCGCAGATGGACCGGGCGCCGTTCCAGCAGGTGGACGTGCACGACCTGCTCGACAGCACGATCGCGATCTTCCGCGGGAAGATCGCGCCGGGCATCAGCGTGGTCACCGACTACGACCGCACGCTGCCGCTCATCCCCTGCTACGCGGGCGAGCTCAACCAGGTGTGGACGAACCTCATCCACAACGCGCTCGACGCGATGGGCGAGGAGGGCACGCTGACGATCCGCACCGCGCACGACGAGGACGAGGCGATCATCGAGGTCGGCGACACCGGCCCCGGCGTGCCCGAAGCGATCAAGGAGCGCATCTTCGAGCCGTTCTTCACGACGAAGAGCGTGGGCCAGGGCACCGGTCTCGGCCTCGACATCTCCTACCGGATCGTGGCCGGACGGCACGGCGGGGAGATCAAGGTCCGCTCGGTGCCGGGCGAGACGTGGTTCGAGGTACGCCTGCCGCTCCGGGAGCCCGTGCCGGTCGCCTGAGCATGACCCGCCCTTGTCAGGAAGCACCCTTACCCCATGTAATGGTTGACCGAAACTTGGGGTAAGGAGACGGGCTATGAGCGCCTCCGAGACAATGACGGGTTCGCGTTCCCTCAACGCGCTGCTCCGCGTGCTGAGCGGGATCGAGCGCCTGGGCAACCGGCTGCCTCACCCGTTCTGGCTGTTCATCGTTCTGAGCGCGTTACTGGCGCTGGTGAGCTGGGGGCTGTCGGCGGCCGGCGTGTCGGCGGTCAACCCGGCCTCCGGCAAGACCGTCGTGGCCAAGAACCTGCTCTCCGCCGACGGCGTGCGGATGATGGTCGAGGGCGTGGTCGAGAACTACACCACGTTCCCCCCGCTGGGCACGATCCTGGTCGTCATGCTGGGCGTCGCCGTCGCCGAGCGCTCCGGGCTGCTGGCGGCCGTGCTGCGCTCCGGGGTGTCGAAGGTGTCGCCGAAGTGGGTGACGTTCGCGCTGGCGCTCACCGGTATGGTGGCGCACGTGGCCTCCGACGCCGCGTACGTGGTGCTCATCCCGCTCGGCGCGCTGGCCTTCCGCGCGGTGGGTCGCAGCCCGATCCTGGGCATCGTGGTGGCGTTCGTGTCGATCTCGGCGGGTTACGACGCCAGCCCCTTGATCACCCCCGTGGACGCCATCCTGTCGGGGCTGACCACGGCCGCCGCGCACACCGTCGATCCGGCCTACACGGTCACGCCGCTGGCCAACTACTTCTTCTCGCTGGCCTCGTCCCTGGTGCTGGCGGCCACGATCACCCTCGTGACCGAACGCGTGCTGGCCCGCCGGGTCGAGTCGATCCCGGTCGATCCCGACGCCCCCGACGACGACCTGGGCTCGCTGGCGCTCAGCGCGGAGGAGCGCCGCGGGCTGCGGGCCGCGTTGATCACGCTGCTGGTGTTCGTGGCCGTGATCGTGGCGGCCGTGCTGCCCGCCGGATCGCCGCTGCGCGGCAAGGACGGCGGCATCGTGCAGTCGCCGCTGCTGACCTCGATCGCGGTCTTCCTGGCGCTGGCGTTCCTGGCCGTCGGGTGGGCGTACGGGAAGGCGGCGGGCACCGTCGCCGGCAGCCGGGACATCCCCGGTTTCATGGCCCACGGGCTGCGCGAGATGGCGCCGATCCTCGTGCTGTTCTTCGCGATCTCGCAGTTCCTGGCGTACTTCAAGTGGACCGGCATCGGCGAGATCATCGCCATCGGCGGCGCGGACCTGCTGAAGTCGGCCGGGGTGAGCGGGCCCGTGGTCTTCCTGGGCATCCTGCTCGTGGTCACGCTGATCAACCTGGTGGTCACCAGCGGCTCGGCCCAGTGGGCGCTGGTCGGGCCGGTCTTCGTGCCGATGCTGATGCTGCTGGACATCCCGCCGGAGACCACCCAGGCTCTCTACCGCATCGCCGACTCGTGCACCAACGCGATCACGCCGATGAGCCCGTACTTCGTGATGGCGCTCGGCTTCCTCCAGCGCTACCGGCGCACGGCGGGGATCGGCACGCTGGCCTCGATGACCATCCCGCTCTCACTCACCCTGCTCGTCGTCTGGACAGTGCTGTTCTTCGTGTTCTGGTGGCTGGGCATCCCGCTCGGCCCCGGCTGATTTCTCGGAGGGATTCCTGTGTTGATCACCGACTGGACCCGGCAGGCCCTTCCGGCCATGCTCGACGACCTCAGGGCCGCCGTGGAACTGGAGACCCATAGCTACGACAAGGCCATGCTGGTCAAGGGGCTGCGGACGATCCGCGCCCGAGCTGTCGAACGCCTCGGCATGCCGGACGAGGAGGTGCTGCACGACGGCGGTCCGCACGGGGACATCCTGGAGCTCGCCTACGAGGGCACCGCGCCGGGGACCGTGCTCGTGCTCTGCCACTACGACACCGTCTGGCCGACGGGGACGCTGGCCGGGTGGCCGTTCGCGCTGGTGGACGGCAAGGCCACGGGGCCGGGCGTGTTCGACATGAAGACGGGTCTCGTGCAGGCGATCTGGGCGCTGCGCGGGCTGCGTGAGCTGGGGCTGCCGCATCCCGGCGTGCGGTTCCTGTTCAACGGGGACGAGGAGATCGGCAGCCCGACCTCGCGCCCGTACATCGAGGCCGGGAGCGAGGACGCGCTGGCGAGCCTGGTCTTCGAGGCGTCACTCGACGGCGCGCTCAAGACCGCCCGCAAGGGCGTGGGGCTCTTCAACGTGAACGTCACCGGGGTGGAGGCGCACGCCGGGCTCAATCCGGACGACGGCGCCAGCGCGATCCACGCCCTGGCCGAGATCGTCACCACGCTGGCCCGGGCCGGCTCCCGCGAGCGCGGGACCACCGTGAACGTCGGGCTGATCAGCGGCGGCACCGGGCGCAACGTGGCGGCCGGGCAGGCGAGCTGCGGCATCGACGTGCGGGTGACGGAACCGGCGGAGATGGAACGGATCGACGGCGTGTTCGCCGCGCTGAAGGCGTCGGATCCGCGGGTGGCGGTCTCCGTTGACGGGGGCTGGAACCGGCCGCCCATGACGCCCAACGCGCCCTCGCAGCGGCTGTTCAAGGAGGCGCGGGAGGTGGCGGCCGGGTTCGGGTGGCTGCTGGAGGAGGCGTCGGTGGGTGGCGCCAGCGACGGGAACTTCGTCTCGGCGCTGGGGCGGCCGGTGCTGGACGGGATGGGCGCCGTGGGGGACGGCGCGCACGCGCGGCACGAGCACGTGCTGGTGGAGCACATTCCGGAGCGTACGGCGCTGGCGATGGGGCTGATCACGGCACTCGCCTGACAGCGGCTCGCCTTGGCAGCCGCGTGCCTAGCAGCCGGTCGCCTGACGCCCGGTCGGGTCACCTGACGCCCGGTTGGTCGCCTGACAGCCGGTCGCCCGACGCCTGGTTGGCCGCCTGCCGCCCGGCCGCCTCAGCCGAAGACGTGGTCGCGGGCCAGGTCCAGGGCGGTCAGCACCGCGCCCTGGAGGACCGCGTTGCCCTTGACCGTGCTGGCGCGGATCTCGGTGGGTGCCGGGGCGAGCTCCCGCAGGTGCCCGGCGACCAGCCCGGCCAGCTCGTCCCCGCCCTCGTGGCCGGTCGTGCCGCCGAGCACGACGAGCCCGGGGTCGAGGAGGGTGGCGTAGGCGAAGGCGCCCCGGGCGATCCGCCGGGCCAGCTCGTCCCGGTCGAGGCCCGCTATGACCTCACTGTTCACCAGGTCGCAGAAGGGCACGCCGCCCACGTCCAGGAAGCCGATCTCCCCCGCGCCGCCCGACACCCCCCGGCGCAGCCGCCCGCCGAGCACCACGGCGGCCCCCACGCCGTCGTCCAGCCAGAGCAGCACGAAGTCCTCGCTGCCGCAGGCGGCCCCGGTGCGGAGCTCGGCGACGGCGGCGAGGTTGACCTCGTTCTCCAGGATCACCGGCGCGTCCAGGCGTGCGCGTACGGACGCCATCGTGCCGCGCCGCCAGCCGGGCACGTCGTTGGGCGACACCAGCTCGCCGTCGCGCGGATCGACCAGCCCCGGCGCGCCGACCACCACCGTGTCCAGCGCGCGCTGCCCCACCGCCTCGTTGACCACCTTCGCGACGAGGGCCGCCAGGTCGGCTCTCGCGCCGATCGTCGTCCTGGCCTCGCTGACCATGCGTCCGGCGATGTCCGCCACCGTGACGTTGATCGCGTCGCGCCGTACGTCCACCCCCGCCACGTGCGCCCGGTCCGCCACGAGCCCGTACAGGCGCGCGTTCGGGCCCCGCCGGTCCTCGCCGGCCTCGCCCGTGACCTCGATGAGGCCACCTGCCGTGAGCCGCTCGATCAGGTCCGACACGGTGGGCCTGGACAGCCCGGTCAGCGTGCGGAGCTGCGGCGCGGTCAGCGGCCCGTGCTCCAGCAGCAGGTCGAGGGCCAGCCGGTCGTTGATCACACGGGCCATGGCCGGGGTCGCGGTCTTCACGGACTCATAATAATCAGGGAGCCTGCCTAAAACCTCTTTCCATCAGGAACCCTGCCTGATAATTTCAGGGACATGAGCCCTCATCGTGCCATCGCGCTCGTCTTCGCCGCGCACGGCGCAGTCGCCGGCAGCCTGTCCACGCGCATCCCCTGGATCCAGGAGCACCTGCATCTCAGCCCCGGCGCCCTCGGCCTCGCGCTGTTATGCCCGTCGATCGGCGCCTTCGTGGGCATGCCGATGGCCGGCCGCCTCGCCTACCGCTTCGGCAACCGCGCCGCCACCCGGGTCCTGCTCGCGCTGTGGTGCGCGGGCCTTGCTCTGCCCGCGCTCTCGCCGTCGCCCGTGTGGCTGTTCGGGGCGTTCCTGCTGTTCGGGGCGGCGGCGGGCATGTGCGACGTCGCGATGAACGCGCACGCCGTCCTCCTCGAACGGCAGCTGGGCCGCTCCATCATGTCGGGGCTGCACGGCACGTGGTCCGTCGGCAGCCTGGCCGCGGGCGGCCTCGGCGCGCTGGCCGCCCACGCGGGCATCGACGCCCGGCTCCACCTCGGGGCCATGTCGCTCGTGCTGGTTCTCCTGGGCGCGGCAGCCGGCCGCGGGCTGCTGCCCGACAGCGGGATGGCCGGTTCCGTACGCGACGCGCCCGCGCCGCGGCGCTTCGCGCTCCCCACGGGCGGAATCCTGATCATCGGGCTCGTCGGGTTCTGTGCGACGTTCGCCGAGGGCGCCAGCTCCAACTGGGCCGCCGTCTACCTCACGGCCGTCACCGACGCCGGTCCGGGGCTCGCAGCCGCCGGATACACCGTCTTCATGTTCTGCATGGCGGGCGCGCGACTGCTGGGCGACCGGGTCATTCGGCGGCTCGGGCCGGTGGCGGCCGTCAGGGCGGGCGGGGCGGTGGCGGCGGTCGGCGGCGCCCTCGTGGTCGCGGCCCGCACGCCGGCGCTCGCCATCGCCGGGTTCGCCTTGGTCGGGCTCGGGGTGGCGGTGATCGTGCCGCTCGTGTTCGCGGCGGCGGGCAACGCGGGCACGACCCCGGGCGAGGGCGTGGCCGGCGTGGCGACGATCACGTACCTGTCGGGGCTGGTCGCCCCCGCCGTGACGGGCGGGGTCGCGGGCGCGCTCAGCTACCCCGCCGCATTCGCGCTGATCACCGGCGTGGTCGTGCTGCTGACGCTGCTCGCCCCGGTCCTGCGCCCCTCCTCCACCAATCCGTCAGAAGGAGCACTCCGTGTCCACGCCTAGCCCCGACGACCTGCTGATCGACGAGGCCCTCGTACGCCGCCTGCTCGCGGCGCAGTTCCCCCAGTGGGCCCACCTGCCCCTCTCCCCCGTGCCGCGCTCCGGGATGGACAACGCGACGTTCCGGCTCGGTGAGGACATGTCCGTACGTCTGCCCCGCTACCGCCGATGGGTCGGGCAGGTGGAGCGTGAGCACCGCTGGCTGCCGCGGATCGCCCCGCACCTGCCGCTACCGATCTCGGAGCCGCTCGCGAAGGGCGAGCCCGGCGAGGGCTACCCCTTCCCCTGGTCGGTCTACCGGTGGCTGCCGGGCGAGACGACGGAGGAGCTGGTGGATCCCGTCCAGGCGGGCAAGGAGCTGGGCGGGTTCCTCCGCGCGCTGCAGGGGATCGACGCGACCGGAGGTCCCGGCCCCTCGTGGAGCAACGCGTTCCGCGGCGTGCCGATGGGCGACGCGCGGGACTCCGTGGCCGTCGAGTCCCGCGTGCGCCCCAAGATCGAGGCGCTGCGCGGGATCGTGGACACCGGCGCGGTGACGGCCGTGTGGGAGGCCGCCCTAGCGGCCCCGGCCTGGGACCGCCCGCCGGTGTGGATCCACGGCGACCTCGCGACCGGGAACCTCCTGACCGTCGAGGGCAGGCTGAGCGCCGTCATCGACTTCGGCACGCTCGCCGTCGGCGACCCCGCCGTGGATCTGCTGGCCGCGTGGAAGTTCCTGCCTCCGGAGGGCCGGGGCGTCTTCCGCGAGACCCTCGCGGTGGACGACGCGACCTGGGCGCGGGGACGCGGCTGGGGCCTCGCGGCCTCGCTCCCGGTGCCCGACGACCCTTACTACGCCGACCCTGTACGGGTTGAGAACGCCCTGCGACACCTCGACGAGATCATCGCCGACTTCCGCTCCGCCTGAGCCTCCTCCGAGGTCGCGGCGGTGACCGGCGGCCGGGCGCGGGCTTGAGTTGTTGATGGAGCGGCTGCCGGCATCACGCCCATGGGCCACCGCCACCACCCCGGTCCGGCTGAGCGCGGGGGCTCGGGAGACAGGGTCGCAACCGGCTGAACGCGGGGCCCAGGAGATAGCGTCGCGGCCGCGTGCGCCGTACGCCCTTCCGGTGGGCGACCCGGAAGGACGAGGTAGGTCGGGCGCAGGGCCCTGAGGGCGAGGTCAGTCAGGGGGCAGGGCCCTGAGGACGACGTCAGCCGGGGCGCAGGGCCTTGAGGGCGAGGTCGACGAGGGCGTCGGCGTACTCGGGGGTCAGCGGGCCGGAGCGGTGCAGCCACCGCTGGAACAGCGGGGCGTACAGGATCTCCAGGGCCAGGTCGAGGTCGGCGTCGGCGGCGATCTGCCCCGCCTGCTGCGCGCTGCGCAACCGGGCCTTCTTCGCCTCGTCGACCGGCCCCGCCAGCTTCTCGCGGTAGTGGGCGGCCAGCTCGGGATCGTTGGCGATCTCCGTGTTGAGCGCCCTGATCGGCGCCTCGAACGCCGGATCGGCGAACTCGGCCACCGTCGCCCGCATCACCGTCTTGAGATCGGCCTCGATGTCGCCCGTGTCGGGCAGCGCGATGCTGTCGCCGTCCTGGCTGAGCGCGAGGAAGGCGTCGAAGACCACCGCGCCCTTCGACCGCCACCAGCGGTAGATCGTCTGCTTGCCCACCCCGGCGCGCGCGGCGATGGCCTCGATCGAGAGCTTGGCGTATCCCACCTCGGAGACCAGCTCGCGAGCCGCGTCGAGGATGGCCTGGCGCGAGCGCTCGCTGCGCCGGGCCGGGTCGGGTTCCTTGGACATGCGGCTCAGCATAGCAGCCGTACGAGACGAGACGGTCCGTCTTGACAACCGCTCGCGGCTGTATAGAGTGCTGACACAGCGAGACGCCACGTCTCGTCTCGTTCTGAGGAGGTACTCATGACCCGTGTATGGTTCATCACCGGTGCGTCCCGGGGTCTGGGCAGGGCGTTCACCGAGGCGGCGCTGGCCGCCGGAGAGCGGGTCGTGGCCACCGCGCGCGACGTCGAGCCGCTGGCCGAGCTCTGCCAGAAATATCCCGACACTCTCGTACGGATGCCGCTCGACGTGTCCGACCGGTCCGCCGTACTCGAGGGCGTGGACCGCGCGGCGGCGGCGTTCGGGCGGCTCGACATCGTGGTCAACAACGCCGGCGGGCTGCTCTACGGCATGCTGGAAGAGGCGACGGAAGAGCAGATCAGGGCCCATTTCGACGTCAACTTCTTCGGCGCGCTCTGGGTGAGCCAGGCTGTCGTCCCACACCTGCGCGAGCAGGGCGCGGGGCACATCCTGCAGGTCACCTCGATGGGCTCGGGCGGCGGCGTGGCCTCGGTGGGCCTGTACGCGGCCGGCAAGTCGGCGCTCGACTCGGCCAGCCAGGCCCTGGCCATGGAGGTGGAGCCGTTCGGCATCAAGGTCACCATCCTGCAGATGGGCGGCTACGACACCGGACTGTTCACCACCGGCACCACGGCCACGCGGCCGAACCCCCTGTACGAGCCGGTGCGCGCCAAGCTGGCCGAGATGTGGGGCGACGACGCGGGCCCCGACCCGAGCACCGCCGCCCCGGTCATCATGGAACTGGTCGACCTGCCGGACCCGCCCCTGCGACTGATCGTCGGCGGCCACTCGTACGACCTGGTGCAGCAGATGGATCAGGCGCGCACCGCCGAATACCGCGCCTGGGAGCACCTCAGCCGCAAGGCACCGGGATGACCTGGGCGGCTGTCGTGGGCTTTGGTTTCGCAACGTGCAGGGCCGTTCAGCCGACGTCCCCTGTCACGATCAGCGCGATGGCGGCCGATAGCGCCGGGATCGCCGCCCTGATGCGGGAACTGGCCTGCGCTCGGTCAGCCAGCAGAAGTGACGGGTCGATGCCCAGGGCGGCGGCGATCGCCTCCACAATCCCGTCGCCGGCACCGCGTGCCCCGCGCTCGATCTTCCGTAGGGTCCCCACGTGGATCGTCGCCGCGTCGGCCAACTGCTGCTGAGTCAAGCGGGCGATGCTCCTGTGATAGGCGATCCGTCGGCCTATCCCGCCGTAGGGGGCTGAAGGCATGGGAAGCTCCAGTACGAGGCGCCATCTCGGACTGTAGCCGCCTGGTAACAGGTCTGCCCAGGGTTACGCGACGATGGTCGCCAGCTCGGTGAGCGAGTTGATCCTCCAGTCGGCCGCCGCGGCGGCCGGTGAGTCTCCCCAGAGGTGGCCCCACGGGCCGCGACGGATGTGTGCGGTCCGCAGGCCTGCCGCCTTGGCGGGTGCGATGTCGTTGGCCGGGTGATCGCCCACGTACACGACCTGGTCGGGCGCTGTCTCGGCAAACTCAATCAGGTGGGCAAAGAATGCCTGGTCGGGCTTGGCGGCGCTCCATTCACCTGAGGTGGCGATCGCATCTACCGGCAGGTCGAGCGCGCGCAGCAGCTCGGCGGCCCGCCTCGTCTGATTTCCGGCTATCAGGAGGCGGTGGCCGGCGGCTCGCAGCGCGACCAGCGCCGGGCGGACATCGGGATAGAGGTCTGTCTCGTCGATGCGTTCACCACGGCCGGCAGCCTCACGCGCGGCGTACTCGGCGTCGAGGTCGATGCCGGGGCGGAGCAGGCGGAGGGCATCGGCGTTGTCCCGGTGTTCGGCGACGACGGCCCCGACGAGCGCGGAAAGAGTGTGGCGGGGGATGTCGAGCCAGTCAGCCCAGGAGGCCCAGTATCGGTCGTCGCGAACGATGGTTTCCCCGATATCGAAGGCGAAGGTCAGCACGGAATGAGCTTATGCATGAGCGCCAGGTGTAGGAGCGACGGCAGCTGAGGCCAGGGACACGCAGTTCGTCAAGGCATCTCGATCACCGGCTCATCCGCACCGCGCCTGGAGCCGCTGCGGTCGTCACGGATGAGCAGAATCGCGTGCTGCTCATCTGGCGGCACCGCTTCATCACCGACACCTGGGACTGGGAGATCCCGATCGGCAAGATCGACGAAGGCGACTCCGAGCACCACATCTTCCGCGCCGACAGCGCCCAGTACATCGGGCCGCCCACCGAGGCTTGGGAGACCGAACGCGTCGAGTGGGTGCCGATCACGGACATCCGACGCCTGATCGACGAGCGCGACATCGTCAGCGGGACCAGCATGAACGCCCGGCTCCACACCCCTCACAGAGGTGTAGTCGCCCGCCACCCGGACCTCGCCTCTCCGCAGGGTCCAGCAGGCGGGTTATGAGGCCGGGTCGGGCGGCGGACTGTTCGGCTCGGGTCCAAGGGGATCAGCTGCGGCCGAGCATTTCGGCGGTGAGGATGTTGCCGCCGAGGCCCCAGCCGCCGTCCGGGACTTCGTCGATGAGGACCAGGGTGGTGGCCCGGGCTCGCTCGCCGTACACCTCTGCGTAGGCGTCGGTGACGGCGTCGATGAGCCTCTTCTTGGATTCGGGGGTCAGGGTGTCGGCGGGCACCTTGAGGTTGGCGAACGGCATGGAGATTTCCTTTCGTGTGATGTGAACTCAGAGTGAGGCGGCCGAGGACAGGAGGTCCTCGACGCCTCCGCGCGGGTCCGGGCCGCCAGCGGCGGTGGACTGCGGGGCGGCGGACATCAGATGATGCCGCCGTTCGCGCGTATGACTTGCCCGTTGACCCAGTGCCCCGCACTGCTCGCCAGGAAGGCGACGACCTCGGCGATGTCCTCCGGGGTGCCGAGCCGCTCGAGCGGGGGCTGGTTGGCGAGCCGCTCGATCGTGGCCTCGTCCTTGCCCTCGAGGAACAGTTCGGTGGCGATCGGCCCGGGCGCGACCGCGTTGACCGTGATGTCCCGCCCCCGCAGCTCGCGGGCGAGCACGAGCGTCGTCGCCTCGACGGCAGCCTTGCTGGCGGCGTACGCCCCGTAGTTCGGGAACTGCAGACCCACCACGGAGGTGGACAGGGTGACGATCGCGCCGCCGGCGCGCACACGACGGGCGGCCTCTCTCAACATGACGAACGTGCCGCGAATGTTGGTGCGGTGCAGGGCGTCCAGATCGGCGAGATCGAGCTCCGCGATCGGGGACAGCGACAGCCGCCCCGCCGAGTTGACGACGACGTCGACCTGGCCGAAGGCCTTCTCCGCCGCGTCGAACATCGCCGCCACTGCGGCCTCGTCCGCCACATCGGCCTGCACCGGGATCGCCCGGCCGCCGGCCTCCGTGACCGCCTGGACCACCTCGGCCGCGGCCGTGGCCGACCCTTGATAGCCCACCACAACCGCAGAGCCTTGCGCTGCGAGCTTGCCGGCGATCGCCCGGCCTATGCCGCGGGAGCCGCCGCTGACGACGGCTACGCGCTGATCACTCATGGGAACCCCCTCGCATATCGGCGATACGCATCTGCCGTATCGGCGTTACGAAATAACGGTAGCACGGATTCGTATCGTCGCTAGCGCCAGGCCGTATCATTGCTCGCATGGCAGGAACGGACACCCTTCGCGCCGCGATGATCGAGGCCGCGGAGCGTCAACTGGCGACGTCCTCGGACAACGAGATCGCGACGAGGGCGGTCTGCGAGGCGGTCGGCGTGAGCCAGCCCGTGCTCTACCGGCTCTTCGGCGACAAGCGAGGGCTCCTCGACGCCGTCGCCGACCACGGGTACGAGCGGTACGCCGCGCTCAAGGCCGCTCAGGAGCAGACGGCCGACCCGGTGGCCGATCTACGCGCCGGCTGGGACGGCCACATGGCGTTCGCGAAGGAGAACCCGGCCCTCTACCAGCTGATGTTCACCCCTCGCCCGTGGTCCCACTCCACGGCTCGGGACCGCGTGTTCGACCTACTGGTGGCGACGCTCGTACGGTGCGCGGCGACGGGTGCGTTGAAGGTCGAGCCACAGACCGCCGCCCAGCTGATCCTTTCGGCGAACGTCGGGGTCGCCTTCAACCACATCGCCAGACCAGCCCTGTTCGACGACCCCGCGCTGTCCCACCGCATGCGCGAAGCCGTCTTCTCGCACGTGCTCGCCGAAACGACCGCGCAAGAGGACGCCGACCCGCTCCACACCGCCGCGCTGCGCCTCCACGCGCAACTCGATCTCGTGGGCACCGATGCCCTTGAACCGGCTGAGATCGCTCTTCTCCTGCGATGGCTCGAACGCATAACGCGACCTGGCCAAGCATGATCCTGAGCCAGGGCAGTCATGCCTTCTGGCCTGTCGTCGGCGTGACGAGCATCCGGTAGGCGCCTGCCGGTGGCGGCCCGTGCCCCCAGCAACGCACGCCGTTCAGCCAGGCCATCGGCCTCACGGACTGCCACGTCACTCCCGAAGCGACACGACACCGAGATGCTGCCGCTACTCCTTCAGCAGTGCACGGTCCCTTCCCTGCCGGCAGCCAGGGGAGCGCGAGGGGGCCGGCAGGCCACCTCGCCGGGTCTCGGGGCGGAGCCTCGAGACCCCATCGGCACGCCCGAGCGTGAGCGAGGACCGCTCGGGGCGGGCTCCAGCAGGTCAAGCCGGTAACCAGGTAAGGGGTGGGCGAGGGCGAGCGGAGCGAGCGGGGGTTTGGGGGGTCGAAGGGGGGCGGAGCCCCTCCTGGGAGGCGCTGCCCGGAGCTCCCGTCGCGCGGAGCGCGTCCACCAGTGGAGGACCTTGCGTTTCCCCGGGGCGACCCGAAGCCCCTGGGGCTTGGGCGGGTGGCGTGGTACGCTCCCAAGCGAGCGCTTGGTTTACATCCGAGGGGCCGCCGCATGAAGTTCTCGACCTTCCACCTCTTCCACCGCTTCGACGGGCAGAGCTTCAAGGACGTCTACGACTACCATCTGGAGCTCATCGAGCTGGCCGAGGAGCTGGGATTCGACGGGGTACGGCTGGCCGAGCACCACTTCCGCGACTACGGCGTCGTCCCGAACCTGTTCACCATGCTCGCCCACGCCGCCGCCCGCACCTCCCGCATCAGGCTGGGCACCGGGATCGTGGTGCTGCCCCTGCACAATCCGGTCCACGTGGCCGAGGAGGCCGCGCTGGTGGACGTGCTCTCGGGCGGGCGGCTGGACCTCGGCATCGGCCGGGGATACCAGAGCTTCGAGTTCGAGGGGTTCGGGATCGACCTGGCGGAGGCCCGCGACCGGTTCAACGAGGCGCTCGAGGTCATCCTCGGGCTCTGGACGCAGGAGTCGTACCAGCACGAGGGGAAGTTCTACAGGACCGGCACGGACGTCTCGCTCGTGCCCAGGCCGCTGCAGAGCCCGCATCCGCCGTTGCACGTGGCCGCCGTCTCCCCTGAGACCGTCACCATGTACGCCGAGCGCGGCCTGCCCATCCTGGCCGACCCCGCCGCCCCGTTCCGCAAGGTCGTCAAGGCGGCCGAGGCCTGGCGGGAGACGGCCGCGCAGGCCGGGCACGCGACGGGGGCCGACCTCGTGGTGGCGCGCACCGTGTACGTGGCCCCGACGCTGGAGCAGGCCCGCGAGGACCTGGCCAGGTTCGAGGCGTCGTTCGACCGGTCGCGCATCTTCAACGAGAAGAGCGCCCCCATCGACCCCAAGACCGGCAAGGCGGCGCAGGGCTTCGAGTACTACCAGGACCGCTATCTCAAGGGCGGCTCGGTGTCGGCCGACTTCCGGTGGGAGCAGCTGGAGGTCATCGGGGACCCGGACCGCGTCGTCGAGCAGATCACCCTGCTCAAGGACGCCGGCTTCACGAACCTCCTGTGCGACTTCGGCAGCACCCGGCCGATGCCGCTGGAGGACATGAAGCGGGTCATGCGCTTCTTCGCGACCGAAGTCATGCCGGCCTTTGGAGACTGAAGATGATCCACAGCCTGTCCCTGTCCGACGTCCTCGCCGAGCACGCCCGCAGTCGCCCCCAGGTCACGGCGGTCGTGGACGGCGACGTGCGGCGCACGTACCCGGAGCTGGACGACCGGGTGACCCGGCTGGCCTCCGCGCTGGCCGGCCGAGGGGTCTCCGCGGGCGACCGGGTGCTGTGGCTCGGGCAGAACTCGCACGCGGTGCTGGAGCTGTTGCTGGCCTGCTCGCGGCTGGGCGCGATCCTCTGCCCGGCCAACTGGCGGCAGGCGGAGGACGAGCTGCGGTTCGTGCTGTCCGATCTGACCCCCAAGGTCGTCGTCTGGGAGCATTCGGACGCCACCGCGGCCGTGTCCGAGAGCACGTGGGTGCGGGCCGGGGACGAGTACGAGGAGCTGGTGGCGAGCGGTTCGGTCCAGGACTTCCCGCCGACACCCGACACCGAGCCGGTGCTGGCCCTCTACACGGCCGCGTTCGAGGGCAGGCCCAGCGCCGCCCTGCTCAGCAGCGCCGCGCTGGTCGCCCACAGCGCCTCGCTCCTGGTCGTGCGCCAGATGGAGCCCGGCTTCACGTTCCTCAACAACGGGCCGCTCTTCCACGTGGGCACCATGATGTTCTGCCTGGCCACGTTCCAGATCGGCGGCACGAACGTGTTCACGCCCGCCTTCGACGCCGAGGAGGTCTGCCGCCTGATCGACGCCGAGCGGGTGACGCAGGCGTTCCTGTTCGGGCAGATGATCGACGCGGTGGCGGCCGCGAATGCGGGCGGCAAGTACGACCTGTCGTCGCTGAGGTTCGTCTCCCACTCGGCCGAGTGGGACGCGATGATCACGGTGGACGACTCTCCCTGGTGCCGCTCCAAGATGGGCGGGTACGGGCAGACCGAGGTGGGGGGCATGCTCACGTTCCTCGGGCTGGCCGAGGGCGGCGCCGGGTTCGCGGGGCGGCCCTCTCCGCTGGTCCAGGTACGGATCCTGGGTCCGGACGGCACCGAGCTCCCGCCCGGGGAGGTGGGCGAGATCTGCGCCCGCGGCAAGACCCTCTTTTCCGGATATTTCGCCCGACCCGACTTAAATGCAGCTAAGTCGGCGTACGGCTGGCACCACACCGGCGACCTCGGCCGCCGCGAACCCGACGGCACCATCACCTTCATCGGCCCCAAGCTTCGCATGATCAAGTCGGGCGCCGAGAACATCTACCCCGCCGAGGTCGAACGCGCGCTCAAGTCCCATCCCGCTGTGGCCGACGCCGCGGTGATCGGCGTCCCGGACCCGACCTGGCACCAGGCGGTCAAGGCCGTGGTGGCGCTCAAGCCGGACGCCACCGCCACGCGGGACGAGCTGGTCGAGCACGTCAAGACGCAGCTGGCGTCGTACAAGAAGCCCAGGGAGGTGGCCTTCGTGGACGCGATACCCAAGCGCGGCTTCACCCCCGACTACGACGCCCTGGACGCCGCCCACGGCGGAGGTAACTACCCCGGCACCTAGCAATCGGGCGCATCGGGGCGGCCATGGCACGTGAACGCGTGCCATGGCCGCCTCTTTTCATGCCGGCGACCGTGGCGCTCACGGGGTTACCCGCCCGAGGTCGTCAAGGGCTCCGGCGAGCAGGCAGACTTCTGACCGGGAAGACGTTCTAGTGGAGGACTTGAAGTGGACGACGTGACTGTCCCCCGCCGCAGCACCATGGCGGACATCGCCGCCAAGGCGGGGGTCTCGCCTTCGACGGTGTCGAAGGTGCTTCACGGCAGATCGGATGTCTCTCCGCAGACCCGCGGCCGCATCCAGCGGCTGCTCGGCCAGCACGGCTACACGCTGCCGGGCCACGGCGAGCATCCCGGCGGCCTGATCGAGTTCGTCATCAACGAGCTGGACAATCCCTGGGCCGTGGAGCTGATCCGCGGGGCCGAGGAGGCCGCGCAGGCCGAGGGCATGGGCCTCGTCGTGTCGGCCGTGCACCGGCGGAGCAAGCTGGCCCGGCACTGGCTCGAGGCGCTCGGCAACCGGGGATCTCTCGGCGCGATCCTGGTCGTCTCCGAGCTCTCCGCCGAGCAGGAGCGCGAGCTGGGACGGATGGGCATCCCGTTCGTCGTGGTGCAGCCGTCTGAGAACGACAACCCCGACACCCCGGCGGTCGGCTCGACGAGCTGGCAGGGCGGGTTCTCGGCCACTCGGCACCTGATCGAGCTCGGCCACCGCAGGATCGCGATGATCACGGGTCCGGCGGGGCGGCTGACCTCACGGGTGCGACTGGACGGCTACCGCGCGGCGCTCGACCAGGCCGGGATCGAGCCCGACCCCGCGCTGATCCGGCACGGCGACTACTCCCACGAGCCCGCCTACCACCTGTCCCTGGAGCTGCTGCGGCTGCCGGACCGGCCCACGGCCGTGTTCGCGGGCAACGACCTGCAGGCCCTGGGCACGTACCGCGCGGCCGCGGAGTGCGGGCTGCGGGTGCCGGAGGACGTCAGCGTGGTGGGCTTCGACGACCTGCCGTTCGCCCAGTGGGTCGCCCCGCCGCTGACCACCGTGCGCCAGCCGCTGGCCGACATGGCCGGCATGGCCGTCAGGCTTCTCGTCCAGCTCATCAACGGCGAGCAGCCGGAGACGCCGCGCGTCGAGCTGGCCACCCGGCTGATCGTCCGCGAGAGCACCGCCCCGGCCGCTACGGCCTGACGAGCGATCGGAAGCGTCCAGGTCAGAGGATCGCCAGCGGGGTGACCGGGCTCCCGGTGCCGCCCTCGATCCTGAGCGGCGCCACCACGAACACGAACTCCGTACGGCCCGCCGCCCCCAGCTCCTCCAGCCAGAGCATCTCGACGAGGTGCACGCCGTGCCGGTGGAGCAGGATGAGGTGCAGGTCGTCGATGAGATCCTCGTCGGCGAGCCCTCGGGCGTCGAGCCCGCCGATGGCGGCGTTGTCCGAGGCCACCACCGACACGTCGTGCGCCGCCAGCCAGCGGCCCGCGTCGGCGGAGAGCCCCGGCTGGCCCGCCCAGTACTCCTCGCGCGAGCGCCGCCACACCACGGGCCATCCGGTACGGATCACCGCGGCGTCCCCGGGTCGCGGCGTGGCGATCTCCGCCAGCAGCTCCGCCGGGATCCTGAAGTCCGCGGGCAGGTGGTCGAGCCCGAGGTGCCGGGCCACGTCGAACAGCACGCCCCGCGCGACCACGCCGCCCACCTGCTCGATGCCGCACCTGGTCGCGCCGTAGGAACGGACCCTGGCCGCCGGGTGGCCGTTGTAGAGCTCGTCGCCCGACCACATGTGGCACAGCGCGTCCATGTGGGTCGTGGTGCCGTGGTGGCTGACGACCAGGGCGTCGTCGGCCACGTACAGGCCCTCGCCGATCGGGCGCGCGCCGGCCGCGTAGTCGCCGCCGTCCACGGACATGAAGTGCTGCGGCAGCGGGCGGCCGGGCAGGTGCGGGACGGTCGTGGGCGCGGGCGAGGAGGTGGCGCCCCTGATCGGCATGGCCAGGCTGAGCACCTCGCCCGTGGTGGCGCTGCGCAGGGCGTCGAGCACCACGGCCGGGGTGAGCAGATTGAGGGTGCCGCGCTGATCGTCTGGGCCGAAACGTCCCCAGTTGTTAGGCTCGTGAACCAAGTAAGCGCTTCCTTTCTCATGCGGAGGTCTGATGCACTGCGATCCGCGGTTCTCCCGCGTGCGCGAGGTGTTCGAACGGCAGCTCGCCGACGGCGCGGAGCTGGGTGCCGCCTTCGCGGTCTACCTGGACGGCGAGCTGGTCGTGGATCTGTGGGGCGGCGTGGCCGACCGGCACACGGGGCGGCCGTGGGAGGCCGACACGCCCGCCTTCGCGTACTCCTGCACCAAGGCGATCACCGCCACCGTGCTGCTGCAGCTCGCCGAGCGGGGGCTGGTGGACGTCTCCGGGGCGGTCGCCGACGTGTGGCCGGAGTTCGCGGCCAGGGGCAAGGGGGCGGTCACCGTCGAGCACCTGCTCACTCACCAGGCCGGGCTGCCGGTGGTGGAGGAGCCGGTGCCGGTGGAGGAGTTCGGGGACCTGGCGGCCATCGCGGCGCGCCTCGCCGGTCAGGCGCCGCTGTGGGAGCCGGGATCGGCGCACGGCTATCACGCGCTGTCGTACGGGTTCCTGGTCGGAGAGGTGATCAGGCGGGTCACCGGCAAGTCGGTCGGCGAGCTGGTCGCCGCGGAGATCGCCGAGCCGCTGGGGCTGGAGCTCTGGGTGGGGGCGCCGGACACGGTGATCGCGCGTACGGCGCGGCTCAGAGCAGGCGAACGCCCCCGCGCGGCGGTCACCGAGGCCACCGGCGGGGTGCCGGATGTGCTGGCCGAGATGGCGAAGGCGGCGCTCGATCCGCAGAGCCTCATGAACCGCTCGCTGGCCAACCCCGGCATGCACCTCCTCAAGGGCGGTGCGAACCACCCCGACATCCTGCGGGCGGGCTGGCCCGCGGCCGGGGTCGTGACCACGGCGAGGGGGCTGGCCGGGTTCTACCGATCGCTGATCGCGGGCGACCTGCTGCGCCCCGAGACGCTGCGCGACGCCGCTCGCCCCCGCGTGCACGGCCCCGACCGGGTGCTGCTCCTGGAGACCTCGTTCGGACTCGGTTACATGCTGCCGTCCATGACGTTCCTGATGCCGTCCCAGAGCGCGTTCGGCCACTCGGGGCTGGGCGGCTCGCTCGGCATGGGCGACCCGGGGAGCGGCCTGGCCATCGGCTACGTCATGAACAAGATGGCCGACGCCGTCTCCGGCAATCTGCGCGGCCTCCGCCTGGTGCAGGCCGTCTACGACTCGCTCTGACCGCATGACGGCTCAGTGCATGGTCACGCCGCCGCTCACCGAGAGCGTCTGCCCGGTGATGTAGGCGGCGCGATCCGTGCACAGGTAGCCGACCAGGCCCGCCACGTCGGCCGGGGTTCCGAGGCGGCGCAGCGGGATGCCGCGCGCGATCTTCTCCACCAGCCCCGGCTCGGCCGCGGACACCCGCTGGAGCATCGGCGTGTCCGTGGGGCCGGGGCAGACGACGTTCGAGGTGACGCCCGCCCGGGCCGCCTCCCTGGCGAGCGTCTTGGCCAGGCCGAACAGGCCCGCCTTGGTCGCCGCGTACGCCCCCTCGCCGCCCGAGCCCGCCCGCGCGCCGTCGGAAGAGACGAACACCAGCCGCCCCCAGCCCCTGGCCGTCATGCCGGGCAGGAGCAGCTTGGTGAGCAGCATCGGCCCGCGCAGGTTGACCTGCCACATGAGGTCCCAGCCCGCGGGGTCGCTCTCGGTGAACGGCTCCACGATGGACACCCCGGCGTTGTGCACCAGGATGTCCACCCGGCCCACCGCTCCGGCGAACTCCTCGACGGAGGCGGGCGAGGCCAGGTCCACCACCACCGCCCGCCCGCCGGGCAGGCCCGCGGCCACCGGCTCCGCGTCCCGCACGTCGGCCACCACGACCTGCGCCCCCAGCGCGGACAGGTCCGTGGCGATGGCCGCGCCGATCGCGCCCGCTCCCCCGGTCACCACCGCCACGCGCCCGTCCAGGCGCAGCCCGTCCATCACTTCCAGCTCTCCACGAGGTCGGCGGTGGTGACGCGGGTGGCGAGGAGGCTGATCGTGTGTTTCAGCACGGCCCGCGCGTACTCCTCGGGGATGCCCGCCACCGCGTCCCTGGCCACGCTCACCCGGTAGCCGAGGTTGACCGCCTCCAGCGCCAGGCCCGGGATGCCCAGGTTGAGCGACACGCCCGTCGCGACCACGGCGGTCACGCCCAGGGAGCGCAGCGTCACGTCGAGCGAGGTCCCGGTGAACGGGGAGAAGCCGTGGTAGCGACGGCTCTCCAGGTCGCCGCCGTCCCACAGCTCGGGCATGACCTCCGCGGCGGCCGTGCCCTCCAGCATGTGCTCCGGGTCCTTGAGCAGGGAGACGATGAACGGGCAGTTGCCGGTGTGGGAGCCGGAGCGGTCAGGGCGGAAGGCGGCCGTGCAGTGGATCACCGGGATCCCGGCCGATCTGGCCGCGTGGAGGAGGCGGGCGGTGTTGGCCACGACGTCGTGCCGGTCACAGGCAGCCACCAGGTCCGGAAATTTCGTGCGATCGCCGACGACGCCCCGCTGCATCTCCATCACCAGCACGGCCACGCGCTCCACGGGCGACCTCCGTCGATTTAGCCGAGCGCTTGCTTGGGGACGACTCAGCATAGCACCACGGAAAATCTTCGGTCGTGACAACCCCAACCCCAGGTGAGACCGTCGAATTGAGGACGGCTGCTTATGGGGGTTCGACTTGGTCCCTGGTTACCGCGAAGTACGCCAGCTCGGCGCGGGCCGCACCGGCCGCGTGTTCCTCGCCACCTACCAGCAGACGGGCGCGTACGTGGCGATCAAGTATCTGAACGCCACCTTGCGCAGGGACGCCGAGTTCATGGAGCGCTTCCGGTCGGACACCCATGAACTGGTCGAGATCGACGATCCGAACGTGGTCCGGATCTACGAGTACGTCGAGACCCCCACCAGGGCCGCCGTCGTCATGGAGCTGGTGGACGGCGTGTCACTGCGTACGCTGCTGACCGAGCACCGCGGGATCAGCCCGGAGGCGGCCCTCGCCGTGCTGAAGAGCACGCTGCTGGCCCTGGCCGCCGCGCACGAGCGGGGCGTGCCGCACCGCGACGTCAAGCCGGAGAACATCCTGGTCCAGGCGGACGGCAGCAGCAAGCTGGCCGACTTCGGCGTCGTCGTGCACGCGGAGGAGCCGGACGTGCCCGCGGGCAGCCCGGAGTACATGTCGCCCGAGCTGTGGACGCAGGGCCGGGCGGGGCCGCCCGCCGACCTGTACGCGGCGGCGTGCCTGCTCTTCGAGGCGGTCAGGGGGCGGCCTCCCTACCGGGCGGTCAAGGAGGGCCCGTCCGGCGGCGACGAGGGGGCGCTGGACGTTCCCGCCGTGCGGGACAAGCACGTGGCGGAGCCAATCCCGCTCGAGTTGACCCCCGACACGCTGCGCGACCTGCTCAAACGCGGGATGGCCAAGGATCCGGCGGCCAGGTACGCCTCAGCCAGGCAGTTCGCGGCCGAGGTCGAGGAGGACGCGGTCGCCGGCTACGGGCCCGACTGGGAGAAGCGGGGGCGGCGGCACCTGGGCGAGCTGGCCACGCTGATGGCGCTCCGGTTCCCGCTGGCCAGGACCGACGGGGCCGCGGGCATCCCGCTGAGGGACCGGGTGCTGCGGATGCCCCGGCTGCCGCCGCACTTATGGGTGGCGGGGGCGACGGTGGTCGCGGTGGCGGTCTCGCTCATGGTGTCGGGCGGGCGGCTGCCTCCCGGTCCTGGCACGATCCTGATGCCGCCGCCCAGGACGACGCCGGGCGAGCCGGAGCCGACGCCCGTCGACGCGGCCACGCCCACCCGGACCCGGACGTCGGCCGCGCCCCGCCGCACCGCCCCCTCCCCCACTCGCCTGCCGACCGGGTCCGCGCCTCCTCCTCCACCCACGACCCACCAGGACGGGAGCTCCGTGCCGCGTCCCGCCGCCGTCCGCTACGCCGGCATCGTCGGGTGGAGCGGCACGGCGGGGGCGATCAAGATCTCAGCGGACGGCACGGGGCCCGTGCGGCTGCGGATCTCGTACACGCGGCGGGACGGGGAGGGCGGGGTCGCGAGGACGGTGCGGCAGGAGAGCCGCACCTTACGGGGCAGCACGTCGTACACCAGCGGCGTGGCGCACGATCCCGGGAGCGTTTCCTGCGGCGAGCGGGCGTACGTCGGGATCGTCGTCATGACGGAGCCCGCCGCGGCGAACGGGCCGCAGGTGAGCGAGGTCGCGGTGGACGGCCCCGCCTGCCCCGCTCCCACCCGGTCCGCCACGCCGGCGCCCACCCAGGAACACAGCACCCCGGCCCCCACGCCGTCGGGGACCGAGCAGTCGTTCGCCCGCCCGTCGGACGAGCCCACCGCCTCCGGTGACGGGTTGCCGCGGCTTGTCTCGACTCCTCTGGACGAGCCGTCACCATAGGCCGCCCGCGGGCCTTGTGAGGCAACCAAGCGTGCGCTAGCTTGGCAAGCGATGAGCGGTGACACCTCTGCGTACCGGGCCGCCTGCGCGCGCGGCGAGCTGGTCGTCCAGCGCTGTACGTCGTGCGACCGCCGCGTCCACCTCCCCGAGGCCGACTGCCCCTGGTGCGGCGCGGGCGAGCTCGTGTTCGAGCCGGTCGTGGGGCAGGGTGTCGTGCACACGTTCACCGTCGTGCACCGCTCGTTCGCCCCTGGCTACCGGGGCCGGGAGCCGTACGTGATGGCCTGGGTGGACCTGCCGGAGGGCGTGCGGGCGTTCGGGCACGTGGTGGGGTGCACCCCGGACGACGTACGCATCGGCATGCCGGTACGCGTGACGTTCATCGACGAGCTCCCCCATTGGAGGCCCGAGTGAAGCTCGGCAACGTGCTGATCCCCGTCGCCGACCTGGACGAGGCGATCGCCTTCTACGGCCTGCCGGTGAAGTTCAGGGACGGCGACAGGTTCGCGGCGCTGGACGGCGGCGGGGTCACCGTGGCGCTGGCCGGGCCCGCCGAGCACGTCACCGCCTCGGTCGCGCCGTCGTACAAGGTGGACGATCTGGACCAGGCCGTGCGGGAGATGGCGGCGCGCGGCGGCGAGGTGGTGCGGGAGCCCGAGAAGGGGCCGCATGAGACGCGGGCCGTGCTGCGCGATCCCTCAGGAAACGTCTTCGTGCTCTATCAGCCCCTCTGACTGGAGGCAGCCCCCATGGCGCGATCACCATACGGGAACTACGGCCACGCGATACTGACCGCCGGAGCGCTGCGCACGCCCGACCGGGTCGCGCTCACGTACTGCGGCGAGCAGAGCTTCACCTACGACGAGCTCAACAGGAACGTCAACCGCCGCGCCCACGCCCTCCTCGCCAAGGGGATCACGCCGGGCCGGAGGGTGGCGGCGCTGCTCAACGAGACGTTACGGGTGGCCGAGGTCTACCTGGCACAGGCCAAGATCGGGGCGGTGACGGCGGCGCTGAACCCGTACTGGCCGGTGGAGACGCTGCGTGACGTGGTGGCGGCCTCGGGGTGCACGGCGTTCATGTACGACGCGACGGTCGAGGGCGTGGTCGAGCAGATCAAGGACTCCCTCCCGGCCGTGACCACGTGGATCGACGTGCGCGACCTCGAAGGCGGCTCCGAGGAGGAGCCGCCGATCAGCGGCCGGTACGACGACCCGCTGGCGCTCTACTACACCTCCGGCACGACGGGGCTGCCCAAGGCGGTCGTGCACACGCACGCGTCGTCCATGGCCACGGCGCAGATCTGGCTGGACGTGCCGCGCGGGCCCGACTCGGTGTTCGGGACGGGCGCGATCATCTGGGGGATCGGCTTCCCGGCCATCGTCGGGCCCGCCCTGTACGCCGGGATGCGCCTGGTGCTGGAGCAGGACTGGGGTCCGGCGAACTTCCTGCGCGTCGTCCCCCGCGAGCGGGTCACGCACCTGTCGCAGATACCTTCGTTCTACTCCGCGCTGCTGGCCTCGCCCGACCACGAGGACGTGGACCTGTCGTCCATCCAAGTGATCATGCTCGGCGGCGAGCCGCTGACCAGGACCATGCTGGACCGGATCAAGGCCAGGCTCCCGCAGGCGGGCGTGTACTCGTACTACGGACAGACCGAGGCCCCGTACACGTGCATGGGCCGCGTGGACGACGGCTCGACCCCGCTCGGCTCCTCGGGCCGCGCCCGCACCGGGAACGCGGTCCGGATCACCGACCCGAACGGCGACCGCGTGATCGACGAGGTCGGCGAGATCAACCTGGCCGGGCCGCACCGGATGACCGGCTACGACGGGCTGCCGGAGCGGACGGCGGAGGTGCTGCGCGGCGAGTGGTACGTCGGCGGCGACCTCGGCACGCTCTCCGCCGACGGCGTGCTGCGCGTGCTGGGCAGGCGGGAGGACGCGATACTCAAGGGCGGCGTCTGGACCCAGCCGGCCATGATCGAGGAGGCGGCCTCGGCGCTGGACGGGGTGGCCGAGGCGGGCGCGGTCGGCGTGCCGGAAGGGGCCTCCGAACAGCGGATCCTGCTGGCGGTCGTGCCGCGCGCCGGGCACCCGCTGGAGGCGTCCAAGCTGGCGCTGGCCCTGGCCGACGCGCTCCCCGAACATCAGCGGCCCGACCACATCGTGGTGGCCGACCAGCTGCCGCACTCGCAGGACGCCTCCGGCGGGCCCGGCAAGCTGCTGCGCGGGAAGATCCGCGAGCTGCTCGGGTGAGCGGGCACGAGGGTGTCCAGGTGAGCGCGCATGGGGCAGCTCAGGTGAGCGCGCACGAGGCTGCCCAGGTGAGGGTGAGCGTCTACGAGCACGAGGTCAAGGCGCTGCTCAGCGAGGCCGGGGTGCCGGTGCCGCGCGGGGTGGTGGGGCGCGACCTCGACTTCTCCCGGGCCGCGGAGCTCGCCGAGCCGCTGGTGCTGAAGGCGTTCGGGCCGGGGCTGGTGCACAAGTCGGACGTCGGGGCCGTCGCGCTCGGGCTCTCCAGGGACGAGCTCGAGGCGGCCGCGGCCGGCATGCGGGCCCGGCTCGACGTCGCGGGCTTCCTCGTCGAGGAGCAGGCCGAGGCGGGGGTGGAGCTGATCGTGGGCCTGGTCCGGGACCCGGGCTTCGGCCCGGTGCTGCTGGCCGGGCTGGGCGGCGTCTGGACGGAGGCCCTGCGCGACACGGCGCTGCGGCTCTGCCCGATCTCGGAGGAGGACGCGCGGCGCATGCTGGCGTCGCTGCGCGGCTCTTCCCTCCTGTACGGACGCCGCGGCGGCCCGCCCGTGGACGTGGACGCCGTGGTCAAGCTGCTGATGACGGTCGGCGGCCCCGGCGGGCTGTGGGAGCGGCTGGAACTGGGCGAGTTCGAGCTGAACCCGGTCATCGCCGGCCCTTCGGGGGTGATCGCGGTCGATGCCCGGTATCTCCCCTCCCCGGAACCTGCCGGGTCCGGGACATCCGGCGCCGCGACGGACTTCCTGCCGCTCTTCGAGCCCCGGGCGGTGGCCGTCGTCGGCGCCTCCACGACCCGGCCGAACTTCGGGAACATGTTCCTCGGCTTCTACCGGGCCGCGGGCATCCCGCTGGTGGCCGTGCACCCGTCGGCGTCCGAGGTCGCGGGGGTGCCGGCCGTGCCGTCCCTCGCCGAGGCGGACGTGGACTACGCCCTCGTGGCCGTGCCCGCCGAGCGGTGCGCCGAGGTGGTGCGGCAGGCGTACGGGGTGCCGTTCGTGCAGGTGATGAGCGGCGGGTTCGGCGAGGCGGGGCGGCCGGAGCTGGAGGCCGAGCTGGTGGAGGCGGCGCGGGCGGCGGGGACGCGGCTGCTCGGGCCCAACTGCATGGGCGTGTACTGCCCGCGGGGGCGGCAGACGTTCGTGGGAGGCGGTCTGGGGCCCGCCGGCTCCGTGGCGCTGATCTCGCAGAGCGGCGGGCTCGCGGGCGAGGTGATCAAGGTCGGGGAGCGGCGCGGGCTGGCGTTCAGCCGGGTCGCCACCGTCGGGAACTCGGCCGACGTGACCCCCGCCGAGCTGCTGCGCTGGCTGGCCCGGGACCCGCAGACGCGCGCGGTCGGGCTGTACCTGGAGGATCCGCGTGACGGGCGCGAGCTGTCCGAGGCGCTGCGCTCCGCGGAGATGCCGGTGGTGCTGCTGGTCGGCGGGCGCACCGGGCAGGGGCAGGAGGCGGCCGCCTCGCACACCGGCGGCATGGTGAGCGACCGGCGGGTCTGGGAGGCCGTGGCCGAGCAGGCCGGGGCGGTGCTGGTGTCCAGTCAGGACGACCTCATCGGGGTGCTGGCGTACTTCCAGGCGCACGGCTCTCGCGCCTCCGGCGCCGACGGGGTGCTGGTGGTGGGGCCGAGCGGGGGCGCGAGCGTGCTGGCGGCGGACGCGTTCGACCTGGCCGGGGTCCGGCTGGATCCGCTGCCCGGCGAGGCGCCGGACGCGCTGCGCGGGCTCGGCGTGGTGGCCTCGGGCAATCCGCTCGAGGTGCCGGTGGGGCCGTTGGGGCGGGCCGCTCTCGTGCCCGACGTGATCGCAGCTCTGCTGCGGCACCGAGCGTACCGCGACGTGGTCCTGCACGTCAACGTCCAGGCGTTCTTCACGTACGGGGACGCGGCCGAGCCCTTGTACGCGTACGCGCGGGCCGTGGCGGGGGCGCAGGAGGCGCTGCCCGGCACCCGGATCGCCCTCGTCACCAGGAACGGCGAGTGCGCGCCCGCAGGCGTCGAGGACGAAGTGAGGCGGATCGCGGCGGCGGCGGGGATCCCCGTCTACCGCTCCATGGAGGCGGCCGCGGTGGCCGTCGCGGCAGGAGGACTTTATGGGGCTGCTTGACGGAAAAGTGGCGTTGATCACCGGCGGGGCTCGCGGCATGGGGGCGGCGCACGTGCGGCTCTTCCTGGAGGAAGGGGCGCGGGTCGTCTTCGGTGACGTGCTGGACGAGGAGGGCAAGGCGCTGGCCGATGAGACGGGGGCCACGTACGTCCATCACGATGTGACTCTCGCCGAGGACTGGGCGCGGGCGGTGGCGACGGCCACGGAGTTGCACGGCCAGCTGGACGTGCTGGTCAACAACGCCGGGATCCTGAAATTTCGCCGCATCGCCGACATGTCGCCCGACGACTTCGATCGCGTGATATCCGTGAACCTCAAGGGCACCTGGCTGGGGATCAAGTCGGTGATCAGCCCCATGAAGGCGGCCGGGCGCGGCGCCATCGTGAACATCTCCTCGATCGAGGGCTACGTCGGGGCGGAGGGGCTGTCGGCGTACTCGGCCTCCAAGTTCGGCGTACGCGGCCTCACCAAGTCCGCCGCCCGCGAGCTCGCCCGCTTCAAGATCCGGGTCAACTCGGTGCATCCGGGCGCGATCAACACCTCCATGGCGATGGATCCGGACCTGATGAACGAGGTCGACGCCGACGCGTTCCTGAAGTCCATGGTCATCAAGCGCTTCGCCAAGCCGGTGGAGGTGTCGCACGTGGTGGCGTTCCTGGCCTCGGACCGGGCCAGCTACTGCACGGGAAGCGAGTTCACGGTGGACGGCGGCCTCCTGACCGGCGCCGGCTACTGACGCACGAGGGGACGATCAGCGCCGACAGCGGCGTGGAGGGCGTAGGGGCCCTCACCTGGGCATGCCATAGATCTTTTTGGATTAAACCTCCGAAGCTTGGACATTTCTGGCAACATCTTTGACCAGCGGTTTCCTAGCCTAGGAAGGCTTGAACCTCTCTTGGCTCGTGCTTGACCTGCCTTGACCGCAAGGTAGCCTCGCTCATCACGGAAGACGACAAGCCTCCGGTTTTGTCACAATGGCCCCTGGGTACCCCCTTTACCCGGATTCATGTTGACAAACCCGGTCTTGCCCGGAAGGTTCCCCGATACTTCCATGACGCCAGAGATCCATAAGTTCATCGAGCTGCTCGAAAGCCAGATCGGCTACTCCGAGAAGGCCGATGACTACACCAAGTTCGGCGACTGGTACGGCAAGAACGTGGAGTTCGACGCCGACTACAGCTCCGCCCCGTGGTGCGACATGTACCTGTCGTGGGCGGCGCACAAGCTCGGCTACCAGGACTGGATCGGGCAGTTCGCGTGGACGGTCTCGCACGCGAAGTGGTTCAAGAAGCAGGGAGCGTGGGGCCACAAGCCCAAGCCCGGTGCCATCGTCTTCTACGACTGGAGCGGGTCGAACGACATCGACAAGATCGACCACGTCGGCATCGTGACCAGGGTCGAGGGCAACACGATCTTCACCATCGAGGGGAACATCGACGGAGGCGTCGCCAAGCGCAAGGAACGCGACACGAGCAAGGTCGTCGGGTACGGCTACCCCGAGCGCGTCAAGGCCCGCCTGGACGAGGAGGCGGCCCGGCAGGCGCGCGAGGCCCAGAAGAAGGCCGAGGAGCAGGCCGCGCTGAAGCAGGGGCCGGGCACCGACGTCGGCGCGCTCCAGTTGCCCGGGAACGAGGCGCTCACCTCTTTGATCCCCCAGAACCAGATCATCATGCAGGACCCGATGGAGGAGCCCGGCAAGGCCCCTGTCACCGGAAGCGCACCGGCGAAGAAGTCCCCCCAGACCGCTCCCACCGCCGCCCCCGCCCCCAAGGTCACCACCGGCACCGTCACCGACAGCACGGCCGCCGAGGCCCCGCAGCAGCAGCCCAAGAAGGCCAAGCACGCCAAACCGACCACGGCCGACACCACGGCGGCGACCGCCGAGCCCCTCCCCACGCACGCCGACGCCTCGGTCACGGGCCCGCTGCCGAGCATCTCCTCTCCGACGCTCGTCGGCACGACCCTGGTGGCCGCGCTGGCGCTGCTCGCCGTGGCCAAGACCCGCCGCCTCCGTACGGCCCCGGTCGCCGCAGGAAGCACGGCCCCCCGCTCCAACACCAACCGCCGCCGTCGCCGCCGCACCTCCACGACGACGACCACACCGGTACGGGCGAGCCTGGCCCTGGACAGCACCCAGGACACGCCCCAGCCCACCGCGGCTCTGGACGCCATCACGCTGGACACCGCCCAGCTCACCACCGCCGCGGCCGCAGCCGCTGTCGAGTCGGCCGCCACGTCGTCCGCCTTCACGGCCATCGCCTCGTCCGCCCTCCGGCGCAGCACGGACATCGATGCCGCCGCCCAGGCCGCCCGACACGGCGCGGGCCTCGACGCCGCCGCCCACGCCGCCCGACACAGCACGGGCCTCGACGCCGCCGGCCAGGACGTCCGGCACGGCGCGGACTCGGACGCTTTCCGGCGCCTCACCGTCTCCGGAACGCGGGGCTCCGACGGCTCGGAGGCCTTCGGCCGCACCGCCGCCACCCGCGGTGCCAGGCACCGGCGGCGCCCGCTCGACACCCGCCCCTTCGACCTCGCCACGGACGCCGCACCGCGTGACATCACCGCGACGGGACCGATCGAGATCGTGCTGGACACGGGACCGCTGGAGCGCTTCGTCGACACCGGGCCCTTCGAGCGCATCGTCATCCCGGGCGCGACCAGCGCGTTCGACGCCTTCGCCCCGACCGGAGCCATGGGCGGCGACACCTTCGCCACTGCCGGAGGCACGGGCGGCAACGCCTTCACCCCCGCCGGAGGCACAGGCGGCAACGCCTTCGACGCTCCCGACATCGGCGCCACCTACCGGGGACGTCGCCGCCGCCGCGAGCACCCCGTCGAAGACGGCGCGGCGTTCGCGACCGACCAGCCCCTGCGCGGCCGGCGCCACCGCAGGCCGTCGCCCGCTCCGCAGGGCGTCCACGTCGGCGGCGCTCAGGAGCACCCGCTGAGCGGCCGCCGCCACGCCACCACCCCGCTGCCGCCTCGCCGCGACGACGACCGCGAGCTGGTCGGCGCCGGCACGAGCACCCGCACGAGCATCGGCACAAGTGCCGGCACGGGCGCCGACTCCCAGGCGGCCACGAGCGCCGCGGCCCAGCCGGCCAGGAGCGCGCCAGGCCACGCGGCCAGGAGCACCCCGAGCCAGCCCAGAAGGCGGGGCCGGCACCGCGCCTGACCGGCCCTCATACTCCATAGTCGGCGGCGAAGGCGGCCAGCCGGGACACCGCGTCCCGGCTGCGCGTCCAGGGACGCACGATCAACCGTTCCACCCCCACCGCCGCCCAAGCAGGCACCTCGTCGGGCGAGGACAGCGCATACGCGTGCGCGGTCACCGGCACCCCCGCCCCCAGCCGGTCGAGCTGCGGCTTGATCGACTCGAGGGTGTGCGGCATGCTGATCCACCCGTCACACAGCCGGGCCGCCCTGCGCAGCGCGGCGGCCGACTCCCCGCCCGCCAGCACCGGCAACCGACGCTGCACCGGCTTGGGCTCGAAGGCGACCTCGGGAAAGGAGTAGAACCTCCCGGAATGGGCGACCACGGGCTCGCTCCAGAGCCGCCTGACCACCTCGATCGCCTCGTCCAGCCGCGCTCCCCGCGTGCGGAACTCGACCCCGGCCGCCTCCCACTCACCCCGGTACCAGCCCGCGCCGACCCCGCAGATGGCCCGTCCCGACGAGACCACGTCGAGGGTGGCGAACGCGCGGGCCGACACGAAGGGGTGGCGCAAAGCGAGCAGCTGGACCGCCGTGCCGAGCTTGACGCGGGAGGTGAGGGCGGCGAGCCAGCAGAGGTACGCGGGCGCGTCGAACAGCGGCGTCGTGGGCTTGATCCCCGGCTCCGACGTGCCCGGATAGGCGGCCGAGGACAGGTCGGTGGCGAAGACGAGGTGCTCCGGCAGCCACACCGACTCGAACCCCAGCTCGTCCGCCGCCACCGCCACGTCCTTCCAGGCGGCCGGGTGCAGCAGCCCGAGCGGCACGCCGAACTTCACGGGTACCTCCCCAGGTCACCGTCCATCACGGCGGCGCGCACGCGCTCGCGGTGGACGGCCGTGGTGCCGTACGCGGCCGACAGCGACCAGGCCCGCGCGAGCCAGAACCGCAGATCCAGCTCCTCCGTGTACCCGATCGCCCCGTGCACCTGCAACGCCACCCGGGCCGCCAGGACGGCGGCCTCCCCGGCGGCGGCCTTGGCCGCGCTCACGTCACGTTCGACGCCGGGGACGGCCCGGTCCACCGACAGTGCCGCCCGATGCACCAGCGGCGCGGCGAAGTCGACCGCGACGGCCACGTCGGCGAGCTGGTGCTTGACCGCCTGGAAGGAGCCGATCGGGGCGCCGAACTGCGTCCGGACCTTGGCGTAGGCCACCGAGACCGCGAGCAGTTCCCTGGCGATCCCGATGAGCTGGGCGGCGGTGGCGACCGTGGCCCGCCGCAGCGCCGGCCCGGCCGATCCGGGCAGCCGTTCGGACTCGTCGAAGGCCACCTCGAACAGCGGCCGGCACGGGTCCACGCCGGCGCGAGGCGTCAGGCGGGCGGACTCCCTGGCGACCAGCCGCAGGCCGTCGGCGGCGGCCACGACGATCAGGTCGGCGAGGTCGGCGTCCGGCGCGTACACCTGCCCGGGTGGCAGCACGCTCACGCACACGGCGCCCGAGGCCAGCTTGGGAGCGCCCCCGACCAGGTACGGCGCCGCGACGGCGGTCTCCACGACCGGCCCGGGAAGGCACGCCCGGCCGACCTCCTCCAGCGCGGGCAGGAGATCGGTGATCCCGAGCCCCAGCCCGTCGCTCTCGGGCGGCAGGAGCAGCCCGAAGAACCCGAGCGCGGCCAGTTGCTCCCAGCCGGGCCGTCGCTCCGTGCGCAGCGCGGCCGGCGGGCAGTGGGCGCGCAGCACGTCGCGCACGGTCGCGCCCAGCGCGAGCTGGTCATCGGTGAATCCGAAGTTCATCGCGGCAGCCCCAGAACCCGTTCGGCGATGATGTTGCGCTGGATCTCGTTCGTGCCCGCGTAAATGGGCCCGGCCAGCGAGAACAGGAACCCGTCCAGCCAAGGCGTCTCCCCCGCCCGCTCCCCCAGCAGCTCCATGGCCAGGGCATGCATGCGCAGGTCCAGCTCGGACCAGAACACCTTCCCCATGCTGGCCGCCGACCCGATCTCCTCCCCCGCCATGAGCCGCCGCGCCGTCCCGAACGTGTGCAGCCGGTACGCCTCCGCCTCCACCCAGCACCTGGCGGCCCGATCGGCGAGCGCCGGATCGCCCGAGGAGCGGGCCAGCGCGACGAGCCGGTCGGCGGTGGCCAGGAAGCGGCCGGGGCTGCGGAGCGCGAGGCCGCGTTCGGAGGAGGTGGTGGCCATCGCGACCCGCCACCCTTCGCCGACGTCGCCGAGCACCATCGACTCGTCGGCGAAGACCCCGTCGAAGTGCAGCTCCGCGAAGCCGGGCAGCCCGTCGAGCTGCGCGATCGGCCGCACGGCGACGTCCGTGAGGGGGAACAGGAAGTACGTCAGCCCCCGGTGCCGGGTCCCGGACGTGCGGAACAGGCCGAACCCGTGCGTGGCGTACGCGGCCCGCGAGCTCCACGTCTTGTGCCCGTACAGCCGCCAGCCGCCGGGCACGGGCTCGGCGCGCGAGGTCAGCGCGGCCAGGTCGCTGCCCGCCTCCGGCTCCGACCAGGCCTGCGCCCACACGTCGTCGCCCCTGGCCATCCTCGGCAGCCACCGTTCGCGCTGCTCGGGCGTGCCGAAGCGCATCAGGGACGGGCCCAGCAGGAAGATCCCGTTCTGGGTCACCCGGGCGGGGGCCCCGGCGGCCCAGTACTCCTCCTCGAAGATCAGCCACTCGAGCAGGGAGGCGCCGCGTCCGCCGTACTCCTCGGGCCAGGAGACGACGGACAGCCGTGCCTCCGCCAGCAGCGCCTCCCAGGAGCGGTGCGCCGCGAAGCCCTCGGCGGTGTCCATCGACGGGAACGACCGCGGCACGTGCGCGCTCAGCCAGTCGCGAACCTCGGCACGGAAGCCCTGCTCGGCCGGGGAGAAGTCGAGATCCACGAACACCAACCTAGCGCACGCTTGGTCACTCGAACAGTCGCTTTCCGGCATAGTGTGTTGGCCATGCAGGGACTGCTGCTGCGGCTCTCCACGCTCGACGCGGACGCGGAGAGCGCGGTGCGGGTCATCGCCTACTTCGACTCGCTGCTTCGCGACCACGTGAGCGTGCCCGTGCTGCTCGCGGCCACGGCCCGGCTGGCGCAGTGCCCGGTCGGGCTGCTCGACGGGGCCACGGGCCGCCGCTTCCGCACGTCGCCCGGCGGCGCCGTGGAGACCCCGGCGGACGTCCCGTCCCAGGTCAGGCAGTTGAGCGACGGGCTCGGGGCCGTCTGGATGGAGCGCGAGGGCCTGCCGCACGGGCTCGACGAGATCGTCCTCGAGCGGTACGCGGTGGCGGCGGAGGTCACCCTCGAACGCGCGGCCGCGCTGGAGCGTTCAGGACGGGACCCCGCCCTGGTGGAGCTGGTGCTGTCGGCGGAGACCGGCGAGGCCGAACGCGCCCGCGCCCTGCGCCTGCTCGGCTTCGCCCCGTCCACCCCGCTCCAGGCCCTCGCCATCGCGCTGCCCGACCGGGGCCTGGCCTCGGGCCTGCGCGCGATGGGCCACCAGGTACGCGCCACGACGATCGGCGACACGGCGGCGGTCCTGGTGGCCACGACGCTGCCCAGCGAGCTTCCCGACGGGTCGCGGGTGGGGATCGGCCCCGAGCTGCCCGGCGAGCGGGCGGCGGAGTCGTGGGCCGGCGCGCGGACCGCGCTCCGCTTCACCGGCCCGCACGACCGCGTGATGCGCTGGTCGGACCTGGGCGCGCTGGCGCTCTTCGCCGACCTGCCGGAGCCCGCGGTGGCGGGGCTGGCCGACGTCCAGGCCATGGAGCGGCTCGGCGACGAGGCCGTCGCGGCGGTGCGGGCGCTCTGCCTGGCGGGCTCGCTACGCGGCGCGGCCACCGCCATGCACCTGCACCACAGCTCGATGGCCGCGCGCATCGCCCGCGCCGAGTCCGTGCTGGGCTTCTCGCTCGCCGACCCGGCCGGACGCCTGCGCGCCCACCTCGCCCTCGCCCTGGTACGCCTGCGCGCCAACCTCAGAGCCGGTACGCGCGCTTGAGCGCCGCCAGCCGGGCCGCCCGCGCCCGCTTGCTGAGCTCGGCGTCCGGGACCATCCCGTCGAACCCGTGGAAGGCCCCCGGATAGAGGTGGAACTCGGTGGACACCCCCGCCTGCGACAGCCGCAGCGCGTAGTCGATGTCCTCGTCCCTGAACACCTCCAGCTCGCCGACGTCGATGAACGCCGGAGGCAGCCCCGCCAGGTCCTTGGCCCGCGCCGGCGCCGCGTACGGGGGCACGTCGTCGGTGCCGATGCGGTCGCCGAGCAGGGCGGTCCAGCCGAAGAGGTTCGCGGTCCTGTCCCACACCACGGCCTCGGTGAACTCGTGGCTGGACGGGGTGATGTTGCGGTCGTCCAGCATCGGGCAGACGAGCAGCTGGAACGCGACGTCGGGGCCGCCCCGGTCGCGGGCCAGCAGCACGGTGGCCGCGGCCAGCCCGCCGCCCGCGCTGGCGCCGCCGACCACGATCCGCGCCGGATCCATGCCGAGCTCGGCCGCCGACTTGGCGGTCCACACCAGGCCCGCGTAGCAGTCCTCGACCGGCGCGGGATGCGGGTGCTCCGGCGCCAGCCGGTAGTCCACCGAGACCGCCACGCACCCGAGCTCCTCGACGTAGCCGATCATCATGGCGTCGTCGATCTCGGGCGTGCCGATGATCATCCCACCGCCGTGGATCCAGTAGAGCCCCGGCCGCCCCTCGCCGTCCTGCGCCGGACGGTAGATCCTGACGCGCACGTCGGGGGCGCCCTCAGGCCCCGGAACGTGACGATCCTCGATCACCACGTCAGTCCCGGTGGGCGGGGCGGCGGCGAGGAAGGCGTTGACCTGCGCCCGGTGCCCGGGCAGCTCCTCGGGCGTCAGGCTCGCCATGTCGAACGTCGGGAGGGGGGTCCGTTCGAGCGCGGCGCGGATCTCCGGATCGAGGTTGGGGTGGAAAGCCATGAGATCTCCCATCTACGGAGGCTACCCCTCGATGCTCGGAGCCCAGGCAGCGACACACAAGCCGCCATCCGGCGGCGATTGCGCTCCTCAGGCCCGCCGTTCGGCGAGCACCTCGAGCACGCGCTCCGCGAGGGGCGCGGCGCTGGCCGGGTTCTGGCCGGTGGCGAGGCGGCCGTCCACCACGACCTGGGCCTGCCAGTTCGCGCCCGGCTCGTGCCGGGCGCCCCGCTCCACCAGTTTGTCCGCCAGCAGGAACGGCACCACGTCGGCCACGCCGCGCAGCTTCTCCTCCTCGTTGGTGAACGCCGCCACCCGCTTGCCCGCCACCAGGTAGGAGCCGTCGGACAGGGTCAGGTTGACCAGCGCGGACGGGCCGTGGCAGACCGCCGCCACCACGCCGCCCCTCTCGTACACCTCGCGCCCGACGCGGATGACGTCGGGATCGTCGGGGAAGTCCCACATGGTGCCGTGGCCTCCGGCGTAGAGCACGGCGTCGTAGCGGGAGGGGTCGGCGTCGGCCAGGCGGCCGGTGCCCTGCCGCTCGACGAGGGCGACGAACTCCGCCTGGGCCCGGTCGTCCGGGTCGAACCCGTCCTGGGGCGGCTGCCCGCCCCGCACGCTGGCCACGTCCACCTCGTATCCGGCCTTGCGGAAGAGCTCCCACGGGTGGGCGGCCTCCGGCACGTAGTAGCCGGTCCGCTCGACGCCGCCGAGGTCGTCATTGCTGGTCAGTGCTATCAGGATGCGCTTGCTCATGCCTCACAGCATCGCTCCGCGGAGCCATCAGCCACAAATAACGAAGCAGCGCCTGAGCTATCAGAATAGTGATATGTCGCCTCTCTCGCTCGACCTGCTGCGCACCTTCCTCGCGGTGTACAGGACCGGCTCCCTCACGGCCGCCGCGCAGACCCTCGGCCTGTCGCAGCCGGCCGTGACGGCGCAGGTCAAGGCGCTGGAGTCGGTGCTGGACCGGCCGCTGTTCGACCGGCTGGCGCGCGGGGTGGCGCCCACGCCCGCCGCCGACGAGCTGGCCCGCCGGGTGGCGCCCTCGCTCGACTCGCTGGACGAGGTGGTGGAGTCGGAGCTGCCCTCGGACGCGGCCGTGCACCTGGGCGGGCCCGCCGAGTTCCTGTGCGAGGAGGTGATGCCGATGCTCGCCCCGCTGGTGCGCTCGAGGCTCCGGCTACGGACCACGCTCGGGCTGTCGGACGACCTCCTCGCGGACCTCGCGGCCGGACGCCTGGACCTGGTGCTCTCCACGATCCGGCCCCGGGTGCGCGGCGTGCAGGCCGAGCCCGTCTACGACGAGGAGTTCCTGCTGGTCGCCGCCCCCTCCCTGGCGCTTGCCGGCGCCGGGCCGAGGGAGCTGGCGGGCGTGCCGCTGGTGGCCTATGCCGAGGACCTGCCCATCGTGCGCCGCTACTGGCGGACCGTGTTCGGCCGGCGGCCCTCGATGGCGGCCCAGGTCGTCATCCCCGACCTCCGCGGCGTGCTCAGCGCCGTCAGGGCCGGGATGGGCGTCTCCGTCCTGCCCGCCTACCTGTGCCGCCGCGACCTGGCGGCGGGCACGCTGGTCACGCTGGCCGAGCCCGACGAGGCGCCCATCAACACCGGCTACCTGGCCGTCCGCTCGGGCGCGCTGGCGCGGCCCGCGGTGGCGCGGGTACGGGCACACCTCATCGAGGCGTTCAGGACCGCTCCCACCTACTAGCCACTAGGCCGACCACGAGGCGAGCAGCCGCAGCGACTCCTCGTCGGCGCCACCCGGCTCGGGATGGAGCAGCATGAGCCGCTGCCCCGATCCGCCCGGCAGCTCGAACGTCTCGTAACGCAGCACCAGCTCGCCCACCACCGGATGCGTGAACCGCTTGACGCCGTCGGCGCGCTCCTTGACGACGCGACCGGCCCACAGGGTGCGGAAGCGCCGGCTGCGTACCGACAGCTCGCCGATCAGGGCGGTCAGCGCCGGGTCGTCGGGGTGGCGGCCGGTGGCGAACCGGAGCTGCCCGACCGTGGCCCTGAGCACCTCATCGCGGTCCGCGTAGACGCCGGGCTCGGAGAGGAAGTTGTATCGGGCCAGGTTGGCGCCGGGGTGGCAGAGGCCCGGGAAGAGGGCGGCGGCCAGCCGGTTCCAGCCGAGCAGGTCGAGCCGGTGGTCGGTGTGGAGGGCCGGGATGTCCGTCATCCGCTCCATGAGCTGCGCCAGCTCCGGCCGCGCCCCGCCGGACGGCCGCGACCTGCGGGGCCGCGGCGTGGCCAGGTCGAACAGGTGCGCCCGCTCGGCCTCGCTCAGGGCCAGCGCCGTGGCCAGCGACTCGATCACGGACGCGGACGGCTGGGAGGTCCGCCCCTGCTCGAGGCGTACGAGGTATTCGACGCTGATGCCCGCCAGCTCGGCCAGCTCCTCGCGGCGCAGCCCGCGCACCCGCCTGCGCGGCCCGCTCTCGAGCCCCACGTCCTCGGGCGTGACCTCGTTCCTGCGGGCCTGGAGAAATGCCCCGAGTTCCCGGTTCATAGGGACAAGTCTGCCTGGCCGGGACACGTACAGCCTGCCACTGCGCGTACCTGGATACCCCTGGGTCGGGGCGGGCATGCTGCCCTCATGTGCCATTCCACCGACAGCCGGCCGCCCGCTCCGCCGATCCAGGGCGAAGTGGCCTCTCATGGGCAGACAGAGCTGACCGCCGCCGACGGCAACCGGTTCCTCGCCTACCGGGCCGAGCCCGCCGAGCCGAACGGGCGCAGCGTGGTGATCCTGCCCGACGTGCGCGGGCTGCACCCGTACTACCGCGACCTCGCCGTGCGCTTCGCCGAGGCGGGCTTCCGTGCGATCGCGATCGACTACTTCGGCCGCACGGCGGGCCTCGGCGACCGGGGCGACGAGTTCGACTACATGACGCACGTCAAGCAGCTCCACAGCGACCACGTGCGGGCCGACGCGAGGGCGGCCACCGAGGCCCTGGACGGCCCGGTGTTCACGGTCGGCTTCTGCATGGGCGGCGCGCACTCGTGGCGGCAGGCGTACGAGGGGAACGGCCTGGCGGGCGGCATCGGGTTCTACGGCGCGCTGCGCGCCATCGAGGAGCCGAAGACCGGGCCGGGAGCGCCCCTGCTGATGCTGCTGGCCGGCGCGGACACGGCGACCACGCCCGAGCAGTTCGCGGCGTTCGAGGCCGCGCTGGACCGGGCCGGCACGGAGCACGAGAAGGTCGTCTACGACGGCGCTCCCCACTCGTTCTTCGATCGCTCGTACGCCGAGTGGGCGGACGCCTGCCAGGACGCCTGGCGCCGCATCCTGTCGTTCACCGAGCGCCGCTCAGCCTAGGTAGGCGGACCGGACGACCGGGTCCTGCCTGATCTCGCCCGGCGTGCCGGTGGCGATCACCTTTCCGAGGTCGAGCACGACGATCCGGTCGCACGTGTCCATCACGAAACCCATGTCGTGCTCGACCAGCAGCACGGTCGTGTCCAGGGCCTTGACGACCGCTCCCAGGCGGGCCGTCTGCGAGGCGTCCAGGCCCGAGGTGGGCTCGTCCAGCAGCAGCAGGCGGGGCCGGTCGGCGAGGGCCCTGGCCAGCTCGACGAGCCGGCGCTGCCCGACGGGGAGGGCGGCGGCGTACGCGTCGCGCAGCGGGGTGAGCCCGCACAGCTCCAGCACCTCGGCCACGCGCTCGCCGCGCTCCCGCTCGAGCCGCCGGCGGGCGGGCCAGGCGACCAGGTCGGCGGCGAGCCCGCCACCGCCGCCGTGCCAGTCGAGCGCGGCCAGCACGTTCTCCGCGACGGTGAGCCGCCCGAACACCTGGGTCCGCTGGAACGTGCGCCGCACCCCGGCCCTGGCCCGCCTGAGCGGGGAGACGCCGGTCAGGTCCCGGCCCGCCACGCTGACCCGCCCCTCGCTCGGCCTGCGCAGCCCGGACACCACGTCGAACAGCGTCGTCTTCCCGGCGCCGTTCGGCCCGATCACGCCGCAGACCTGGCCTCCGGCGACCTCGAACGACGCCTGGTCCAGCGCCCTGACTCCGCCGAACGCCACCGACACGCCCTCCACGGCCAGCATGTCACCGCACTCCCAGGTAGGCGGCGGTCAGCCGCTCGCTGTCCACGTCCGCGCGCGGCCCCGCCCAGGTGACGCGGCCCAGCCGCATGAACGCCACCCGGTCGGCGACGGCCAGCGCCTCGGTGGCCTTCTCCTCGACGATCAGCAGCGCCACCCCGCGCGAGCGCAGCTCGGCGAAGACGTCGAACACCTGCCGCACCACCATCGGCGCCAGCCCCAGCGACGGCTCGTCCGCGATCAGCACCCGTGGCGGCCGCACCAGCGCCGGGGCCAGCGTGAGCAGCTGCTGCTCGCCGCCGGACAGGGCGCCGGCGGGCACGTCGCGGCGCGCGGCGAGCTGGGGCAGGCGCTCGTAGACGGGAGCGGGGTCGGCCAGCCAGGTCCGCAGGTTCTCCTCCACCGTGAGGCCGGGGAAGACGCCCCTGCCCTCGGGAGCGAGCAGGATCCCGGCCCGTGCCCTGCGGTGGGCGGGCCAGGCCGTGACGTCCTCGCCGCCCAGCAGGATCCTGCCGCTGGTGACGGGGAGGTCTCCGGCGGCCGCCGCGCAGGTCGTGGACTTGCCCGCGCCGTTCGCGCCGAGCAGCGCGACCACCTCGCCGGGGTTGACTGCCAGGTCCACGCCGCGCAGCACGGTGCAGTCCGCGTAACCGGCGACGACGCCCTCCAGCCTGAACAGCGGCCCCTCGGCCCGCGCGGGAGAGAGCGACGGCCGGGGCTCCGACGGGGCAGTGCGGCGGTGGCGCACCCCGGCGAGCTGGGTGAGCACCCCGTCGGGATGCCTGGCCAGGATCATCCCGCCGGCCCCGAACAGGATGGCCCCGACGTGCGCGGACACGCCCCAGGCGGCGAGCAGCTCGGGCACCGCCACCGCGATCAGGCCGCCGAGCACCGCGCCGCCGATGCGCCGCACGCCCTGGAGCACGACCACGGCCAGCCACACGAACCCGGAGAACGCCGGCAGGTCGGTCGCGGTGATCGACCCTTTGGAGACCGCGAACAGCACCCCGCCCAGCCCGGCGATCGCCGACGCCAGCGCGAACAGCATGATCTTGGTACGGGGCGCCGACAGCCCCGACGTCGTGGCCGCGGCGGGCGCCGACCGGACCGCGAGGATCGCCCGCCCGGAGACGGACCTTTCGAGGTTCCGTACGAGCAGGGCGACCCCCGCGATCAGCACGAGCAGCACCACCACCCGCACCCGGGCGTCCGAGGTGTCCGCGAAGCCGAGCCCGAGCGCGGGCACCGGCCAGCCGATGGTCCCGTTGCTGAACGCGTCCACCTGGAAGAGCACCTGGTCGGCCAGCAGCGCCATGGCCAGCGTGGCGAGCGTCAGCACCCGGCCGCCCAGCCGCAGCGCGGGCAGCGCCACCAGCATCCCCGCGGCGGCCGCCGCCGCCACGCCCAGCAGGATCGCCACGATGAACGGCAGGCCGGAGGAGAACGCCCACCCGCAGGTCAGCGCCGCCATCGAGGCGAAGGCGGCCTGGGCCAGATTCACCATGCCGCCGATCCCGGTCACCACCACGAACGAGCAGAAGATCAGCGCCAGCACCAGCCCCTGCGCGGCCACGCCCACGTAGTACTCGGACGCAAGGAAGGTGAACGCCAACAGCGCGACCAGGCCCACCGCCCAGGGCAGCCGCCGTCGCCAGGGCGGCAGCCCCGCCAGGTGGTCGGGCGGCGGCGCGTCCTCGGCCGCGCTGCCCGCGACCCGCTCGCGCGACCGGTTCAGCAGGACCAGCCCGGCGAAGAGCAGGATGACCGGCACGGCCGTGCGCAGCCCGGTGACCTCTTCGAGGAAGTCGGTGTACCCGGCGACGAGGTTCTGGATCACGCCGAGCGCGAGCCCGGCGGCGAACGTCCACGGGATCGAGCGCAGCCGCCCGAACACCGCCGCCGTGGCCGAGGCGAACAGCAGCACCGTGTACGCCGTCGCGTCCAGCCCCAGCACGGACACGGCCAGCACGCCGGCGAGCCCGGCCAGTCCCGAGCCGAGCATCCAGGCCAGCGCCGAGGTGGCGTCCGCGTCGATGCCCCGGAGCGTGGCCAGGCGGCGCCGGTCCACGGTCGCCCGCATGCGCAGCCCGTACGGCGAATGCCGCATGAACAGCCAGAGCCCGGCCGCCGCCACCGCCGAGAAGCCGAACGTGATGAGCTGATCGGTGTCCAGCCGGGCGCCCAGCACGTCGAAGGAGAGCGCCGGGTGCGGGCCGATGCCGCGCGGCAGCGAGGTCGCGTCCGCGCTCGGCAGCCCGGCCAGGTCCACGACCAGCAGGCCCAGCGCGGGCAGCGCGATCGTCAGGCCGATCGTGGCGACGATCTGCGCGGTCCCCCCCGCCTGCGCGAGCCCGCCGAACATCGTCCTGTGCAGCGCGTACCCGAGCGCGGGCGCGAACAGCGCCACCGATACCAGGGCGGACAGCCACGCGGGCAGCCCGGCCGCCGCGTTCAGCTCGTAGAAGAGCAGGGCGGCCAGGAAGCCGATGGCGCCGTGGGCGAAGTTGAACACCCCGGTCGCCGCGTACGAGAGCGTCAGGCCCGATCCCATGACGGCGAAGACCGCCCCGGTGACCAGGCCGCTGAGCACGTAGCCGACGATCATTTCAGCGGCACGTTGTCGAAGCACTTCATGCTCTTGGCCACCTGGAAGGCGCCGTGCACCAGCTTGACCAGGGCGCCGCAGCCGTTCGGCTCGCTGTGGTCCTTGGGGTACTGGATCCTGCCGAACCCGGCGTTCTCGTAGAGGTAGTCGCCGTTGCCGGTGGCCAGGAACTTCTCGCGGGTGAGGTCCTTGCCGGTCTTGTTCAGCATGTCGAGGAAGATGTCGGCCGACCAGTAACCGATCGCCATGTGCTGGGTGAGCACGGCGCCCGGCGCGACCTTCTCGACGTCCTGCTTGAGGCGGGCGATCTCGGGCGCGGTGGACTCGAACGGCTCGAACATGGGCGCCGCGATCACGCCCTCCAGGGCCTGCGCGCTGGCCGGGTCCTTGAGTATGGCGGCGTCGTAGCTGGTGGCGTCGGTCAGCACGCCCTTGTAGCCGGCCCGCTTGAGCGCCGAGTACAGGCCGACGTTGAACTTGGTGCCGGCGATCACGGAGACCACGACGTCGGGGGCCTGGCCGGCGTCCGAGGTCATGATCTTGTTGACGTACGGGAGCCAGTCAGGGGGCGGTGCGGCGGCCGGGAGGCCGGAGTTCACGCCGACCAGCTGGAAACCGGCGGCGGCGAACGACTGGGAGATCGTGGTGCCGCCGTACTTGCTGCCGCTGGAGTCGGAGGTCTGCACGTAGACGCTCTTGCCCTCGGCGCCGCCGAGCAGGTCGGCCAGCTGCCGGCCCCACCACGTCTGCGAGCCCGCCCCCTGCTTGGGCGCGAGGCAGCCGTTGTAGCCGAAGCCGGTCCTCGTGCCGCACCACTGCGGGCCCGTCGCCCAGCCGAACCACGGCACGCCCTGCTGCTCGAGGAAGGCGGCGCCGCCGAAGTTCGGGGCGTGCACGGGAACGAGGGCGAACACCTGGTCCTTCTGCACGAGCTTCTTGGCCGCCGTGTCGCCCTTGGCCGCGTCCTGGCCGTCGTCCTCGGCCCCCACGAACTCGATCTTGCGCCCGTGCACGCCGCCCTCGGCGTTGGCCCGCTCGAACCTGGCCTTCGCCCCGATCTCGGCGTCCTTGGTGGAGTAGCCGCTGGCGCTGGTCTTGGTCAGCACGCCGCCGACCTTGACCGTCGTGTCGGTCACGCCGGGCGCCGCGCCGTCCTTCGCCGGGCCGACCGCGCTCTTCTGCTGGGCCGCGCACCCGGAGACGAGCAACGTTACTGTGAGTGCCACCGCGACCCGCCGTACCATCCTGGCCTCCCACTATTTGGCCTAGCGCTCGCTTGGGTTTGCGCCGAGCGTAAATTCGGGCCGCGGGGGTGTCAACGGCCTGCCCGAGCAACCGCTTGCTCGCGACAACATGGCCGGGTTACCGTGTGGCGCATGCTGATGCGCGCGGCCGTGCTGACCGGGTTCCACGCCCCCATGGAGATCCGCGAGGTCGAGATCGCCGACCCCGGCCCCGGGGAGGTCCGCGTGCGGATCAAGGCCTCCGGCGTGTGCGGCTCCGACCTCAAGGCCATCGACGGCAAGAGCCCGGTGGTGAAGAGGCTGCCGTTCATCCTCGGGCACGAGAGCGCGGGCGTGGTGGAGAGCGTCGGCGCGGGCGTCACCGGCGTCCGGCCCGGCGACCACGTCATCATCTCGATGAACGGCCCCTGCGGGCGCTGCCGCCACTGCGGGGCCGGCCGGTTCCACCTGTGCTCGGGCCCCGCCAGGCTTCAGGCGATCATGGGCGGCGCCCCCAGGATCACGCTGGACGGCGAGGAGACGCGCCGGTTCATCGGCATCGGGTCGTTCGCCGAGTACGCCGTCGTCGCCGAGACCATGTGCGTGAAGGTCACGGCCGACGCGGCGCTGGACGCCCTGTGCCTGCTGGCCTGCGGCGTCGTCACCGGCGTCGGCGCGGTGCTGAACGTCGCCAGGGTCCCGCCCGGCGCCGCCGTCCTCGTCGTGGGCTGCGGCGGAGTGGGGCTCAACGTCATCCAGGGCGCGCTGCTCGCGGGCGCCACCACGATCGTGGCCGCGGACGTGGCGGAGCAGAAGCTCAAGCTGGCCGAACGCTTCGGCGCCACCCACACGATCCTCGCGGACGATCTGCCCCGCCAGGTGGACGAGGTGGTAAAGGGCGGCGTCGACTACGCCTTCGACGCGACGGGCGCCCCCGGCGTCCTGTCGAGCGCCTTCGCCGCGACCCGCTCCGGCGGCACCACGGTCATGGTGGGCAGCCCGCCCCAGGGCCGGCCGGTGGAGCTGGATCCCGGCCTGCTGTTCGCCTCGCGCCGCCTCATGGGCACCCAGGGCGGCGACGCCGCACCCCATCGCGACCTGCCCATGCTGGCCGACCAGTACCTGCGGGGCCGCCTCGACCTCGACGGCCTCATCTCGGAACGCCTGCCGCTCGACCAGATCAACGAGGCGGTGGCCCACGTGCGGGAGGGCTCGGTCGCCCGTACCGTCATCACGTTCTGACCGGACTTGCGTCAGAGCACGCTCCAACCCCTAGCGTGGATCACATGGACGCACGACAAGAGAAGTACGAGCAGGGCCTGGAGGTCCTCAGGCAGATCGACGGCGAGGCGGGGCAGCGGGTGATCGACTCGCTCGCGGACATCTCACCCGAGCTCGCCCACCAGATCGTCGCCTGGGGCTTCGGCGAGATCTACTCCCGCCCCACGCTGCCGCCCCGTGACCGGCAGCTGGTCACCCTGGGCATCCTGACCGCTCTGGGCGGCTGCGAACCCCAACTCGAGGTGCACATCAACGCCGCACTGAACGTCGGGATCACCCCGGCCCAGATCGTCGAGGCGTTCCTGCACGCCGCGGGCTACTGCGGCATGCCGCGCGCGCTGAACGCGACCTTCGTGGCCAAGAAGGTCTTCGCCGAACGCGGCCTCCTACCGGTCGAGAACTGACCCGCCTCCGCTACTCTGAGTAGCGAACGATCTCGGAGAGGAGACGCGCGGTGCGGATCCGGCGGGCCGCCACGGCCACCCTGCTCGCGGCCCTGACCGGCCTGGCGCCCGCCCAGGCCGCGCGGGCCGCGAGCATCTACGACTTCGCCGGCCAGGGCGTGATCATCTGGAGCGAGCCCCGGGCCGGCTCCGCCCGCGTCGGCCTCGGCAATCCGGGCGAGGGCTTCGTGTCGGACCGGTCGCAGGAGCGCGAGCCGTACCGCTGCGAGTGGTTCGACAGCCTCCTGTGGCACCACGGCCGCAACGCGACCACCGGCGCGGCCGGCTGGGTGGCCGCCTGCGACCTCGTCGACGCCGACTAGACCCCCAGCTTGACCGGCTCCGGGCGCTGAGGCTCCGGGCTGTCCTCCTCGTGGCCCTCCACCGAGAGGTTCGGCAGCAGGCGGTCCAGCCAGCGCGGGCACCACCAGTTGAGCCGTCCCAGCAGCACCATCGTCGCCGGCACCAGGAACCCCCTGATGAGCGTGGCGTCCACCGCGATGGCCGCCGCGAGCCCGACCCCGAACGTCTTCACCATCGGGTCCGGGTACGCGATGAAGGCCACGAACACGGCCACCATGATCAGCGCGGCCGACGTGATGACCCGCCCCGTCGAGCCGAGCCCCTCCGCCACCGCCCGCGCGTTGTCCCCGTGCCGCTGGTACGCCTGCCGCACCGCCGTCAGCAGGAACACCTCATAGTCCATCGACAGCCCGAACAGCACCGCGAACAGCATCAGCGGCACATAGCTCTCGATCGGCACCGAGAAGAAGAGCGTCTGCACGGCGTGGGAGCCTGCGGGAGCGTCCATGCCCACCAGCGCGCTGCCCAGGCCGATCGAGAACACCAGGGCCAGCGCGCCGAAGGCGGCGCCGAGCGAGATCAGGTTCATCACCGCGGCCTTCACCGCGACGACGGGAGCGCGGAAGGCGAGCAGCAGGAGCAGGGCGCTCAGCAGCACCACCACGCCGATGACCAGCGGGGTGCGCTCCGACATCCGGGTGCCCGAGTCAGCCATGGCCGCCACCTTGCCCCCCACGTGCACGCTCACGCCCGGCAGCGAGATGGCCCTGATGTCCTTGACCACGTCGGCCGCCCGCGTGTCGCTGGGGGCGTAGTCGGTGACGACCTGCAGCAGGATCGAGCGGCCCGAGGTGCTGACTTTGGGAGTGGCCACGTGCGCGACGCCGTCGACGTCCTGCACCTCGCGGGCGACCTGGTCCACGACGGGATCCTTCGGGTCGGCCACCTGGGAGGGCAGCTCGGCGACGACGATCAGGGCGCCGTTGGCGCCGGGGCCGAAGCCGGTGGCTATCAGCTCGTAGGCGCGCCTGGGCTCCGAGCCCTGGGTGCCGTACCCGTCGTCGAGCGGCCCGAGCTTCAGCGCCAGCGCCGGGGCCGCGAGCAGGCCCAGCACCACCACGCTGCCGAGCAGCACCCGCCACGGCCGGCGCGCCACCCACGACCCCAGGCCAGCCCATCCGGAGCCCGAGGAGCCGCCGCCGCGCAGGAAAGGCACCTTGAGCGCGTTGATCCGGTGGCCGAGCAGGCCGAGCAGGGCGGGGACGAGCGTGACCGAGGTCAGCACGGCGGCGATGACGGAGATGCCGGTGATCCAGCCCAGCGTCGCCAGCAGCGGGAACCCGCCCAGCATGAGCGCGCTCAGCGCGATCATCACCGTGCCGCCCGCGAACACCACGGCCCCGCCGGAGCTCGCCACGGTACGCCGTACGGACTCCACGACCGGCACCCCGTCCGCGAGCAGCCGCCGGTGCCTGGACAGCAGGAACAGCGCGTAGTCGATGCCCACGCCGAGGCCGATCATCGTGGCCATGATGCCCGCCTGCTTGGGCACGTCCAGCACGTGCCCGAGCAGCCCGATCACGCCGAGCCCGGTGGCGACGCTGACCAGGGCCGCGAAGATCGGCACCAGCGCCGCCACCAGCGTCCCGAACGCGAACACCAGCACCAGCAGCGCGCACACCACGCCGATGATCTCGCTGGGCCCGGTCTTGATCTCCTTGTCGGCGGGGGAGGAGCTGTCGGCCGCCACCACCTCGATCCCGGCGGCCCGCGCCGGATCCGCCGCCTTCGACAGGGCGCGGGTGTTCTCGGCGGGCTTGGTGCTGTCGTGGCCCTGCATGCGGATGGTGATGAGCCCGATCTGCAGGTTGGAGGCGATGCCGCCGCGCCGGAACGGCGTGTCCACCTGCACGACGTGCGGCACGGCCCGCAGCCGCGCCAGGGCGTCCTCCACGGCCTGCTTGCGCCGCTTGTCGATGAGCGGCCCGTCGGCGGAGTACAGGACGAGCTGCACCGTGCCGCCGGGATCGTAGCCCGGCCCGAAGCCGCTCTTCATGAGATCGTGCGCCCGCTGCGTGTCCGTGCCGGGGATCGACACGTCGTTGCTGACCGGGCTGCCGAGCACGAGGCTCCCGCCCATCAGCGCCGCCGCCACGACCACCCATGTCGCCAGCACCAACCGGCCGTGCCGCGCGCACCAGCCGCCCAGCCGCCCAAGAAACCGCGTCATCGCCTGAAGTCCCTTTCGACGGCCGTCCTGTACGGTCGTACAGGATTACGATAAAGCAGGAAATATCCGGATGGGATGGATCGCACCGGAAATGAGACGATGACCACACCCGACGACACCCGGAGCCGGATCCTGGCCGCGGCCAGGCAGCTGTTCGCGGAGCGCGGTTACGCGGGCACGTCCCTGGCCGACATCGCCGCGGCAGTGGGGCTGACCAAGACCGCCGTCGCCTACCACTTCCACCCCAAGGACCGCCTGGCCTACGAGCTGCTCGCCCCGGCGGCCGATGACATGGTGGCACTCCTCGGGACCGACTTTCCCGACAGGGAGGGGTTCGTCGGGGCGCTGGTGACGTTCGCGGTGCGCTACCGCTCGGTGATCCGCCTCTTCATGGAGGATCTGGCCGCCGAGGACCCCGTCTCGCCGGACTCGGAGCGCGCGACGGTCAGGTCCTTCAGGGACGAGATCTTCGCCAGGCTCGCCGGCGCCGACCCCGATCCGAGGACCCGGCTCAAGAGCTGGGCCCTGCTGGGCGCACTGCAGTGGGGCGCGGTCAGGACGATGGACCTGCCCGAGGACGAGGTCCGCGAGGTGCTGCTGGAAGCCTGTCGCGGCTTCTAGAGCCGTCCAGATCCCTCTAGAGCCCTCTAGAGCCCGAGAACCTCGCGCTCCACGTGGTCGAGCGCGAGGCGTACCGCGCCCAGCGCCACGGCCTCGTCCCCGAACGTGGAGGCCACCACCTCCGGCACGCTCACGCAGAGCTCGGCGAGGTGGCGGCGGAGCGGCTCGAGCAGCACGTCGCCGGCCCGCGCGTGGCCGCCGCCGAGCACCAGCAGATCGGGGTCGACGGCCAGAGCGAGCGCGGAGGCGCCGATCGCCAGGCGCTCGGCGTAGCGGTCGACCCGCCGCACGGCGTCGCGGTCGCCCGTCAGCGCCGCCTCGAACACCTCCGCCGCCGAGCTCTCCTTGACCAGCTCGCGGGTGGCGTCCTCCCAGCCGACCTGGCGCAGCGTGCCGATCTCGCCCGCGGCCCCGTTGCGCCCCTGATGCAGCCGGCCGCCGATCAGGATGCCCGCGCCCGCCCGGTGACCGGCGAGCACGTACACGACGTCGGAGGCGTGCTGCGCGCCGCCGCGCCAGTGCTCGGCGAGCACGGCGAGGTTGGCGTCGTTGGCGGCCAGCCCGGTGCAGCCGAACCAGCGCCCGGCCGGCCCCGCCAGATCCACGCCCGTCCAGCCGGGCAACGTGATCGACAGCGACACGCGCCCGGTGCGGTCCACGATGCCCGGGGTGCCCGCGGCCACGGCCCACACCCGCCTGCGCGCGACCCCCGCTCCGTCCGCGCAGGCCAGCGACGTACGCCGGGCCGCCTCCAGCCGCTCGTGAGGCGCGGCGCCGCCAGGGACGCCGGTCCGCTCCCAGGCGATCACCTCGCCGTTGAGGTCGGCCAGCGCGGCCACGATCGCGTCGCCGCCGACCTCCACGCCCAGCACGTAGCCGGCGTCCGCGCGGAACCCGAACCGCCGCGCGGGCCGGCCCATCACGCCCTCGTCCGGCGGCACCTCCCGGACGTAGCCGCGCTCCCCCAGCTCGTCGAGGACCGTCTCCACCGTCTGCCTGGACAGCCCGGTGACGCGGCCGAGCCGGGTCAGCGTGGCCACGCCCTCGCGGCGCAGGGCGCTCAGCGTGAGCCGGGTGTTCACCTTGCGCAGCAGCGAGGCGTCACCCGGGCGGAGCTCGGTCACCTTATGAGACCCTTCTCCATAACTCCATATTGACGCAGAACAGGCAGGATCCTAGCATCGGCCGGACATACGGTAGCTGGTTACATATGTGGAGGCGCAATGGTCACGCTCGCCGTCGTGGGCGCGGGTTCGCGGGGGGCCTCGTACGCCCGCCACGCCGTCGAGACCGGCCAGGCGCGGGTGGTCGCGGTGGCCGATCCGCTGGCCGCCCGCCGCGCCAGGTTCCCCGGCGCGGCGCAGTTCGCGGACTGGCGCGAGCTGGCCGCGCGGCCCCGGCTGGCGGACGCGGTGATCATCGCGACCCAGGACAGGGAGCACGTCGAGCCCGCGGTGCGCCTCGCCGAGCTGGGCTACGACATCCTGCTGGAGAAGCCGATGGCGGTCTCCGAGGAGGACTGCCGGAGCATCGTGGCGGCGGCCGAACGCTCCGACGCCGTCTTCGCCGTCTGCCACGTGCTGCGGTACACGCCGTACACGCGGGCGCTGAAGAGGCTGCTGGACGAGGGCAGGATCGGGGAGATCGTCAGCATCCAGCACCTGGAGCCGGTCGGGTGGTGGCACCAGGCGCACTCGTACGTGCGGGGCAACTGGCGGCGGGCCGACGAGTCCACGTTCATGCTGCTCGCCAAGTCGTGCCATGACCTCGACTGGCTGGTGTACCTCACGGGCAGGCAGGTCACGCGCGTGTCGTCGTTCGGCGGGCTCAAGCACTTCCGCCCGGAGAACCGCCCGGAGGGCGCGGCCGACCGCTGCCTGGACTGCCCGGTCGAGGCGGCGTGCCCGTACTCTGCCCGGCGCATCTACCTCCCGCTGGCCGGGCGCGAGGTGTGGCCGCTGTCGGTGCTCACAGAGGACGTCTCCGAGGCGGGCGTGCTGGAGGCACTCAGGACGGGCCCGTACGGCAGATGCGTGTACGCCTGCGACAACGACGTGGTCGACCACCAGGTCGTGAACATGGAGTTCGAGGGGGGCACGACGGCGTCGTTCACCATGACCGCCTTCACCCCGTCACTCCACCGGCAGACCCGCGTCTTCGGCACCCGAGGCTCGATCGACGGGGACGGCGAGCGGCTGACCGTCCACGACTTCGTCACCGGCCGCGCGGAGACCGTCGAAACCCGGCCCACGGGTGACTCGACGGCGGGTGGCGGCCACGGGGGCGGTGACGAAGGGCTGGTGGACGCGTTCCTGGCCGCGGTCGCCACCAGGGACCGCTCCTCGATCCTCTCCTCGCCGAGGGCGAGCCTGCACAGCCACCTCATCGCCTGGGCCGCCGAGAGGTCCCGGCTGAACGGCGAGACCGTCACCCTCGAAACGCGATGACGTCACTCGCCGGCGATCGTGCCCGTCGGGGTCTCCGGGGGCTCGTTGGGGTCGGGGCCCGACTGGGCGGCCAGGCCGACCACGATCACGACGGCGCTGCCCGGCTCGGCGCACGTGCCCGGCTGGACGGTCTGGCTGAGGACCGTGCCCACCCGGGACTCGTCGTCCACCACCTGCCCCTTCGACCGTGCCGTGAAGCCGGCCGCGGTCAGCGCCGCCCGCGCGTCCTCCAGGGACCGGCCGACGACCGAGGGCACCGAGACGCCGTTGCGGGCCACCGTGAGCGCCACCGGGGTGCCGCCCGTGACGCGGCTGCCCGCCTTGGGCTGCGTGGAGAGCACCTGGCCGTCCGGCTGGTCGGTGCAGGAGCGGGTGACGGCGCCGACCGCCAGGCCGGCGCCGGTCAGGCGGGCCTCGGCGGCCTTGAGCTGCAGCCCCGTGACCGCGGGCACGGGCAGCCCCGCCGACACCTGCAGTGAGACCGTGCTGCCCTTGGCCACCGCCGTGCCAGGGGCGGGCTCGGCGCCCAGGACCTGGCCGATCTTCTGGGGCGAGTCGAGCTGGGTGACAGTGCCCAGGACGAGCCCCGCCCGTTTCAGCGCCTTTGCCGCCGCGCTCCTGTCCATTCCCGTCAAGGGCGGGACCGGGACCGATTGCGCCACCGGCGGGTCGGCGGTGGGCTTTCGCTCCTGCGTCTTCTCCGGCGCGGGCGGGGAGGACCGGCCCGCCGGGGAACGGGTTTTCACGGGCTCCGAGTGCGGGGGGACCGACGGACCGGCCGCCTGGGACGGCCGGACCTCGGGGTCCTTGTTCATCGCGGGGACGAGAGTGGTGAGCAGGACGGCGGCCGTGACGCACAGGGCCGCGCAGACCGCGATGACCGCCCTCGGCCAGCCGCGCCCCGGCGTCGATGGAGCGTCCCGGGGGGTGAACGGCGGGCCGCTGCCCTCCCGGGTGTCCGGTAACCGGTAGCCGCCGGGCGTCCCCGTGGCCTCGGGCTGGGCGACGGGCGTGCGCGGCTCGGAGGGCGCCGAGCGCTGCTCGGGCACCAGCGGCGGAGTGGCCCGCAGGATGTGCGGCGGGGGCGAGCTCAGCACCTCGGCCGGCACCTCGTTCCCCTGGCCCAGGAGCTCGAAGAGCAGGTCCCTGCTGGTCGGCCGGTTGCGCGCGTCCTTGTCCAGGCACGCCTCGACCAGCGTGCGCAGCCGCCCGTCCAGGCGTCCCAGCTCGGGCGGCGCGGTCAGGATGCGGTGCAGCACCGGCGCCACCGAGTCCTGCCCGAACGGCGCCGTGGCGTTGGCCGCGAAGCACATGGTGGCGCCCCACGAGAACACGTCCGCCGCCCCCGTGACGGCCGACGCGGTGATCTGCTCGGGCGCCATGTACGCAGGCGTGCCCACCCCCCGCCCGCTCACCGTGGCCGCCGCGTCCAGCGCCCTGGCCAGGCCGAAGTCGATCACGCGCGGCCCGTCGGAGCCGAGCAGCACGTTCTGCGGCTTGAAGTCCCGGTGGACGATCCCCGCCCGGTGGATGGCCGCCAGCGCGGTGGCCGTGCTGACCGCGAGCCGCTCCAGCGCGCCGCCTCTGCGCGGCCCGGTCAGCGCGACCTCCCGGTGCAGCGAGGGCCCGTCGACGTACTCGCTCACGATGTACGCCCGGCCCTCGTCGAAGCCGGCGTCGATCACCTGGGCCGTGCAGAACCTCGCCACGTGCTTGGCCAGCTCGACTTCCCGCAGGAACGCCGCCCGCTCGTCGCCGACGGGTCCGTGCAGCAGCTTGACCGCGTACGTCTCCCCGCCCCGCGAACCGAGGAACACCGTGCCCTGTCCGCCCTCACCCAGCCGTCCGGAGAGGTGGTACTCACCGAGTCGCTGGGGGTCCCCCGTTCTGAGCGGCTGCGCCGTTGGCACGGGCGCCTCCCCTCGCCGCCACCCTTCCTGCTCTCTACTGAAAGCAACGGGCCGCGTTCAGTCAACGGTGCGCAGGGCAATCGCCGCCTGACCGTGACACAGCTGGTCAGGAAGCCCGTGCGACCGTGCCCGAATACGTCACTTCGTCCTTACCCTGGCGCGTCACCTTGATGGCCATCCGGTTCGAGTCGGACATCGGGAACATCCGCAGCGTTCCCGGATAGCACTCGTTCCCCGTGACCTGATCGAGGGTGAAGACCGCGCCGCGCCCGCTGCGCGCGAGCCGCCCGGAGCAGTGCAGGTCCGCTCCCCACCGCATCGCCCCGCCGTCGGAGCCCATGCGCAGCTCCACGGGGAAGACCCGGTGCGCGGTGAAGTGCTCGGCGGAGCCCGTCCACGTGCCTTCCAGCCCCGGCGCCTCCGCTCCGCGCAGCCAGAACACGAACCCGGCCACCGCCATGGCCACCCCGATCGCCGCCACGCCCACCTGCCAGGGCCGCACCCGCCTGCGCGCCGGCGCCTTCGTGAGGGTGTCGCGGGCGACGGCGGGAAAGCTCGTGGTGGGGTCGGGGTCCATGATCCGCCCGGAGTCGCCGGGCGGCGCGCCCTCCATGACCAGCCGCAGCCCGGCCGTGGCGGGGTCGCCCGCGGTGGAGGCGGGCGCGGTGGAGGCGGGCACGGTGGAGGCGGGCACGGTGGAGGCGGGCACGGTGGAGGCGGGCGCGGAGCGGGTGGCGGCCTGCGCGCCCGACGACAGGACGTCGCCGCCCGCCGCCTGCCCCAGCAGCCGCCGCAGCACCTCCTCCGCGTCGGGCCGGTCCCCCGGCTCCGGCGCCAGGCAGGACTCCACGATCTCCCGCAGCCGCCCGGTCAGCGTCCCGAGGTCCGGCTTGCCGTACAGGATCCTCGCCAGGACCTCCTGGTAGGTGTCCGCCTTGTACGCGTGCCGCCCCGTGGCGGTGTACACGACGGTCAGCCCCCAGGCCCACAGGTCGGCGGGCGGCCCGGCCGGCTCGCCCTTGATGCGCTCGGGCGCGAGGTACGCCGGGGTGCCGACGGGCACCGCGGTGGTCGTGGCCGCGGTGTCCATGAGCCGGGCCACGCCGAAGTCGATCACTCGTGGCCCGTCGATCCCGAGCAGCACGTTGTGCGGCTTGAAGTCGCGGTGCACGACGCCGGCCCGGTGGATGGCCCCGAGGGCGGTGGCGGTGCCGATGGCCAGCCGCTCGAGCGAGCCGCCGAGGCGCGGCCCCCTGGCGACGACGTGCTCCAGGAGCGAGGGGCCCTCGACGTACTCGCTGACCAGGTAGGGGCGGTCGCCTTCGAGGTCGGCGTCGAGCAGCTGGGCCGTGCAGAACGCCGCCACCCGGCGGACCGCCTCGACCTCCCCCAGGAACCTGCGCCGCACGTCCGAATCGCCGGACAGGCTCGCGTGCAGCAGCTTGACCGCGACCTGGGCGCCCTGCGCCGAGTGGCCGAGGTAGACGACGCCCTGACCGCCCTGGCCGAGCCTGCGCGACAACCGGTACGACCCCAGCTGGCGCGGGTCATCGGCTCGGAGTTCGGACATATCTTGCGATTATGCCGGGGTTTCGATCAGCCTCGCATAATCATCGAGGATCGGCAGCACCGTGTCCGCGGGGCCGCTGGGGAGCGTGGCCACCGCCTCCTCGATGCCGAGCTCGGCGAAGTAGTCGAGCTTCTCCCTGGTCGGCATCGTCCCGAACGGGATCACCTTGGCCATCGGCCGGCCCGCCTTCTCGCACGCCTCGCGCAGCATCGGCAGCGCCGCCTTGACGCCCTTGCCGCCGATCGGCATCCAGCCCTCGGCGTACTCGGCGACCTGGGCGAACAGCTTCGGCCCCGCCGCGCCGCCCACGTACACCGGTGGCCCGTTGCGCGGCTTGGGCCAGGACCAGGACGGCTCGAACCCGTCGAACGAGGCCACCTCGTCCCGCCACAGCGCCTGCATGGCGAGCACGTTCCGCCTGGCCACCTCGCGGCGGCGGCCGTACGGGACGCCGTGGTTCTCGATCTCCTCGACGTTCCAGCCGAAGCCGACCCCGACCACGACCCGGCCGCCCGACAGGTGGTCGAGCGTGGCGACGGCCTTGGCGGTCACGATGGGGTCGCGCTGGGCGGCGAGCAGGACGCCGGTCCCGACGCGCAGCCGCCGCGTCGCGGCGGCGGCGAAGGAGAGGGCCACGAGCGGGTCGAGCGTGTGCTTGTACTCCTCGGGGAGCTCGTCCTGGCCCGTCGCGGGAGGCGTACGGCGCGAGACCGGGATGTGGGTGTGCTCAGGCACGTAGAGCGAGTCGAAGCCCCGCTCCTCCGCCGCCCTGGCGAGGTCCTGGACCGGCATGGCCAGATCCGTGACGAACATCGTGACCCCGAGCCTCATGCGATCTCCTCCTCGTTAACCAAGCGATTGCTCGGTTAAGATTTCCAGAGTACCTTGCAGAAGACCGTTCCGCGGAAAGAGGTTCCCGGTGAAGTTTTCTATCTTCCTGAATCCGCAGATTCCCGGCTCCGGGTACGCGGCCGAGGAGAACGCCAAGGCCAGACGGCCCATCGGGCGCGACACCGAGTCGTACCAGAAGCTGCTGCACGAGGTGCGGGAGATAGCCGTGCACGCCGACCAGCTCGGCTTCGACGCGCTGATGATGACCGAGCACCACTTCCATTCGGAGGGCATGGAGTTCTCGGTCAACCCGCTGATGTTCCTCACCGACCTCGCCGCCAGGACCGAGCGGATCCTGCTCGCGCCGCTCGGCCTGGTGCTGCCCGCCTGGGACCCGATCAGGGCCGCGGAGGACGTGGCGCTGCTCGACCAGTTCAGCAAGGGACGGCTGCGGCTGGGGGTGGCGCGCGGCTACCAGAACCGGTGGATGAACGTGCTGGGCCAGCGCTGGCACGCGGCCGCCGCGCGTTCGGACGGCTCGGCCTCCGACACGCGGAACTTCGACGTCTTCGGCGAGGTGCTGAAGATCATGAAGATGGCGTGGACGCAGGAGACGCTGCGCTACAAGTCGGATGTGCTGGACTATCAGGTGCCTTATCCGTATGAGGGCATCGAGGGGTGGCCGGCGCTGGAGTGGACCCGGACGTTCGGCGCGCCGGGCGAGCTCTCCGAGGACGGGAAGGTGCAGGCCGTCTCCGTCTGCCCCCGGCCGTACCAGAACCCCCATCCGGAGCTGTGGCAGCCGTTCACGATCTCGGACCGGTCGGTGATCAGGGCCGCCCAGGAGGACATCCTGCCGTGGATGTTCACCCCCAACCCGGACGACCACGCGGCCAAGGCCAAGCTGTACCAGGAGGAGTCCGCCAAGCAGGGCCGCCACTACAAGCTGGGCGAGCACACCGGCATCCTCAAGATCGTCGGCATCGCGGACACCACCGAGGAGGCCATCAACACCTTCGGCCGCAGCATCCCCAAGGACTTCGCCGCCTTCTTCGGCCCGTTCGGCTACCTGGAGGTGCTGCGGAAGAAGGAGGACGAGAAGCACAAGCCCATCTCCCCGGAGAAGGGCGACGCCAAGCGGATGAACGACGTGGAGATGGCGCTCTTCGGCACCCCGGACGACGTCAAGCGCGGCATCCAGCGGATGCTCGACCGGATGCCCGACCTGGAGTGGTTCGGCCTCTACATGCAGGGCCAGCAGGGCGTGCTGCCGCTGGACACGGTCAAGCGGAACCTGGAGCTGTTCGCCACCAAGGTCATCCCGGAGTTCCAATGAGGTTCTGGCTGGGGGCCTCGTTCGTCGACACCGACCAGTTCCTGGAGCTGGCGCGGGCGGCCGAGCGGTGCGGGTTCGACACGCTGACGCTGTCGGACCACCTGTTCTACGCCGACTTCGCCACTCCTTACCCGTACTCGCGGTCGGGGCGGCCGCGCTGGGACGCGCGTACGCACTGGCCGGACGCGTGGGTCACGATCGGCGCCATGGCCGCGGTCACCACCTCGCTCCGCTTCTCCCCGAACGTCTACATCGCGCCCGCCCGCGACCTGTTCACCGTGGCCAAGCAGGTGTCCACGGCGGCGGTCCTGTCGCGGGACCGGGTGACGTTCGGGGTGGGGGTGGGGTGGTGCAAGGAGGAGTTCGTCGGCACGGGGCAGGACTTCCACACGCGTGGACGGCGCCTGGACGCCATGCTCCCCGTCCTCCGCTCCCTCTGGGCCGGCGAGACGGTCACGCTGGACGGCCTCCCCGAGCTGTCGATCTCCCCCACCCCGTCCCGGCCGATCCCCGTCTACGTGGGCGGCGACAGCGACGCAGCGCTGCGGCGGGCGGCCCGGCTGGGTGACGGGTGGATCGGGAACCGGATCTACACGGAGGAGCAGCTCGACACCGTGCTGGACACGCTGCGGCGGCACCTTTCCGAGAACGGCAGGACCGGGCCCTTCGACATCGTCGCGCCGCTCGCGGTGCTGCCGGACGCCGACACGTACCGCCACTTCGCCGCCAAGGGCGTGACCGCGACCATGGCCGCGCCGTGGTGGCTGGCCACCCCCGAGGAGAAGGCCCGGTACGGGGAAGGGACGCTGGAGCTCAAGATCGCCACCATGGAACGCTTCGCCGAGGAGGTCATCGCCAAGCTCTGACGCCGGCGGGGCGGGAGGGCCGGCTCCACCATGACCGGCGACGTCAGCGGGGCGGCAGGCCCAGCTCCACCATGGCCAGCTCGGCCGGCTCCATCGGGCCTTCCGCCACCGCGCCCTCCCGGCCCTCCACCACCGCGCCCTCCGGGGCCTCCGCCGCCGCGCCCCCCGGGGCCTCCGTCACCGCGCCCTCCCGGCCTTCCGCCGCCGCGCCCTCCGGGGCCTTGGCCGCCGCACCGATGCGGGCCAGGGCCGCCTTGCCGAGATAGCCGCCGTACGCGGCCAGCGCCCGCCTGGACGCCTCCTCCGGCGGCTGGCCGGCCTCCTCCAGGGCGGCCCGCATGAAGGCCAGCCGCCGTTCGGTCACCCGCCGCACCACCGGGCCCACCACCGGGTCGTCGGCCTCGCTGATCAGCCGGAACGAGATGGCCGCGTCACGCCCGTCGCCGAAGGCCCGCTCGAGCAGCACCCGCATGCGCTCCACCGGATCGCGCACCAGCACCAGCCCGGCGATGATCGCCTCGGTCTCGGCCTCCCACCGCTCCAGCGCCGCCTCGACCAGCGCCTGGCGGTGGGGAAAGTGCCAGTAGAAGCTGCCCTTCGACACGCCGAGCCGTACCGCCACCGGCTCCACGGCCACGGCGGCCGTGCCGCCCTCCGCCAGCGCGTCCAGCGCGGCCTTCGCCCAGTCGTCCGCGTTCAACCGACCCACCCGCCCATCCTTCCATACGCCGCCGTATAGTCCCTTCCATACGCAGCCGTACGGAAGGGGCAGCCATGCCGACGCTCACCGACCGGTTCATCCCTCGACCCGACGCCGCGGAGCGCCACTCCATCGTGATCCCCGCGTCACGCGACCGCGTCTGGGCTGCCGTCACCCGCCCGACCTCGGTCAACCTCCGGGCGATCGTCGCCATCCGGAACGTGGCCGCGCGGTTGAGCGGCGGGCGGCCGGAGCGCGAGGCACCCCGCTTCACGCCGCTCGCCGAGGACCCGGGGCGCGAGGTGGTCCTGGGCATCATCGGCCAGTGGTGGCGCATCGGCCGCGCCGATAGCGCGGGCCCGATCACCGGCGCCGGCGACTTCGACGCGTTCGACCGCCCCGGCTACGCGAAGGGCACGCTCAGCTTCCTGCTGGAGGAGGCGGGCGAGGGGCGCGTCAGGCTGGTCACGGAGACCCGCGTGGTGGCCACCAGCGAGGACGCGCGCCGCGCGTTCCTGCGGTACTGGATGGTGATCCGGCTCGGCAGCGGCCTGATCCGGCACATCATGCTCGCCGCCATCCGCGCCCGCGCCACCCGAACCCCTTAGGCGCCTTCGGCGAGGTTCCCCAGGATCCGCCGGAGCATGTCCGTGACCTGAGCGACCTCCTCCGGCGAGAACCCCGCGAAGACCTGGTGGCTGATCCTTCCGAAGATCGGCGGCAACCCTGGCACCAACGCCCGGCCCTCGTCCGTCAGCTCGATGACGATCGAGCGCCGGTCCTCGGGATGCCGGACCCGCCGCAGCAGCCCCTTGGCCTCCAGCCGGTCGAGCAGCCTGGTCATCCCGGCCGTGTCCGTGCCGAGCCGGCTCTTCAGCAGGCTGGGCGTGCTGTCACCGCGCGAGGCGTGCAGCAGCAGCGCGGCCTGCTGCGCCGTGAGACCGAGGGGGGCGAGGCGCCGCTCGGTCTCGGTGTTCAGCTCCCTGCCCACCTGCACGAGCAGCGACCCTCCCCCCAGGACCAGCTCGAACGTCGACTGCGGCGCACGGTTCTCGTTCATCCCGGCAGAATATCCTGCGTAGACATTTGCTGTCGTGACAGCTACAGTCGCGACATGCCTGATATTCAGCTCTTGATCGTGGGAGGCGGGATCGCCGGATTGTGCCTTGCCCAGGGCCTGCGGCGGGCCGGCCTCGGCGTCACCCTCTTCGAACGCGACCCCTCGGCCGCCCACCGCCCCCAGGGCTACCGCATCAGCCTCAAGGAGACCGGCGCACGGGCCCTGCGGGCCTGCCTGCCGGACGACCTGTTCGACCTGGCCGTGGCGACGTCCATCCGCCCGGCCACCCGCATGATCTTCATGGAGCCCGATCTGCGGCCGAAGTTCGCCAAGGACATCCCGGAGCAACAGCCCGGCGTGGACGGCTTCGGCGTCAACCGGCTCACGCTCCGCGAGATCCTCGTCTCCGGGTTGCCGGACTCCGTCCGGTTCGGCATGGACTTCCAGCGGTACGAACGGCTGGGCGACGGCCGCGTGCGCGCCCACTTCGCGGACGGCCGGAGCATGGACGGCGATCTGCTCGTGGGGGCGGAGGGCGTCGGCTCGCGGGTCCGGGCGCAGCTCCTGCCCGATGCCGTGGTGGACGAGCTCGACTGGGCCCTGTACGGCAGGACGTGGATCACCCCCGAGCTGCTGTCCGCCACGCCGCCGGAGCTGGTCGACTCGTTCAACCGGGTCATCGCCCCTGACGGGAGCGCGATCGCCGTCGCCACCTGCCGTCCGTTCACCCCCGCGCCCGAGGCGGTGGCCCGCCACGCCCCCGGCACACGGCTGACGGACGTCCCCGGCTACTTCTCGTGGACCCTGAGCACACCCGGCCCCCGCCCCGACGGCGCGTCCCCGGCCGCCCTGCACCGGCTGGCCATGGACACGGTGCGCGGCTGGCACGAGGGCGTGCGCCGCATCGTGCACGAGGCGGCGCCGGAGGAGACGTTCGTCGTGCGGACCCATTCGGCGCGGCGCGTGGAACCATGGCACGACCCCGCGGTCACGCTGGTGGGGGACGCCGTGCACAGCATGAGCCCGGGGCGGGGCGAGGGCGCCAACGTGGGGCTCCGGGACGCCCAGGTGCTGAGCGACCTGCTCGGGACCGCCGCCGCCAAGGGTCAACCGCTCGCGACCGCCAAGGCCGCGTACGAACGCCGCATGCTCGACTACGCCTTCACCGCCGTCGACGCCTCCCGCCACCACCCCTTCGCCCCTTTCCAGCCCCGCACCCCTGCCGGCTGACCCGACTCCACCCCCGCACCTTTGCTGTCGCACCGCTCTTCCCGCACGCGACGCACCGACCCCCACCGCGGCGCCCGTCGAGGACACGTCCCGGCGTCCCGCCATCCCCCATTGCGCCGAGCGCCACCGCACACCATCCCGCCGACCCGGCGCCGGTCAGGGGTGGCATGGCACGGCGGCGCAACCTCCGAACCGGCGACGCGCGGCCTCGGCAAGGGCGGCGCTGGGGGCGGGGAGCGGAGGGGGCGTGGTGGGGGGAGGCGAGAAGGGGTGGGCGTGGGCGATAGCCTCATCCTGTGCTGGAAAAGATCGCAGCCACCCGTTATGTGACCCCGTTGCGGGAGGGCGGGTCGCTGCCGGGCGTCGTCGAGGCCGACGACCTGGGCACTTACGTGGTGAAGTTCCGTGAGGCGGGTCAGGGCCGGCGGGTGCTGGTCGCCGAGATCATCGCCGCCGAGCTGGGCCGCCGCCTGGGGCTCAGGATCCCCGACCTCAAGCTCATCGACCTGGACCCGCAGCTGGGCATCAGGGAGCCGGACGAGGAGGTGCAGGACCTGCTCAAGGCCAGCACCGGGCTCAACCTGGCGGTCGACTTCCTGCCCGGCGCGCTCGGGTTCGAGCCGCTGGCCTGGGTGGCGGATCCGGTGTTCGCGGCGAGGGTGGTGTGGTTCGACGGCCTCATCCACAACATCGACCGGAGCTGGCGCAACCCCAACCTGCTGGTCTGGCACCGCGACACCTGGCTGATCGACCACGGGGCGGCGCTCTGGTTCCACCACAACTGGAAGACGGCCAATCCCGAGCGGGTGTTCGACGCGGGTGACCACGTGCTCGCGCCGTATGCCGGTGACGTGCGGGCGGCGGGTGCCGAGCTGGCCGGTAAGATCGACCGGGAGCTGCTGGAGACCGTGACGGCGCTGGTGCCCGACGAGTGGCTGGACGGCGAGCCGGGCTTCGACGGCCCGGATGCCGTGCGCGAGGCCTACGTCGACCATCTGCTGCGGCGGGCGCACGGCCCGCACGAGTGGCTCGTGCGGTCCGAGGCGAAGGCTCAGCAGACCGGGCCGGGATCCGTGGGCGAGTTCTGGCGGGGAGGCGGCCGGTGACCAGGGACGTCTACGAGTACGCGGTGATCCGCGTGGTGCCCAAGGTGGAGCGCGGCGAGCTGATCAACGCCGGCGTGCTGCTCTACTGCCAGCCGCGCGGCTACCTGTGCGCTCGGGTCCAGCTCGACCCGGACCGCCTGCGCGCACTCGACCCGGGCGTCGACCTCGACGGGGTACGCCGGGCGCTCAGCGCGTACGAGCTGGCCTGCGGCGACAAGCCGGGGCCGCTGGCCGAGGAGCCGCTCGGCGGCAGGTTCCGCTGGCTGACGGCTCCCCGCAGCACGATCGTCCAGGCCGGGCCGGTGCACGCGGGCCTCACCGCCGACCCGGACACCGAGCTGAACAGGCTCTTCGACAAGCTCGTACGGGTCTAGAAGGCTCTCAGAAGAGCACCGACATGAACGTGTCGACCTCCTGGAAGCCCACCTTGCGGTAGACGGCCCTGGCCGAATGGTTGAAGTCGTTGACGTACAGCGTGACCACAGGGGCGAAGAGGCTCAGCGCGGCCTCGACGACGGCCGCCATGCCCGCCACGGCGTGGCCCCTCCCCCGCAGCTCCGGCGCGACCCAGACGCCCTGGATCTGGCAGGCCTGCGGCGTGACGGCCCCGATCTCCGCCTTGAAGACCACCCGCCCCTCGTCGATGCGGGCGTAGGACCGGCCGATCCTGATCAGCTCGGCCACGCGGGTGCGGTAGAGGGCGCCGCCGTCGCCGAGGTTGGGCGAGACGCCGACTTCCTCGGTGAACATGGCCACGCAGGCAGGCAGCACGATGTCGAACTCGTCCGGCCGCACCCGGCGTACCAGGGGATCGGGGGGCACCGGCGGCTTGCGCGAGGTGGCCATGACCGGCTGCGCCCACCGGATCGCCCGGGCCCGGCCCCAGTGCGGCTCGAGGCGCTCCCACAGCAGGGAGACGGCGTCGACCGGGCCCACGATGGAGGAGCAGCGACGCCCCTGCTTGCGGGCGCGGTCGGCGAACGCGTGCACGGCCTCGGGACCGGCGTTGACCGGCACCATGTTGGCACCGGCGTAACAGAGTGACACAAGTCCACCGCGCGGCCCGAAACCCCACATCTGCCCGCCCAGCCTCGCCGGATTGAGTCCGACGGCCCGCACCCGGGAGGAGACGAAGACGTTCGCGACCGGGTCGGTGTCCAGCAGGGCGAGAACCTCGTCCCGATCGCTGTCGTCGAGCACGCGCGACGCCGATGTACGCAGCATCACATGGTCAGACTACGCGAAGGGTTACCGATTAGCTCATAGGGCGATGCCGACGGTAATCCATTCTTGACGTCATATCGCGTCAACGACTCAGCCCTAAAGGGCTGAGCTTGCAGCTCATCGTCATGACTGGAGGTCAGGCGTCAGGCCGCGTTCGGCTGGTTGACAGCAGCCCAGCCCGCGACGCCGCGTGAGGCGATGTTGCGGGCTGCGTTGACGTCGGCGTGCTCAGCGAAGCCGCACGACGTGCAGGCGCAGGTTTCCTGGTTCGGCCGGTTGCGTTTGTCCACGTGCCCGCACGCCGAACACCCCTGCGATGTGTAAGCCGGATCGACGTACACCACGGCGACACCGGCACGGCGGGCCTTGTAGGCGACGAACTGGCCGAGCTCGTGGAACGCCCACGAGTGCAGCGTGACCCGCTGGGGCTTGCGGAGCCGTACCCGGTCGCGGATGCCCTGAAGGTCTTCCAGGGCGATCCCGCGTCCGGTGCGTGCAGCCTCGGTCACGATGTCTTTTGAGATGACGTGATTGACGTCCCGGGCGAACCGAGCCTCCTTGCGCCTGCGGGCCTTGAGCAGGCGTTTGGCGGACTTGGTCTGCTTGGCCTGGAGGCGGCGGCGGAGCTCCCGGTTGCGGTGCCGGACCGCGTTCAGGTGCTTGCCCGAGTGACGCTTGCCGTCGTCGGTGGTGGCGATGTTGGCGATGCCGAGGTCCACGCCGAGGAAGCCGTCGGGTTCGGTGACGTCGGTGTCGGGGATGTCGCAGGTGGCGATCAGCAGCCACATGCCGTCGCGGCGAACGAGGTCTGATTCGCTCTTGCGGTAGGCGGCCAGCGCGGCGGCCTGCTCGTCGGAGCAGCAGTTCCGGAACGTCTTCGTCTCCCACGCGATGCGGGAGACGAGGTTGGCGGCTTCGTTGCACAGGCGCAGGGTGTCCGCCAGCGCCGCCTCCTGGGCAGGCGTGGGGAACAGTCGCACCTGCACAACGAATTTCACGCGGCGCCGTAGGCGATTCCTCCCGGGCGTGAAGGCCCGAGGTTCCTCGCTATATGTGGCTGAAGCAGCCCGAGGAGCCCGAGCAGGCCCTCCGCGGAGGTCTCGGCCGCCATGCGCTGGGACGCCTTAGGCTCGGGCAGCGCGGGGCACTCCACGTCCCGCCGCGGCAGCGTGCCGTCCCTCAGGTACGCCGCGAGGCGGGCGTCCACGCACGTGTTGCCGGCCAGCGAGACCCCGTGGTTGCCGCCGCCTTCGACCACCATGGTCGCGCGGTCGAAGTGCCTGCGCATCTCCAGCGCCCCCTTGTACGGCGTCGCGGCGTCGTCCCGGGACTGGATCATGAGTATCGGCGGCAGCTTCCGCGACCCCTTCACGTCGACCGGCGTGCCGCCCGGGGCCGACCAGTAGAGGCAGGGGGCGTTGAACCAGGCGTTCGGCCAGGTCATGAACGGCGCCTGGCGATGCATCCGCGTCATGTCGGCCTTCCACTTGCCCCACTCGCGCGGCCACTTGGCGTCGGTGCACTGGACGCCCAGGTAGATGGCGTAGCCGTTCTCGGCCTTCGCGTCGTCCTTGCCGTACTTCTCGTAGAGGCCGAGCAGCCCGCCGACGTCGCCCTGCCGTACGTACGAGGACCAGGCCTGCGCGAACTGGGGCCACACCCGGTCGCTGTACCCGGCGGTCGTGTAGATGTCGTCGAGCTCGCTCGGCCCCACGATGCCGCCCGCCGGACGGGCGTGCAGCCGGTCGCGCATCGCGTAGTAGGCGAACGACGTCTGCTTGGCGGTGGCGCCCAGCTTGTAGGCGGAGTTGTGCCTGGCGGTCCAGGCGAGGAACTGGCGGTGGCGGTGCTCGAAGGCGCTGTCCTGCCTGAGGTTCGACTCGTACCAGACCAGCGTGGGGTCGATCGTGCTGTCCATGACGAGCCGCTTGACCCTGGACGGGAAGAGCGTGGCGTAGACGGCGCCCAGGTAGGTGCCGTACGAGTAGCCGAGGTAGCTGATCTTCTCCTCGCCGAGCGCGGCGCGGATGGAGTCCATGTCCCTGGCGGAGTTCTCGGTGGTGAGGTACGGCAGCAGCCAGGCCCAGTGGTCGCCGCACCGGTTCGCGTAGTCGGCCGCCCTCGAGAGCAGCACCCGCTCCTCCGCCTCCCCGTGCGGCACCGCGTCCGGCCGGGGAGCCTTGAAGTACGTCTCCGGGTCCACGCAGTGCACGGCCGGCTCGCTCCCGCCGACGCCGCGCGGGTCGAACCCGACGATGTCGTACCGCTCGCTCACGTCCTGCGGCAGCGCCGCGGCCACGAACTCGGTCAGCTCCCGCCCGGATGCCCCCGGCCCGCCGGGGTTCACCAGGAGCGTGCCGAGATGGTTGGCGTCCCTGGACACCTTGGCCTTGATCCGGTTGATGGCCAGCGTGATCGCCTGCCCCATGGGCTCGCGGTAGTCGAGCGGTACGCGTACGGTGGCGCACTCGAGATCGGCTGACGTGGCCCTCTCCGGTTCGCTCGGACACGGCGCCCACGCCACGTCGCCCGGCATCCCCCTCGCACCAGTGGCCAGCGCCGTCCCGTCCGCGCTCACGATCCCGCCGACGAGCAGCGCGACACCTGCGACAACCCCCATGACCCGCTTCACCGGGCCCCCTTCCCCGTGTCCATAGGCCTGCGATGCTCCCGTGAGCGACCGGGTCATGACGCTGGGTATGGGGAAATGCTTGCCAAGTTGTCATGGCCTGATTGCATCCAGTAACGGCTCTTTCCGGTCTTTACAAAGCCGTCGTCTCCGAAAGGGTGAGCAGGTCATAGGTGGCCTGGGCGAAGGCGCGGACACGGGCGGTGGCGCCGTCGGCTCGCCAGATCAGCCCCCAGCGTAGTGGCGGGGCGTCGCTGATGGGGATGTAGGCGACGTCGGGGCGCGCGTAGTAGCGCCTGGCCTGGGCGCCGACAGGGAAGACGCCGTGGCCGGCGCCGATGAGGGTGAGCATCTCGTTGAACGTCGAGGCCGAAGGACCGGGCTCGATCGGCCTCCCCGAGGGCGTGGTAGGCGGGGTACGGTCCGCTCGCAGGGACTCCGGCAGCGAATCGGGCAGCTGCAGGAGCTTCACCCTGGCCAGGTCTTCCAGGCAGATTCTCCGGCGGCGGGCGAAGGGGTGCTGCGAAGGCACCGCGAGCATACGTGCCTCGGACACCAGGACCGGCCCGGTGACGATGTCGGGTTCGTCAATGGGAAGGGTGCCGAGGGCGAGATCGACTTCTCCGCTCCGCAGCCAGGGCATGAGGTCGACCATCTGCGCTTCGCGGAGGTGAACGTCGCAGTCCGGCTGGCGCCTGCGGAACAGCTCGGCGGCCCCGGCGAGCAGTTGCCCGCCCGCGGCGCCGACGAAGGAGACCCGCAGTGAGCCGGTCAGGCCGCGGCCGGTGTCGATCGCCCGCTCGAACGCGGTCGTGATCTGGCCCCAGGCGGGGCGGACCTCCTCGTAGAGCCGCCGCCCCACCTCGGTCAGCTCCACCCGGCGGCTGGTGCGGTTGAACAGCGGGATTCCGATCCTGCGTTCCAGTTTGGCGATGGTCTGGCTGATCCGGGCCGTGGACACGTGCAACCGGTCGGCGGTGCGGCCGAAGTGCAGCTCCTCCGCCAAGGTGAGGAACGCCTCCAGCTCGTGCCGTTCCAGCATGGCACTCCTCCGAATCGTTAATCCCAGCTTCACGATCCTTGCACAGCCGCGCATTGATCGCGCCCTTGCCCAGGCCGAGAGTAGTAACCGCTCAAACACCCCTCTGACCTGCACAGGAGCAAGCGATGTACGTCACCGCCGAACACGCCCTGTCCGCTCCGGCCGCCGACGTGAACGCGGTCGTCCGGGAACTGCGGGACCGTGCCGAGATCCTGGACGCGCTGTACCGGTTCGGCCTGGGCCAGGACCTGAAGGACAAGGCGCTGTTCGCCTCCGCCTTCGCCGCCGAGGCCGAGCTGGACTTCCGCCCGGCCGCCGCCAAGTGGGGCGGCGGGCCACCGGTGATGTACGGGCGGGAGACGATCGTCGTCACCATCCTGACCATGTTCACCGGCCGGGTGGACACCACCCACCAGGTCACCAACCCCCGGATCGTCGTGGACGGCGACACCGCGCGGCTGACGGCCCTGGTGGAGGCCCAGCATCTGCTCACCGCCGACCCCGCCACCTTCGCCCTGCTGAAGAACCCCTACGACGTCGACCTGATCCGCGACGGGGAGCGCTGGGTCATCCGCCGGCTGCGCATCGACAACGCCTGGTACACCGGCGACCCCACCGCGATCTTCGGGGCCTGACCATCAACGCCTGGACGGGAAGAAAGATGACCAACAAGCTGAACGACCTGCGCAACCTCGTCCGCGGACGGGTCCTGCTGCCCCGAGATGACGGCTTCGACCAGGCCCGGCGTCCCTGGAATCTGGCCGTCGAACAACCCGTCGCCGCCGTGGTCGAGGCGGCCGACACCGCCGACGTCGCGGCTGTGGTGCGCTTCGCCCGTACCCGCGGCCTGACGGTCTCAGCCCAGCCCAACGGCCATGGCGCCACCGGAGACCTGGACGGCGTGATCCTGCTGCGCACCCGGCGGCTGGACGCTCTGGAGATCGATCCGGCCGCCCGCCGTGCCCGCGTCGGCGCGGGCGTGTCCTCGGGCCGCGTGCAGGCCGCCGCCGCACCGCACGGTCTGACCGGCCTGCCCGGCAGCTCCCCTGTCGTCAGCGTCACCGGCGTCGCCCTCGGTGGCGGGCTGAGCTGGTTCGGCCGCACGTACGGCTGGGTCGCCGACAGCGTGACCGCGTTCGACATCGTGGACGCCGAGGGGCGGCCGCGGCACATCACCGCCGGCACCGACCCCGACCTGTTCTGGGCCCTGCGCGGCGGAGGCGGCGACTTCGCGATCGTCACCGCCCTGGAACTCGCCCTCCACCGGGCGCCGCACCTGTACGGCGGCCGGATGCTGTGGCCCGCCGAACACGCCCCTGCCGTGATGGACGCCTATCGGCAGATCACCCTGACCGCCCCCGACGAGCTGACTGTCTGGCTCGACCTGCTGCACTTCCCGGGGGCCGACCCCATGGTGGCGGTGGACGCGACCTACCTCGGCGACACCGCGCAGGCCCGCGACCTGCTGAACCCCCTGGACCGGCTCCCCCGCCCCTTCGCCGACAGCAGACGGACCATGACCGTCTCCGAACTCGGCACCATCACCGCCGAACCCACTGACCCCGGCGTGGGCTCCTCACGCGGCGAGCTGCTCGCCGACCTGGACGACAGCACGGCCAAGACGCTGCTGGCGGATCCCATCGCCCCGCTGCTGAGCGTACAGATACGCCGGCTGGGCGGCGCGTTCGCACGCCCGTCCGACAGCCCGCACGGCCCGCTGGCCGAACCGTACGCCCTCTACCTGTTCGGCCTGCCGACCGACCCGGCAACGGCCGGGGCCATCACCGCCAAGCAGCGCGCGCTCAGCGGCGCGCTCCCGGTGAGCGGCCGCAAACCCTTCACCTTCCTCAGCCCCGGAGAGAGCGCTGCCGACGCCTTCACCCCCGCCGCGCTGAACCGCCTGCGCGAGATCAAACGCCGCCGGGACCCGCACAACGCCTTCCGCAGCAACTTCCCCGTCCTCAGCTGAACGCCCCGATCCGCGCCGACCAGCCGGCGGCGCACACATCGGTGCGCCGTAAGCCGGTGGATCGTGAAGGGGCCGTCAGCCGACGACGACCTGGGGGCCGGAGTCGTCGTCGAGGTCGACCTCGACGCCCATCTCCTCGGCCAGCCGGAGCGCCTCCTCGATCAGCGTCTCCACGATCTGCGACTCCGGCACCGTCTTGATGACCTCGCCCTTGACGAAGATCTGCCCCTTGCCGTTGCCGGAGGCCACTCCCAGGTCGGCCTCCCGGGCCTCCCCCGGCCCGTTCACCACGCATCCCATCACGGCCACCCGCAGCGGCACCTTGAGCCCTTCGAGCCCCGCCTGCACCTGCTCCGCGAGCGTGTACACGTCGACCTGGGCCCGCCCGCACGACGGGCAGGAGACGATCTCCAGCCCCCGCTCGCGCAGCCCAAGGGACTCCAGGATCTGGGCGCCGACCTTGACCTCCTCCACCGGAGGCGCGGAGAGCGAGACCCGGATGGTGTCGCCGATGCCCTCCGCCAGCAGGGCGCCGAAGGCGACCGCGGACTTGATGGTGCCCTGGAAGGCCGGGCCGGCCTCGGTGACGCCCAGGTGCAGCGGGTAGTCGCACTTCTGGGCGAGCAGCCGGTACGCGTTGATCATCACGACCGGGTCGTTGTGCTTGACCGAGATCTTGATGTCGCGGAACCCGTGCTCCTCGAAGAGCGAGCACTCCCACAGCGCCGACTCGACGAGCGCCTCGGGCGTGGCCTTGCCGTACTTCTGCAGCAGGCGCGGGTCGAGGGAGCCGGCGTTGACGCCGATCCGGATCGGCACCCCGTGGTCGGAGGCGGCCCGAGCGATCTCGCCCACCTTGTCGTCAAATTTCTTGATGTTTCCGGGGTTGACCCGGACCGCCGCGCACCCCGCCTCGATGGCGGCGAACACGTACTTGGGCTGGAAGTGGATGTCGGCGATGACCGGGATCTGCGACTTCTTCGCGATGATCGGCAGCGCGTCGGCGTCGTCCTGGGACGGCACGGCCACGCGGACGATCTGGCAGCCCGACGCCGTGAGCTCCGCGATCTGCTGCAGCGTGGCATTGACGTCGGCGGTCACGGTGGTCGTCATCGACTGCACCGAGACGGGCGCGTCACCGCCCACGGGCACGCTGCCGACCATGATCTGGCGAGAGTGTCGGCGTTCGGCGAGCGGCTTGGGACGGACCGTCGGGATGCCGAGAGCAACAGAAGACATTTCAACCCTTACTTGACGACGGTTTCCAGTTTAGGTAGTGAGCTCCACCGCGCGGGCCCGGGCCCAGGCGTCGGCGGCCAGCACCTCTTCGACGGAGTCGGCCGGGGTCACCTGATGCTCCTCCACGACCTTGGCCACGGTGTCGACGATCGCCAGGAACGGCAGCTCACCACGCATGAACGCGTCGAGGCACGCCTCGTTGGCCGCGTTGTAGACGGCGGGCGCGGTGCCGCCCTCGGCGCCGACGTGCCTGGCCAGCGCGACGGAGGGGAACGCGACATCGTCGAGCGGCTCGAAGGTCCACGTGTGCGCCTGGGTCCAGTCGATGGCCCGCGCCGCCCCGGGGATGCGGCGGGGGTGGCCGAGCGCCAGAGCGATCGGCAGCCGCATGTCGGGCGGGCTGGCCTGGGCGATGGTCGAGCCGTCCACGTACTCGACCATGGAGTGGATGATCGACTGCGGGTGGACCACGACCTCGATGCGGTCGAAACCGAGGTCGAACAGCAGGTGCGCCTCGATCACCTCGAGCCCCTTGTTGACCAGCGTGGCGGAGTTGATCGTGATCACCGGGCCCATCGACCAGGTGGGGTGGGCCAGCGCCATCTCGGGGGTGACGTCCGCCATCTCCGTGCGCTTCATCCCCCTGAACGGCCCGCCGCTGGCGGTGACCACGAGCCGCTTGACGCTGTCGGGGTCGTAGCCGCCGGGCCCCGAGGCCCACAGGCACTGCTGCAGCGCGGAGTGCTCGGAGTCGACCGGCAGGAGCTGGCCGGGCTTGGCCAGCCGCTTGACCAGCGGCCCGCCGATGATCAGGGACTCCTTGTTGGCCAGCGCGAGGGTCCTGCCCGCCTCGAGCGCGACCAGCGTGGAGGTCAGCCCGAGCGCGCCGGTGATGCCGTTGAGCACCGTGTCGCACGGCCACGCCGCCACCTCCGCGACCCCTTCGGGCCCGGCGAGCACGGTGGGCCGGGCGCCGTGCGCGGCCAGCGCGTCCTTCAGCGCGGGCACGGCCGCCGCGTCGGCCACCGCCACCACCTCGACGCCGAACGCGGCCGCCTGCCTGGCCAGCAACTCGACCTTGCCGCCCCCCGCCGCCAGCCCGGCGACCCGGAAACCGCCCGGGTTGGCGGCCACGACATCGAGGGCCTGAGTGCCTATGGAGCCGGTGGAGCCGAGGACGACGACGGTGCGGAGGGTCTCTTCATGCACCTGTCCATTGTCCCCGCTGCCGGACGTACTCAGGCACGCGGCACCGACCATGCCAAAATTCCGTCACTTATGTGACCGGAGATAACGCAGTTAATTCATGCCGGAATATCGCTATATCGGTATGCGCGAATCTTGAGAAATCTGGATATTGCTACGACTACCTTCCGTACCCCAGATACGGTTTCGGGAGGTACGTAATGCACCGCAGAGTCGTTCTGCTTTCCATCCTCACCCTCGCCGCGGGAAGCGCCGCCCTGCTCCCGGCGGGCGCGGCACAGGCCGGCGTCCAGCTGCGGCCGAAACCGGCCCAGCACGCGGCGGCGGACTCGGCCTCCGAGCAGCGGCAGGTCCTGACGTACTGGACCGAGCGGCGGATGGAGGCGGCCCAGCCGCTGGACGCGCCAGGCCCCAACAAGGGGACGAAGCCGGCGATGGACGAGCCGTCAGAGGGCACCCCGTGGACGGCACCGCCCACCGGCGCGGCCCGCGCCGGCACGGAGCTGCAGGCGGCCAGATCGTCCGGCGAGGCGTGGACCGGCGGGGGCGCGGTCGTGAAGACCACCGGCCGGATCTTCTTCACCACGCAGGGGCGGAACGCGTCCTGCTCGGGCTCGGCGGTGACCAGCGCCAACAAGAGCGTCGTGCTGACCGCAGGCCACTGCGTGAAACTGAATGGCACGTTCCACACGAACTGGGTCTTCGTGCCCGGCTACACCAACGGCCAGCGGCCGTTCGGCACCTGGGCGGCCACGAAGCTCCTGACCACGCCGCAGTGGAACGCGAGCGAGGACATCAACTTCGACGTCGCCGCCGCGGTGGTCGCGCCGCTGGAGGGCAAGACGCTGGTGGACGTCGTGGGCGGCCAGGGCGTCGCGTTCAACCAGCAGAGAAGGCAGCAGATGTACGGGTTCGGCTATCCGGCGGCGGCGCCGTACGACGGCTCGAAGCTGATCTACTGCAGCGGCCGGACCTTCGACGACTTCCTCATGAGCGAGGACCAGGGCCTGACCTGCAACATGACCGGCGGTGCGAGCGGCGGCCCCTGGATGTTGAATTTCAACGAGTCCACCGGGCTCGGCACCCAGAATTCGGTCAACAGCTTCAAATACAACTTCGCCCCCAACTGGATGTTCGGCCCATATTTCGGAAATGAGGCCCAAGCCGTCTACCAATCCGCGCAAAGCACCAACGCACTCTGAGCGATTTACCGAAAGTAGTCACAAGAACACATCTCGTGGTGCAGACTCCGGGGGCATGACCTTGAGCACCCCCCTGCTTGCGGCCGCCCCGCTCCTGGCGGGACTGATCGGCCCCGCCCTCCTCGGCGGGGCCCCCGGCCGGCAGCAGGCCGACCAACCCGCCCACAGGGCAGTGCGTACCGAGATAGTCGAGCACGTGGCCGCCCGCACGGCCGCGGATCAGCGGCGCGTGCTCGACTACTGGACGCCGGAGCGCATGGCCAAGGCACTGCCGATCCACCTGCTGGACCTCGTCACGGACGGCGCCGGCCTGCTCAGCGGCGTGACCGGCCGCACGGGCCTCCGCGCCGCCCCGGACGTGTCGGGCGGCCGCGTGGCTCCCGATCCTTTGAACCTGACCCCGTCGCGACGCCACCAGGCGGCCGGCCGGCCGCAGACCAACACGGTCGGCTCGCGCTGGATCACGGGCGGCGCCGTGGCCAGGACCACGGGCCGCGTCTTCATGACGGTGGCCGGCACCGACTTCGTCTGCTCGGCCAGCACGGTCAAGAGCGCCAACAGGGACGTCGTGGTCACCGCCGGCCACTGCGTCAAGGACGGCACCGGCGAGTGGGCGGCGAACTGGACGTTCGTCCCCGGGTACGAAACGGCCGGCCTGCAGCCGTACGGGCAGTACGCGGCACGCCGCATGTTCGTCGCCGGGCCGTGGTCGCGCAGCGGCGACGACAACTACGACGTGGGCATGGTCGCGCTGGCCACGTCGGGCGGCAGGCACGTGGCCGACGTGGTGGGCGCGCAGGAGATCGCCTTCAACACCGCGCGCGGGGGCCAGGCGTTCGGCTTCGGCTACCCCGCCGATCCGCCGTACGACGGTGACCACCTGGTCTACTGCGCGGGGCGGCTCAAGGACGACCCGTACGGGCAGAGCCGAGACCAGGGCCTGGCCTGCGACATGACGGCGGGCTCGAGCGGCGGGCCGTGGCTGACGGCGTTCGACCCGGGCTCGGGCAAGGGCACGATCACGTCGCTGAGCAGCTTCAAGTACAGCGACGACCACCGCACCATGTACGGCCCGTACTTCGGCGACACCGTCAAGGCGCTCTTCAACACTACGGAGCACGCATAGCCTGGGCGACGCGCAGCAACCACTCGCGCATGTGAGGCGCGAGCGGCCGCCACGACCCTAGAGCGTCAGGCCGGTCAGAACCATGACCTTCTCGTACGTGAAGTCCTCCATCGCCGAGTGCAGCCCTTCGCGGCCGATCCCCGAGTCCTTGACCCCGCCGTACGGCATCTGGTCCGCCCGGTACGAAGGCACGTCGCCGATGATGACACCCCCCACCTCCAGCTCCCGGTTGGCGCGGAAGGCGGCGTCCAGCGAGCGGGTGAACACCCCGGCCTGGAGGCCGTACTTCGACTCGTTGACCAGCGCGTACGCCTCGTCGATCGAGGCGACGGGCTGGAGGATCATGACGGGGCCGAAGACCTCCTCGCAGGCCACCTTGGCGTCGTGCGGGACGTCGGCCAGCACGGTCGGGGCGATCGCCGCCCCCTCGCGGGTGCCGCCGGCCAGCACGCGGGCGCCGGCGGCGACCGCCTCCTTGACCCACTGCTCGACCCGCTCCGCCGCGGCCTCCGAGACCAGCGGGCCCACCTGGGTCTTCTCGTCCGCCGGGTCGCCGGTGACGAGGTCGGAGACGGCCGGGAGGAGGCGTTCGACGAAGGCGTCGTAGACGGGCTGCTCGACGATCACCCGCTGCACGGCGATGCAGCTCTGGCCGGCCTGGTAGTTGGAGTAGAGGGCGATGCGCTGGGCCGCCCAGTCGAGGTCGGCGTCGGCCAGCACGACGGCGGCCGCGTTGCCGCCCAGCTCCAGCGTCACGTGCTTGCGCGGCACCTGGTCGGCGATGGCGTAGCCGACGGGCGCGGAGCCGGTGAACGACACCACGGGGAGACGGGGGTCCTGGACGAGCGCCGAGGCGCGCTCGTTCTCGATCGGCAGGACCGAGAACATCCCCTCGGGCAGATCCGTCTCCGCCAGGATCTCGCCGAGCAGCAGCGAGGAGAGCGGCGTGGCGGGGGCCGGCTTGACGATGACGGGGGCGCCGACGGCGATGGCGGGGGCGACCTTGTGGGCGACCAGGTTCAGGGGGAAGTTGAACGGGGTGATCGCCAGCACGGGTCCGTGGGGGACGCGGGAGACGTACGCCAGCCGCCCGGCCGCCGCGGGCTCGGTGTCGAGCCGCTGCACCCCGCCCGACCAGCGCCGCGTCTCCTCGGCGGCGAAGCGGAACGTGGCGACGGCGCGCCCGACCTCCCCGCGCGCCCAGAGGATCGGCTTGCCGTTCTCGGCCATGATCAGCTGGGCGATCTCCTCGGCCCGCTCCGCGATGCGGCGCGACACGTGGGCCAGCGCCTCGGCGCGCACGTGCACGGGCAGCGCGGCGGCCTCGCGGGCCACCGCGTGGGCGGCCGCGACGGCCTCCTCCACCTGGGCATCGGTCGGCACGGAGTGCCGGCCGACCACGCGGCCGTCGTGGGGGTTGGTCACAGTGAGCTCGGAGTCCCCGGTCGCGGCGCGGCCGGCCAGCCAGAAGGTACGCACGTCCATACACATGACGTTATGCCAAGCCTGCCATGGGGGATTTACACCACGGTGCACAAGACTCCCATGAGGGCTCACCGTTAAGTACAAGCTCCCTGGTATACCCATGATGTAACAGAAGTAGACCCAATTCGGGATGTTTACCATGCGGAGTGGTTTGAGCGATCTCCGCCATGGCTAAGTCATCGTGTGCGGGTCTCCAGCGCGGCGGGCCCCCGACTTCAGAAAGGCGTGGGCCCCGTGACCGAACAACGTGAGGTCACAAGGACGCTGAGCTCCTTGGCCACGAGGGAGGTCTCATGACCTCGGCGCCACTGGGCCTGCAGGGCGCCTACCTCCTGGGTGAGCGCGCCAGCCACGACGAGCTGCGCTCCCGGCTCCTCGACGTGGCGGTGAACCTCCTCGAGTCGGACGGGGCCGAAAGCCTGACCATGCGCAGGATCGCCGCGGAGGCGGGCTGCACGACGACCGTCATCTACACGATGTTCGGCAACCGGGAAGGGCTGGCGGAGGCGCTCTATCTGGAGGGGTTCGAGCGGTTCCGCCGTTTCCTGGAGGCGGTGCCGGCGCGGCGCAGCCCGTTGGAGCACCTGGCCGCGCTTGGGCCCGCGTACCGGGAGGTGTGCCTGGCCGAGCCCGGCTACTACAGCCTGATGTTCGAGCGGGCGATCCCCGGCTTCGAGCCCAGCGAACGCGCCAGGACCCTGGCCCGCGCCGCCCTGAACATACTCGACCGCGTGATCGCCGACTGCATCTCGGCCGGCTACCTGACCCCGACCCAGCCCCGCAAGATCGCGGACGCGCTGTGGGCGGCGGCCCAAGGGGCGATCAGTCTGGAACGTGCCGGTCACCTGCGTGACGGGCGCACGTTCGAGGCGGTCACGACGGCGATCATCTGCGGCTACCTGGTGGAGAAGCAGGAGTAACACTGCCCGCCCCCTGTAAGCTCCAGCACACGGACAAGGGGGGGACATCGTGAATCGTCGTCGTGCTTACGCCCTGGCACTCGCCGCATCGGCGCTGGCCGTCGGCATGGGCGCGACACGGCCGACCCCGACCCCGACGCCGTCCGCGAGCTCCACCTCGGCTCCCACGCTCACCCCCACTCCCTCGCCCTCGCCCAGCCCGAGCGCCACGCAGCTCGACGGCACGCTGCAGATCCTCACCTACCGCGGTTACGCCGAGTACGGCGGCATCAGCCCCAAGGCCAACTGGGTGGGCACGTTCGAGAAGGAGACCGGCTGCCGGATCGCCAAGCTCGACACCGTGCAGACCGCGCAGGAGATGGAAGGGGCCGCCACGCGCCCCTACGACGTGATCTCCGCCGGCCCCGTGCTCGCCGCCGACCTGATCGAGCGCAAGCAGGTGCAGCCCATCGACCCGGCCAAGGTGACCGGGTACGACGACATCGACGAGCGCTTCCGCGACATGTCCACCGTGTCGGGCAAGGTGTACGGAGTGCCGTACCTGTGGGGCTATCACGAGTTCGTCTACGACTCGGCCAAGGTCAAGGGCGACATCAAGCAGGCGTTCGCCTCCGACCGCGCGGCGCTCAGGGACACCCCGCTCACGATCGCCGACGCCGCCCTGGCCGACGGGTCGGTGAAGGAGCCGTTCGAGCTGACCAAGGATCAGCTCGACGCGGCGATGGCCCGGCTCGAGCAGACCAAGGGCCGCACCTACTGGACGAACCCGCTCGACCTGGTCCAGGGGTTCGCCACCGGGGCGCTCGACTACGCCCAGGCCACCCCGTACTACCGCCTGCTCCTGCAGCAGGCCGGGCTGCCGGTCAAGACGCTCCAGACGGGCAAGACCACCGGATGGGTGGATTCCTGGATGCTCGGCGCGAGCGTCTCCGACACCACGTGCGCCTATCGGTGGCTCAACTGGGTGACCGACCCGGACGCGCAGCGTGACGCCGCCGCCTGGGTGGGCCTGGCTCCGGCCAACGTCAAGGCGTGCAAGGGGCGGGCCAAGCTGATGTGCGAGACCTACGGGCGGGGCAAGCAACTCGACCGCGTGGACTTCGCCGTTCGGCCACCCGGGGGTTGCCGGGCGGATGACGGGGAATGCACTGAGTACAAGGCTTGGATCGACAGGTGGCAGAAGCTCGCCAAATGACGGTGGCGCGGGCGCGCCCGCTTCCCCCCGCTGGGTGCGACCCGTAGGGACGCCCCGGGCCTTCCCCCTCGTCCCGGGGCGTCTCGCTTCGCCGTGGTCAGCGGGCCGGGAACGCCACGACGGTGGCCGTCGGAGCGGGAACGAGTGCCTCGGCGCAGTCGCCGCAGGCCAGGACCGACGAGTTGTCGGGTAGCACGCCCACGCGCACGCGCGGGCGCGGCCATCTCTTGTGGCAGACGACGCAGGCGTCGCCGTCGCGCTGGGCCCAGGTGAGGCCTTCAGGGTCGAACGTCAACATACTCTGCGCCGATCTGGTCGGACTCCAGTTCATCACGCTCCCTGCAGTCATCGCCCATCCGTATGTCGCAACCGTTATAACCCTGACCGAGGCCGTGAGCGTCATGCTGAGCGTCAAGTCAGGGTGAATTCTCTACCCGACTGACGCCAGTTACACCACAAAATCGGGCATCCAGCCGCAAGCCGGATGCCCGATTGGTGGGGGTTTCCACTAGAGTTCGGCGATCGCCTTCTCCAGGATGCCGAGGCCCTCCTCAAGCAGGTGCTCGGGGATGACGAGCGGGGGCAGGAAGCGCAGCACGTTGCCGTACGTGCCCGCCGTCAGCACCAGCAGGCCCTCGGCGTGGCAGCGCTTGACGACCTCCTGTACGGCGGTGGGGTTCGGCTCCTTGGTGCCCGGCTCGACCAGCTCGATCGCGATCATCGCGCCGCGCCCGCGAACGTCCCCGATCACGCCGAAGCGCTCCTGGAGTGCCTTGAGCCGGGGCAGCATGATCTCGCCGATGCGGCGGGCCTTCGCGACCAGGTCCTCCTCCTCGATGGTCTCGAGGACGCCGAGCGCGGCCTCGCAGGCCAGGGGGTTGCCGCCGTACGTGCCGCCCAGGCCGCCGACGTGCACCCTGTCCATGAGGTCGGCGCGCCCGGTCACGGCGGCCAGCGGCAGGCCGCCCGCGATGCCCTTGGCGGTGGTGATGATGTCGGGTACGACGCCCTCGTCCTCGCAGGCGAACAGGTCGCCCGTCCTGGCGAAGCCGGTCTGCACCTCGTCGGCCACGAACACGATGCCGTTGGCCCGGCAGAACTCCGCGATCGCCGGCAGGAAGCCCCGGGCCGGCACGATGAAGCCGCCCTCGCCCGCGATCGGCTCGATCACCACGGCGGCCACGTTCTCCGGCCCGATCTGCTTGGTGATCAGGTCGACGGCCTGCGCGGCGGCCTCCTCGGCGCAGTTCTCGGGGCCGGTCGGCCAGCGGTACGGGTACGCCAGCGGCACCCGGTACACCTCGGGCGCGAAGGGGCCGAAGCGGTGCTTGTACGGCATGTTCTTGGCCGTCAGGGTCATGGTGAGCAGCGTGCGGCCGTGGTAGCCGTGGTCGAACACGACGACGGCCGGCCTGCCGGTGGCATGCCTGGCGATCTTGACGGCGTTCTCGACGGCCTCGGCGCCCGAGTTCACCAGGAACGTGCGCTTCTCGTGGTCACCCGGGGTCAGCTCGTTCAGCTTCTCGCACACCCGGACGTACGACTCGTACGGGGTGACCATGAAACACGTGTGCGTGAAGTCGGCGACCTGCTTCTGGACGCGCTCCACGACCTTGGGGGCGGCGTTGCCGACGTTCGTCACGGCGATGCCGGAGCCGAAGTCGATCAGAGAGTTCCCGTCGGCGTCCTGCACGACTCCCCCGCCGGCGCGGGTGACGAAGACCGGCAGCGTGGTGCCGATGCCGGGCGGGACGGCGGCCTGCTTGCGGGCCAGCAACTCCTGCGACTTGGGGCCTGGGATCGCGGTCACGACGCGCCGCTCCTGGGGAATGCTCATGGCTCGACGCTACGGCGGGCTCTCACCTGCGCCGATACGTCGATATGTAACATTGAACTGGTCGTCTTCGCCAGAATGGACAAAAATCCGCATGCCGCCTCCGCTCCACACCGTCATACGCCGCATGGGCCTCCGGCCGGTGGCCGGCATCCCCGGCGGTGTGGGCCGGCTGGACGCGGTGGTGCGGTGGGTCGCGGTCAGCGAGCTGGCGGACCCGACGCCGTACCTGGAGGGCGGGGAGCTCCTTCTCACCACAGGCATGCGGATGGAAGGCGACCAGTCCCAGTATGTCGCCCGCCTGGTCGCCCGCGGCGTCGCGGGGCTCGGGTTCGGTGTCGGCGTCTCGCACGGGGAGGTGCCGCCCGCCCTGGTCGCGGCCGCCGACGAGGCCGGGCTGCCGCTGCTGGAGGTGCCGCGCGAGACCCCGTTCATCGCGATCGGCAAGGCGGTCAGCGAGCTGCTGGCGGCCGAGCAGTACGAGGAGATCGCCCGTGCCTTCGCCGCCCAGGGCCGCCTGACGCGGGCGGCGCTCCGGCCTGAAGGCATGCACGCGGTCATCGACCGGCTCGCCAAGGAGGTCGGCGGCTGGGCGGCGCTCTTCGACGACTCGGGCGAGGTCCGCCACGCCTCCCGCGGCGCCCACGCGGATGTCGTCGCCGCCGAGCTCACCCGCCTCCGCACGGGCCGCCCCCCGGCCGGGCATGGTGATCGCCGCGGCCCCGGACACGTCGGAGACGAGGACCACGGCGACACCGCGCACGTCCGCAATGGTGCCGCACATGAGGACGGAAGCATGACACAAGACGCGACGCCCGAAGGTGTGGGCGTCGCACGCACAACCCGCGACACGACGCACGCACGACGGGGCGCCGCGGGCGCGACCGGAGGCGGGACGCGTGCGGGCAGGCACTCCGCACCTGAGCCCGGAGGCGCTGAGCGCGCGGGGGGAGGCGCTGAGCGCGCGGGGGGAGGCGCTGAGCGCGCGGGTGGGCGTGCCGGGCGCGCGGGGGGAGGCGCTGAGCGCGTGGGTGGAGGTGCCGGGCGGGCGGGGCCGTTGCCTGCCAGCCTGGCGTTGTCGGGTCCCGGTGAGCACATCGTCGTGCAGCCGCTGGGCGGAGGAGCGCGTCCGCGCGGATTCTTCGCCGCCGGCGCCCGAGAGCCCTTCTCGCCGGTCACCCACACCGTGATCAACGCCGCGGGATCCCTGCTCACCCTGGCCATGGAGCAGGGCAGGAGCCAGCTGGACGCCGTGCGGCGGGCGCGCTCCGCCGTACTGCGGCTGCTGCTGGCCGGTGAGGAGGAGCGGGCGCAGGCGGTGCTGAGGCCGCTCGGCGGGCGGCTGCCCGAGGAGCCGCTGGCGGTGCTGGCGGCCGACGCCGACGCGCTGGAGGCCCTGGAGTCGCACGCGTTCGCGGCGCTGCTCGATGACGACGCGGCGGACTCCCTGGCCGTGGCGCTGGTGGACAGCACGATGGCGGACAGCACCCTGGCGGACAGGGCGACGGACAGGGCGACGGACAGGGCAGCGGGCAGGGCGGCGCTGGAGCTGGACGGGCCGGTGGGTGTCAGCCTGCCGTGCGGTTACGCCCCTGAGGCCCTGCACGGCGCGCTGGACCAGGCGCGGCGCGCGCTGGAGGCCGCCAGGGGCGGCGCCCCCGCCTGGCAAGCGGGTGCGGGGCGGGTGGTGAGATTCGGGGAGCTGGCCGGGCAGGGCTTGCTCGGGCTGCTCGACCGGACCGCCGTCCAGGCGTTCGCGGCCGCGCTGCTGTCCCCTCTCACCGCGTACGGCTCCAAACCCGACCTGGTCGGGTCGCTACGCGCGTACCTGGACAGCAACGGCCACTGGGACGCGGCGGCGCAGCGGCTCGGCGTGCACCGCCACACCCTGCGCTACCGCATGAAACGCGTCACCGAGCTGCTGGGCCGCGACCTGGACGACCCGGGAGTGCGAGCCGAGCTCTGGCTCGCACTCGAGGCCACCCGTCGATGACCGTCACCCGTCGATGACCGTCACCCGTCGATGACGGTCACTTGTCGATGACGGTCACTTGTCGATGACGGTCACTTGTTGGTGGGGAAGCCCAGGTTCACGCCGCCGTGCGAGGGGTCGAGCCAGCGGGAGGTGACGACCTTGCCGCGGGTGTAGAAGTGCACGCCCTCGGTGCCGTGCACGTGCGTGTCGCCGAAGAGCGAGGACTTCCAGCCGCCGAAGCTGTAGAAGGCCATCGGCACCGGGATGGGCACGTTGATGCCGACCATGCCGACCTCGACCTCGTTCTGGAAGCGCCTGGCGGCGCCGCCGTCGTTGGTGAAGATCGCGGTGCCGTTGCCGTACAGGCCGCCGTTGATGATCTCCAGCCCCTCCTCGTAGGAGGAGACCCGCACGATCGACAGGACCGGCCCGAAGATCTCGTCCTCGTGCGTGCGCGAGCCCGGCGGCACGTGGTCGAGCACGGTCGGGCCGAGCCAGAAGCCGGGCGTCTCCGCGGCCTTGCCGCCGCCGAGCACGGCCGTCTCGCGGCCGTCCACGACCAGCTTGGCGCCCTCCTCGACGCCGAGGTCGAGGTAGGAGGCGACCTTGTCGCGGTGCGCCTCGGTGACGAGCGGCCCCATCTGGGACTTCGGGTCGTCGCCCGGGCCGATCACCAGCTGGTCGACCCGCTCGACGATCTTCTGTACGAGCTCGTCGCCGATCGGGTCCACGGCCAGCACGACGGAGATGGCCATGCACCGTTCGCCCGCCGAGCCGAACCCCGCCGACACGGCGGAGTCGGCCACCAGGTCGAGGTCGGCGTCGGGGAGGACGAGCATGTGGTTCTTGGCGCCGCCGAGTGCCTGCACGCGCTTGCCGTGCGAGGTCCCGGTCTCGTAGACGTACCTGGCGATCGGGGTGGAGCCGACGAACGACACGGCCCGCACGTCGGGGTGCTCGAGCAGCCGGTCCACGGCGACCTTGTCGCCCTGCACGACGCTGAACACGCCGTCGGGCAGCCCGGCCTCCTTCCACAGGCGGGCCATGAGCAGCGACGCCGACGGGTCCTTCTCGGACGGCTTGAGCACGAACGCGTTCCCGCACGCGATCGCGATCGGGAACATCCACATCGGCACCATGGCCGGGAAGTTGAACGGCGTGATCCCGGCCACGACGCCCAGCGGCTGGCGGATCGAGTAGGAGTCGACCCGGGTCGAGACGCCCTCGGAGAAGCCGCCCTTGAGCAGATGGGGGATCCCGCAGGCGAACTCCACGACCTCCAGGCCCCGGGCCACCTCGCCGAGCGCGTCGGAGTGGACCTTGCCGTGCTCGGAGGAGATCAGCGCGGCCAGCTCGTCGCGGTGGGCGTACATGAGCTCGCGGAAGCGGAACAGCACCTGTGACCGCTTGACCAGCGACGCGTCCCGCCAGGCGGGGAAGGCCGCGACGGCCGCCGCCACGGCTGCGTCCACGTCGGCCGCCGAGGCGAGGGCCACGTGACCGCTGACCTCGCCCGTCGCCGGGTTGTAGAGCTCCGCGGTGCGGGCGTCGCCGTCCGCGAGGGCTCCGTTGATCCAATGGTTGACGGACTTCACTGAGCTGCTGCCTCTGCGTCGATGGTCTCTGCGTTGATCGTTTCGAGGGCGGTCACGATGATGCCGAGCCCTTCGACGGCCTCGTCCGCCGTAAGGGTGAGGGGCGGGGCCATGCGGATGGCGGTCCCGTACAGGCCGCCCTTGCCCGCCAGCAGCCCGGCCTTCTTGGTCTCCTCCATGAAGCGGGCGGCCTGCGCGGGGCTCTCCAGCTCGACGGCGAACATCAGGCCCTTGCCGCGCACGTCCTTGACCACGGGCAGCCGCTTGGCGGCCTCTTTGAGGCCGTTGATGATGATCTCGCCGGTACGCGCGGCGTTGGCCTGCAGGTCGTGGTCGAGCACGTAGTCGAGAGTGGCGTTGGCGGCGGCCATCGAGACGGGGTTGCCGCCGAACGTGGCCAGGCCCACGGCGTGCGGAGCGTCCATCAGGTCGCCGCGCGCCACGACGCCGCCCACGGCGAAGCCGTTGCCCAGCCCCTTGGCGAACGTCATCATGTCGGGGGTCACGCCGTGGTTCTGGATGCCGAAGAACGCGCTGCCGGTACGGCCCCAGCCGGTCTGCACCTCGTCGGAGATGAACAGGATGCCCTGCTCGTCCAGGACCTCCTTGTACGCGGCGAACAGCCCGTCGGGGGCCATCGTGAACCCGCCCACGCCCTGGATCGGCTCGGCGATCAGCGCCGCCACGTCGTTGGAGACCGCGGTGGCCAGCACGTGGCGCAGGTCCTCCACGCACGCCTGGATGTACTCGGCGTCCGACATGCCCTTGAACTGGGTGAGGTGCCGGTCGGCGCCGTGCAGGAACTGCACGTTGAGCGGGGAGAGCGAGTTGTTCTTCCAGGCACGGTTGGAGGTGACGCCGATCGTGCCGAAGCTGCGCCCGTGGTAGCTCTGCCGCATGGCGAGCACCTGGTCGGTCTTGCGCGCGTACGTGGCCAGGAGCAGGGCGGTCTCGTTGGCCTCGGTGCCGGAGTTGGTGAAGAAGACCTTGGCGTCAGGGATGCCGGAGAGCCGCGCGATCTTCTCGGCCAGCTCGATCTGGCCGCGCAGCAGGTAGACGGTGCTGGTGTGCACCACGCCGGTGGCGATCTGGCGTTCGACGGCCTCGCGCACCTCGGGCACGTCGTACCCGATCATGTTGGTCAGGATGCCGGCGAAGAAGTCCAGATAGCTCTTGCCGTCCGCGTCGATGACGCGGTTGCCCTTGCCGCTGACGATCTCGATGGGCTCGTTGTAGTTGAGTGCCAACCAGTTGGGCATCACTGCCCGATGGCGCGCGAGAAGCTCCGACATGCTACCGAGTATCCCTTTTCCCTCCGGGTGCTCCCACCCGCAACCTGTCGGCCCGACGCAAGAAACCCTTACAACCTGCAAATTTCCAGCCGCCCCCTAGGGGATCTCCCGTCCGTCTGGAGGTGTACGTCGCGCCGGCCCCGTACGCCGCGGGAGGCACCGCGAATGACCACTGGCGGCCGACGACCGGGGCCAGGCCGGTCGGCCACCATCGGATCATCCAGGAACACGAAGGAGAGTCCGAGATGACCATCACCCTCGACCGCCGCCCCGAGGCGCCCTCCGGCCCGCCCAAGCTCGACCGCGACCAGCTCCGCCAGGCCCAGCGGGACACGCTGGACACCCCGCGCATGGCGTACAGCCTGCTGGCCAAGCTGATGTTCAGGCCGGTGGACCTCATGTACGGCGAGAAGGGCTCGTACACGAAGTTCGCCATGCTGGAGATCATCGCCCGCGTGCCGTACCAGGCGTGGGAGCGGATGGGCTACTGGGCCGTGCACCGCTACCGGGGACGGTCGGCGCTGGTCAGGAGGATCTTCGAGCGGATCGTGGAGGCCCGGGCCGACCAGGACAACGAGCAGTGGCACCTGCTGATCCTGCAGGACCTCGTGCAGCGCACCGGGCAGAGGCAGAGCTGGCTGCTGCACCGGGCCGCCCCGTGGCTGATCGCGTTCTTCTACTACCACGTGTCCTGGGTGCTCTTCCTGGTCAGGCCGGAGTGGAGCTACCGGCTCAACGCGGAGTTCGAGGACCATGCCGAACACGAGTACATGACCTTCGTGGCCGAGAACCCGGAGCTGGACTTCGTGCCCGACCCCGGCACGTACGCCGCCGAGTACGGCCGCTACCACTCGGTGGCCGACCTGCTCAGGCAGATCGGCCACGACGAGCGCACCCACAAGCTCGACAGCCTCGAGAGCATGCGGGAACCCCGTGTCCGCTAGACCCCGCTGCTCTCCGGCACCGGCACCGGAGCCACGGCCGGGCGCAGGACGGCCACCGCGAGCAGCGCGGCGGCCACGCAGAAGGCGGCCCCGACCCACGAGCCCAGGTGCATGGCCGACGTGAACGCCTGGTTGCCGGCCTCGGCGAAGCCCGCCAGATGCGCGCCGCCGATCGACTCCCTGGCGGCGGCGGGCAGGTCGGCCGGCATCTGCGAGGTGTACTGCCCGGCCAGCACGCTGCCCAGGACCGCGATGCTCAGCGCCATGCCCACCTGCTGGACGGTGTCGTTGAGCGCCGAGCCGACGCCGGCGTGCTCGACGGGGATCGCGGCCATGAGCGACGAGTACGCGGACGGCCCGGCCAGCCCGGCGCCCATGCCCATGATCATCAGGCCCGTGAGGAGCGGGAGATATCCGGTGGTCGTGGCCATGACGACGAAGCCGCCGGCCATCACCAGCAGCCCCACCCCCACCAGCACCCGGTTGCTCGCCTTCTTGCCCAGCCCGGCGCCCACGCCATTGAAGATCGCGGCGGCCACGGCGTACGGCAGCATGGCCAGCCCCGCCTGCATCTCCTCATACCCCAGCACGAACTGCAGGTACTGGGTGAGCATCAGCAGCACGGCGCCCGCCCCGAACGCCATCAGCAGGATCGAGAACGACGCGCCGCTGAAGTTGCGGTTGGCGAACAGGTGCAGCGGCAGCATCGGCTGTGTCTGCCTGCGCTCCCAGACCACGAACGCGCCCAGGGCGACGACCGCGATCGCGATGCCGATCACGTTCCATTCGCGCTCGATGATGACGTACACGGCCGCCGTCAGCCCCACGGTGGACAGCACCACGCCGACGGGGTCGATCTTCCGGCCGCCGCTGCGGCTCTCGGGCATGAGCACGACGGCGGCCACGATCGCGAGGGCCGCGATGGGGATGTTCAGCAGGAAGACCGAGCCCCACCAGTAGTGCTCCAGCATGAAGCCGCCCAGCGTCGGGCCGGACACCATGCCGACCAGGGCCACCGCACTCCAGGCCGCCATCGCCTTGCGCCGCTCCTCCTCGTCGAAGACGGTCATCAGGATCGACAGCGTCGAGGGCATGACGAGCGAGCCGCCGACACCCATCAGGGCGCGGGCGCCGATGAGCTGCCACGGCTCGGATACGAGCACGGCCACCAGGGACGCGCCGCCGAAGAACGCCAGGCCGATGATGAGGAACAGCCTCCGGCCGTACTTGTCGGACAGGCTGCCCGAGGTGAGCAGCAGTCCGGCGTAGGCCAGGACGTACGCGTCGATGATCCACTGGATGTCCGACGGGCTCGCCCCCATCTCCTTGTTCAGCGAGGGGATGGCGAGGTTGAGGACGGTGTTGTCCACGACAAGCACCAGCAAGGCAAGGCAGAGCACGCCGAGGATCCACCATCGGCGCGGGTCTCGTACAGTGTTCGAGGTCACTCGCACACTGTACGGCACCTCTCGTACAGTGTGCGAGTGCATTTATCCTTGGAGGATGACAGGCAAGCAGTTCACCTCCGTGTGGCTCCGCGAGCCGCGCAAGGCCGCGAGCCCGGGGCTCAGCCGCGAGGAGATCGTCAGGGCCTCCATCGAGCTGCTCGACGCGGAGGGCCTGGCCGGGCTGAGCATGCGCAAGCTGGGCGCGAAGCTGGGCGCGGGCGCCACCAGCATCTACTGGTACGTCGCCCACAAGGACGAGCTGCTGGAGCTGGTCTACGACGAGGTGTGGGGCGAGATGACCATGCCCGAGGACGTGGGCTGGCGCGAGGCGGCCTCGGTCCTGGCCTACAGCATGCGCCAGGTGATGCTGCGCCACCCGTGGTCGGCCGACCTGCTCGGCCGCCTGCCCGCGCTCGGCCCCAACGCGATGCGCGTGGCCAGTGGAATGCGCAGGATGTTCAGACAGGCCGGGTTCGAGGGGCTGGACGTCGACTACGCCGGCAGCACGCTCACCGCCTACGTATACGGCAGGACGCTGCCGGAGATCGCCTGGAACACCTCGATGTCCGACCGCGAGTACGACCCCGACGAGATGCGCAAGATGGTCCTCACCGCGGCCCGTGACTATCCCGACATGCTGGAGGGCCTGGACTTCGACGCCTACGACGACCCGAGCGCCATCCAGGCGGTCGCCTTCGATTTCGGGCTGGTGTCGGTGCTCGACGGCCTTGAGCGGCGGCTGCCGGCGTAGCAGGATCCGGGAATGAGCGATTTCCGTGCCGCCCGCGATTTCCTGCTCCAGGCCGACGCCGCCACCGCCCGCCGCGACTTCCGCTGGCCGGAGCTCGCGGAGTTCAACTGGGCGCTCGACTGGTTCGACGGGGTCCTGGCCGCCGAGACGCCCGACGCCGTCGCACTCAAGATCGTGGGGGCGAGCAGCGCCCGCTACACGTTCGCCGAGCTGTCGGCCCGCTCCAACCAGGTCGCCAACTGGCTGCACCTGCAGGGCGTGCGCCGGGGCGACCGGATCCTGCTCATGCTGGGCAATCGGGCCGAGCTGTGGGAGTCGCTGCTGGCCGCGATGAAGCTGGGCGCGGTCGTCATCCCGGCCACGACGCTGCTGACGGCCAAGGACATCGCCGAGCGCGTCGATCGGGGCGGCGTCTCCCATGTGATCGCCGACGCAGCCGACGCGGGGAAGTTCCGGACCGGCGAATACACGAAGATCGCTGTGGGCGACGCCTACAACTGGCTGCCGTACCACGAGGCGTACGAGGAGAGCGCCCACTTCGCCCCCGACGCTCCGACCCGGGCCGGCGACACGCTGCTGCTCTACTTCACCTCGGGCACGACCTCGCAGCCCAAGCTGGTCGAGCACACCCACGCCTCCTATCCGGCCGGGCACCTGTCGACGATGTTCTGGATCGGGCTCAAGCCCGGCGACGTGCATCTCAACGTGTCCTCGCCGGGGTGGGCCAAGCACGCGTGGAGCAACGTCTTCGCCCCCTGGAACGCCGGCGCCACCGTGCTGATCCACGACTACCGCCGCTTCTCCGCCCCGGCACTGCTCGAGGTGCTGCGGGACGAGCAGGTCACCACGTTCTGCGCGCCGCCGACCGTCTGGCGGATGCTCATCCAGGAGGATCTGGGCGCGAATCTCCCCCTGCGTACGGCGGTCGCCGCCGGCGAGCCGCTCAACCCCGAGATCATCGACCAGGTGGCCAAGGCGTGGGGCATCACGATCAGGGACGGCTACGGCCAGACCGAGACCACCGCGCAGATCGGCAACGCGCCGGACGAGCCGGTCAGGCCCGGGTCGATGGGGCGCCCGCTGCCCGGCTACGACGTCGTGCTCGTCGACCCGGTCACCGGCGAGCCCGGGGACGACGGCGAGATCTGCCTGCCTCTGGACGACCGCCGCCCTCTCGGCCTCATGTCCGGATATGTGGGTGGATCGAGTGATGCGATGCGCGCCGGCTTCTACCACACTGGCGACGTCGCCACCCGCGACCAGGACGGCTACATCACCTACGTGGGCAGGACCGACGACGTCTTCAAGGCCTCCGACTACCGCATCTCGCCGTTCGAGCTGGAGAGCGTGCTGCTGGAGCATGCGGCCGTGGCCGAGGCGGCGGTGGTGCCCGCCCCCGATCCGGTACGGCTGGCCGTACCGAAGGCCTATGTGACGCTCGCGCCCGGGTTCGAGCCGGACGAGGCGACCGCACGGTCGATCTTCGAGCACTGCCGCAGGGAGCTGGCCCCCTACAAGCGGGTGCGGCGGCTGGAGTTCGGCGAGCTGCCCAAGACGATCTCCGGCAAGATTCGCCGGGTCGAGCTGCGGGTGCGCGAACCTCGGAGGGAATACCGGGAGGAGGACCTCGGCCGGTGACAAAGCGTAAATGGGCCCATGGCCGTTCTTACATTCTGATCGGCTAGGCTCTGCCCCGTGTTGCCCACCATCGCCGACGTCCTCGCCCTGGAGACCGTACGCCGGGGCAGCCCGCGTGTGGTCGCGGGCGCCGACCGGCTCGACACCAAGGTGCGGTGGGTGCACGTCGGCGAGATCGCCGACATCGCCCACCTCCTGCGCGGCGGGGAGCTGGTGCTCACCACGGGCGTCGCGCTTCCCGAGGACCCGGAGAAGCTCGCCGACTACATCGGCGAGCTCTCCTCTGTAGGCGCCTCCGGGCTGATCGTGGAGCTGGGCCGCAGGTTCGTCCGCGAGCTGCCCCGTGCCGTGGTCAAGTCGGCCGAGGAGCACGGGCTGCCGGTCATCGTGCTGACCCGCGAGACGCCGTTCGTGCAGATCACCGAGTCCGTCCACTCCCGGATCATCGACATCCAGCTGGAGGAGCTGCGGGCCTCCGAGCAGCTCCACGAGGTCTTCACCGAGCTGTCGGTCGAGGGCGCGTCGCCCGCCGAGGTGCTCGCCCAGGTGTCCAGGCTCTCCAACCGGCCCGTGCTGCTGGAGAACCTCGCGCACCAGGTGCTGGCCTGCGAGTCCGCCGGTCGCGACGCCGGCGCGCTGCTGGCCGGCTGGGAGGCCAGGTCCCGGGCGGTGGCCCCGTCGGAGCGCACCGCGTACGACCTCGCCTCCGGGTGGCTGGTCACCACGGTCGGGGCGCGCGGGCAGGACTGGGGGCGGCTGATCCTGATCTGCGACGCGCCGCCGACGCCGCGCGACATGGTGCTGGCCGAGCGCGCCGCCACGACGCTCGCCCTGGGGCGCCTGCTGGAGCGCCACCAGGAGTCGCTCGAACGCCAGGCGCACGGCACGATCATCACCGGCATCCTGACCCACGCCTACGCCGACCCCGACGAGGCCGCCGCCCGCGCCCGCGCCGTCGGCGTGCCGCTCACCGGCCGCAAGCTGATCAGCGTGGTCATCCGGCCGACCGACCCGGCCGACCAGGCGCTCGACGGTCAGGCCCAGCTCGGCGAGCTGGCCGAGGCCACCGCCGCCGCCTGCCGCGACATCCGCCTGCCCGCCCTGGTCGGCGCGCTCGATCAGGAGCGGGTGGGGATCCTGCTGCCCCTCCCGCCACGGAGCCAGGCCGAGCCCGCGCTGACCGCCCTCTCGGAGCGGCTGCGGGTGCTCTGGCGACCGGGCTCCTCCTTCGTGCTGGCGGCCGGCTCGCTGGTGGAGTCCATCAGGGACGTACGGCGGAGCTTCCTCGAGGCCGAGCAGGTGGCCGACGTGGCCGTCCGCCAACCGGACGGCCGGCCCTTCTACCGCCTGCCTGACCTGCGCCTGCGCGGGCTGCTGCACCTGCTGCGCGATGACGCCCGGCTGCAGACGTTCGCGGAGCGGGAGCTCGGGCCGCTGCTGGCGCACGACGCGCAGCGGGGCGGCGACCTGACGCGGATCCTGCGCATCTATCTCGACGCGGGGCGCAACAAGGCGGTCGCCGCGCAGAAGGCCCACCTGTCCAGGCCCGCCTTCTACGACCGGCTGCGCCGCCTCGAACGCATCCTGGACACCGACCTCGACGACGTCGAGTCCTGCATGTCGCTCCACGTGGCCCTGCTGGCCCTGGAGTCCTTCCGCCGCGAGCCCCGCTGACACCACCGGCGCCCGTTGCGCGCCGTGCCCACCGAGCCGGCCATCGCCCTCAGAACCCCATAGCGGCCCGTACCTCCCCAAGCGTCGCGACCGCCCGCTCCCTGGCCTTTTCGTTGCCGGCGGCCAGGATGGTTCTCACATCGGTCTCGGCGAGCTCGGCGCGGCGTTTCCTGATCGGTCGCAGGAACTCGTTGACCGCCTCGGTGACCAGGCTCTTGAGCGCGACGGCGCCGCCGTACCCGATCTCCTCGGCGATGTCCTGCGGCGGGCGGCCGAGGCAGAGTCCGGCCAGCGTGAGAAGGTTCGCCACCTCGGGGCGGTTCGTCTCGTCGAACGTGATCAGCCGATCGGAGTCCGTGCGCGCCTTGCGGATGAGGGCGGCCGTCTCGTCCTCCGTGGCCGACAGGGCGATCGCGTTGCCCCGGCTCTTGCTCATCTTGCCGCCGTCGAGCCCCTTGAGCATCGGCCGCTCGCCCATCATGGCCTCCGGCAACGGGAACACCTCGCCGTAGCGCTCGTTGAAGCGGCGCGCCACCAGCCGGGTCACCTCGACGTGCGGGAGCTGGTCCTTGCCGACCGGCACCAGCGTGCCCTTGCAGAACAGGATGTCGGCCGCCTGGTGCACGGGATAGGTGAACATCAGGCCGCTCACCGCCGCCTGCGAGCTGTGCGCGATCTCGTCCTTGACCGTGGGGTTGCGGCTCAGCTCGGACACCGACACCAGGCTGAGGAAGGGCAGCAGCAGCTGGTTCAGCTCGGGGATCGCGCTGTGCTGGAAGATCGTGACCTTGCCGGGGTCGATCCCGACCGCGAGGTAGTCGAGGAGCAACTCGGTGGTGTTGCGCTGAATCTCGCCGGGCAGGTCCCGGTCCGTGATCACCTGATAGTCGGCGATCAGCACATACATCGGGTACGTGTCCTGCAGGCGTACCCGGTTGGCGAGCGAGCCGAAGTAGTGGCCAAGGTGCAGGGGCCCGGTCGGGCGGTCACCGGTGAGCACGACGTCGTTGTGCATTCTGGTCTCTCCTTGAGGTCATGCCGTCTCAGGAGGACCCGCACGCTCATTAGGCCGTCCCGGAGACGGCCACGCATGGGGAATTCAGCGGCCGTCTGTCGGCCGCCACCACATGCTGATGCGTGTCATACGCGGATTGTATCCGGCGCGATGTCAATCTTGTAACCTCTTCGGCCGATTAGCGCGTTCGGCTGCCCCGGAGACCATGATCTCGCCACTATGGTGCGGTCCCTGTTCCGCCCTCTGGAGAATCCATGTCTCGACGCACCCTCGCCGGCGGCCTGGCCATAGCCGCCACCCTCACGCTCACCACCCTGCCCGCCGCCGCGGAGCAGGCGTCGGTGGCGTTCCCGTCGGCCAAGTTCCCGCTGGGCGACCGGCCCGTGCCGACGAAGACAGCGACCGCCGTCGCCCAGGGCATCGACCTGTACGACGTGAAGGCCGGCACGTCGACCGACGGCTACACGGTGACCGTGCTGATGCCGAGCGGCCGCGACTACGGGATGCAGTCGACCGCCGAGGCCAAGGCCGCCGAGGTGGAGGCCGCCGGGGAGACCCCCAGCGTGCAGAAGGTGATCCGCCCGAGCGTCGCCGACGCCCCCATCCAGACCGTGTACATGGTCAGGGTCGGCCTCTGGTCCCTCGAGGACAAGAAGAAGGCCGAGGAGACGGCCAAGAAGCTCAAGGACGCGGGGCTGAAGGTCAAGGTCGACTACCTCGGCGACGACGGCCTCAAGACCACCGGCCCCTGGGACGTCAAGGTCGTGATGATCGACGCCCGGACGTTCCGCGGCTCGTACGTGTCCTCGCTCGGCACCAGCGTGGCCAAGCGGGAGACCGTCTCCTCGATGGCCAAGGCCCGGCACGCGCTCGTCGGGGTGAACGGCGGCTTCTTCAACATCCACACCGACAAGGCGCTGCGCGGCGAGCCCGTCGGCGCATCGGTGGTCGCCGGCAAGCTCCTCAGCGAGGCCGTCCCCGGCCGCTCGGCCGTGATTCTCCAGGGCCACACCGCCAAGATCACGGAGCTGAGGACGGCCGTCACCGCCACCTCGCAGGACGGCCAGAAGACCGAGGTCAACGGGGTGAACCGGGCCGCCGCGACGGACGAGCTGGTGCTGTACACGGAGGAGTACGGAGCCAAGACGCCCGCCGGCGGGACCGACGCCGTGCTCGACGCCAACGGCAAGGTCCTCGGCCTGCGGCAGTCAGGCGCGGCGGTGGCGGCGGGAACGCGGGTGCTGCACGGCAACGGCCTGGCCGCCGACTGGCTCAACGAGCACGCCTTCCAGGACTGGACGGTCAAGGTCGACACCACGGTCGTGGACCTGCGTACCAAGAAGGCACTCAAGCTGACCCCGGACCTGTACGTGATCGCGGGCAACGTCGGCCTCGTACGCAACGGCCAGGTGAAGATCACCGCCAAGCGCGACGGCCACGACTCCGTGAACATGATCCTGCGCCGTCACCCGCGCACCCTCCTCGGCGTCACCAGCAACGGCAGCCTCATCCTGGCCGCCGTCGAAGGCCGCAACCCCGGCGTGAGCGTCGGGGCGAACTTCCACGAGGCGGCCGAGTTCATGCGCTGGCTGGGCGCCAAGCAGGCCGTCAACCTGGACGGTGGCGGCTCGACGGCGATGGTCGTCCGCGACAAGCTGGTCAACCGGCCCTCGGACGGCGTGGAGCGCGGCGTGGGCGACGCCCTCCTGGTCCTGCCTCAGTAGCAGCCCCCCACACACGCACGCGGCCCCGCCCGGGAACTCAACCCAGGCGGGGCCCCTCCCGGAACGCCTCAAGCGTCCAACGGCAGCCCTACATCCGGCTTGACGGCCTTCATCGCGAAGTGAGAGGTCACCTGGGCCACTCCCGGCAGCCCGGAGAGCGTCCCGGAGTAGAACCGCTCATACGCCGCCAGATCCGCCACCGCCACCCGCAGCAGGAAGTCCGGATCCCCGAACAGCCGGTACCGGGCTTACGGCGGTCGCGGGCATCTCCTCGGGCTACGCCGTACACACCGTCCTGGCCGCCGCCGGCCTCGCCGCCGCACTCCGCGCGCTCCCGGCCGCACTGCCCGCCATGCGGTACGCCGGCGCCGCATACCTGATCTTCCTCGCCTTCAGGACCCTGGCATCCCTGAGGAACCCCGCCACCCCGGCCCCCGGCGCGGCCCCACAGCCCATGGGCAGGGTGTTGCGGCAGAGCATGCTCACGGTCCTGCTCAACCCGAAGGGCGTACTGCTCTACCTGTCACTGATGCCGCAGTTCATCTCCACGGACACCGGCGTCCCGCTGGGCTTCCAACTCGCCGCCCTCGGCCTGCTCCATGTCGTGAACTGCGGAATCCAGTACAGCCTGGTGCTGGGCACCCATTGAACGCAAAAAGGGCCACCCTTCCGGATGGCCCTCTTCGACAAATATTGTGCGGCGGTGACCTACTCTCCCACACCCTCCCGAGTGCAGTACCATCGGCGCTGGGAAGCTTAACTTCCGGGTTCGGAATGTAACCGGGTGTTTCCTTCCCGCCATAACCGCCGCAACCCCTCGAGCAGCAACTGTTTGCTGTCTCAGAATTGCCTAGTGGACGCGAGCAAGATGCTTTGTGGTCAAGTCCTCGGCCTATTAGTACCGGTCAGCTCCACACGTTACCGTGCTTCCACCTCCGGCCTATCAACCCGGTCGTCTACCGGGAGCCTTACCCACTCTCGTGGTGGGAGACCTCATCTCAAGGCAAGCTTCCCGCTTAGATGCTTTCAGCGGTTATCCCTCCCGAACGTAGCCAACCAGCCGTGCACCTGGCGGTA